>JAHDEQ010000001.1:42103-52867 GCA_020628755.1 Saprospiraceae bacterium
AGTCTGTTTTGAAGTGATACAGACTAAAGTCTGTGGTACAATTCACCATCAATTTGTTTTTGGTTAACTGGCTAACTCATAAACTACATTAAGCAGTTAACCCTTTCTCTCTATTCTATTATCAATTTTTTAAAGGAAGAAATATCATTTCCTTCTAATTGTATTTTCAAAAAGTAAACACCCGCAGGCAAAGTAGCCACATTCAATTCAACATTATTAGCTTGAATTTGATGGCTTTGTGTACTTAAAACTCGGCCTTTGACATCTACTATACTAATTTCAGCTTGTGCTGAAATATCATTTTTGAATTGAAGCTGAACCTTGTCCGTTGCTGGATTAGGAAATACAGAAATTGAAGTGTTATCCTCCAAATCAGACGTACTCACCATGACATTAGAATCCATGATAAGATTGAATTGTAACGTACCAATCCAACCACCTTCATTGTCTCTAACGGTAAAACGGAAAGCATCCGTTTCGTCTTCTGTACCTTCATGTGTATAACGGACTCGTCCCCAGTGAATGTCGGATTGTGTAAACTCATCACCGACCTCAAGGGCTTCGCCATTGAGGGCAAGTGTTCCTTTTTGGGTAGTATTTACAAGCGTATAAATCAACTCCCACTCCTCGTTATTCGCATCTTCGACCAAAAGAAATTCATTAGATAAATTGCGTCCTTGACTAGGATTTACGTTCATTGCCTCGTTGGTTATCAATACAGGAGGTGTAGTATTGACACTTGCACAAAACTCCAGTTCCCAATCGGTGACTTGGCCACCATTTCCACCCGACAAATCTTCAATTTTGAGTATCCAAAAACCAGCAGAATTTTCACCTACAAAAGCAGACAAGGGCTGCAAAGGCTGATAAACAGCCAATGGAGGACATGAAAAATCCGTAGGAGCTTGGTCATCAAAACCCGTATTCATAATACCGTTATAGTTTAGGCATTCGTCTTCAAACAAAATCACTTCTGTACCTGCTGGACTGACTAAACTTAGTCTCAATTCTTGAAACCACTCGTGATTTCCTTGTAGCAAAGGAATATTAATATCGCTAATAACTCCATCCGCTAAAACATTGATTTTGGATTCAATGGTCGGAACTCCCGAACCAGAAATATTGATAGGTGTATCAATACTTTTTTCGCTTGCACAACTAAAAGAAACCGTTTGAAAAGAATTTGTAGCAATAGGCGTTCCTTTTCCACAGGCATTTTCGGGGATGATTCGCCAATAATAACCTGTAGATTCTTCGAGTGTAATACCTGGGCTATATGAACCTCCTGCCACGCCTTCGGCCATATCTACTATTGACGAACCAAATGTAGGACTGGTAGCAATTTCTATCGTATAAGAGTCAGCCGCATCCACCATATTCCAAGTCAACTCAGGTAGCGTAGAAATACCTGTTCCGCCATCAACAGGCGTGTTGATGGTGAGGGCTTCAAAATCATTGGAGACTGTATTTAAAATAAAAGTTCTAAGCAATGTATCTGCACTTGGAGCAATGGCCTGTACTGTAACTGTAAAAGCGCCTTCTTCGGTGACATTACTCATGTCAATATTCAAATTTGTACCTTCAGAAGGCAAAGTTGGGTTGGTTTCAAAACTAGCTACAGCACCATCGGGCAAACCGCTCATCACTTCAAATGTTACTAAGCTATCGTAGTCGAGCAGTGCAAATGTTTGCATTTGCACATTTGCAGCATCAGGCAGGCAAACTTGTTGTGCTACAGGACTTACACTCAAAGCATAACCTGGCGTAGTTGGTTCTAATATTTTAAAATTAGAATTAGAAATATCAAAAAAGATATTGTCGGCTGCTTTTACTTTGATACGAGCCGAATTGGTCACATTATTTGGAATGACGACAAAAGCACTTCCATCATTGGGCGTATTTTCCAATAATAATATTGGAAAAGCATTGCCATTTGTTGTGGATAGATAAATATCAACCGTCTGACAATTAACTCTACTATTGTCCGTATTAGCAACATCCCACTGTACTTCAATGTATTCTCCAACTTCAAATTCTAAACCAAAAGCACTTGGATAAGACACTCGAAACGGCCCAGCCGATTCGGTTGCTTCAAAGCGTACTTCTTCCCAAACTGTACCTCCTGCTTCGGGGTTGTTGTCTCGAACAGTACAACGGAAAGTCATATCACGTTCATAAAATGGTAAGACTTCTGTTGGGTCATTATTGTTAGAAATAACATTTTGAATTCGTGGAAAAATTCGTTGTGGATTGGTCGTAGGTGGAAAAGAACGAAACATAGGTGCTCCGATAGAGGGCATCCCAAGTGGACTTACAGGGCCCGTATCAAATTGCTCCCAACAATAAGTAATGGGATCGCCGTCGGCATCGCTCGCTATAGCTTCCAACTCAAAAGGTGTAGAAAGCGGAATTGAAAAACCATTCTCGTAAGGCAATTCTATAACTGGTTCATTGTTACTTGTTGGTTGGCTAGTGCCACAAGTACCTTGTCCTTCTCGACTGTAGAAGATATAATCTTCGAGCGAACCAATATTATAATATTCGTCCGAATTAAATTGTATATTTTCTTCGCCACAAGCTCCTGCATAAGACATAATAGTAGAACCACTACCTGGCTCATAAGCATTGGATTCGCTCAATTGTTGGATGGAGCTAGGACAATTGTTCCAGCTATGTCCACAGGTAAACTGGTGTCCGACCTCGTGCGACATTACATCAATGACAATCGTTTCGATATTGGAACTGTAGTGGCAAGTTACGCCTCGCATTTTGCCTTCGTCATTACACGTACGTCCGCTTACAACACCACCTACATCGGAGCAGCCAATCGTAAATACATGCCCCAAATCGTATTGGTCAAAAGTAACTCCTGCTTGGTTAAAAGCAGGAAAATTCTGTCCCAACAAGCCTGTCCCCAATGTAGGATTTACATAAGGGTCGGTATCTGGGTCTAAAAAGATGAGGTCATCATTATTATCTATTAATTGTACTCTAACAGCCACTTCTAGCTCAAAAATCTGATTAACACGATTGATAGCCGTAACAAAGGATGCCGCTACGGATTGTAGCGTACCACCTTTGGCCAAAGCATACTCACCAGTACAAGCCAATGCCAAACGATAAATACGAAGTGGTACTATATCCGCATTGGAACGATAGGAAGATAAAGTACTAAGGTCGTCAAAACTTTCTTTGAGTTCAGCGGCCAAATCAGGCGTATAGCCACAAGCCAATGGCTTGATAGCTCCTCGTAGCTCCAAATCTTTGGTGCTGTAACAGATATACTGATTGGTCGTTTCTTCGGGGTCTATAAATATTCTGCCTTCTTCAGTAAAAATAGAGGCATAAAACCCTTCGGGCGAATAATCAAATCGTGCACTCAACAAACGATTGTTGATGCCTCGTGCTTTGTAGGATTTTATTTTTGGAAATTTGGCGGCCAAAACGGGCGACATGACAGGCGATTCATAGACTTCAAATTCTTCAAATCCTTCCTTTACGGGTAGTGTGATAATCACATTACTTTTTGGGCCTTTGAATTCAAGCGGAGCTTGTTGTAATTGTTGTTTTAAATTGGATAAATCCAAGTCCATCACTCGAAACTTGGTCGGGATTTGAATACGATCTTCGTATTCAAAAGCGTTGGCAGTTCGGTTGTGGATTTCAGTCCAATAATTGTTTTTTTGTGCAAACCCAATTTGGGTTATTACTAAGAATAGTAGGAGGCTTATTAGTCTCATATTTTTAAAATAGATGTGTGAGAGAAAATTTATAAAAGCATACAAATATAAAGGTTTACATTGGGGCAATGTAAATGAAACTCGAAAATTGTCGTAAAGGTTTGAAAAAAAGAGAGAAGCGGGATAGGATTTTTGGGAGATTCGTAGGATAAATGGCTTTTTAATAATAAATCGGATACCCTTCACTAAGATGTTCCTTTGCTTAAAGTGCTACTAGCACTTTATTTTGCTATCGCAAAAATTGTCCGCCCGCCACTTCGTGTTCCTTCGCTTAAAGTGCTGCTAGCACTTTATTTTGCTATCGCAAAAATCGCTCAGTCATCCAACAAAAAATCAAAACGCTTATAGATTTTTTCGACTAGAGGATTTTGTTCTTTCATTTGGTCGAACTTCTCCTTTGGGGTGAGGACTTTGGGTTTAGTTGGGGCTTTGTGAATCATTGACTTGGAGGAATCAATATTAAATTCGAGGGTTATTCTCTTGTTTTGCAATTTTTTGTGCAAGGTGGGCATTAAGTCTCTTAGTTCTTTTCGGATATGTCCCTCTGCTAAACTAGAACCTACCGTTACAATGATTTGTCCTTCTTGGTAGGCCAATTCTGCATTTTTGAGGGATGTTTGTGCGGCTTTAGAGGTAATAGCTTGGGTGTATTCATTCCAAACTTCTTGTACTTTCTCGAGGGTAACTTCTACCTTTTCTTTGCTTTCTTCTTCTGCGGATTCGTTTTCTACTTCTTTGGCGAGGTCGTCGAGTGATGCGAGTTGATGTTTGGGATTGGTCTTTAGACGAGAGGAAAGTTTATTTGCATTTGGTGGATTAGGGGTTTGGCTAATTGGCGGATCAGTTAATCCCTTATTCGTTATGGGTAACTGTTCGACGGGTGGCTCATTAACTGACTGCTCTGCATCAGGCGACTGCTCAACGGGTAACTGTTCTGCTTGCGACTGCTTTTCTTGCACCTGCTCAACTGAATTGCTAACTACTGGATTTTTTTTTTCGGCAATTGGAGCTTGTACAGGAGCTGCTTGTGGAACAGTAATTGGATTTTTGGACAAATCAATGGCTTGTGCAATGTGCGCCATTTTGATGATGGCCATTTCGACATGGAGGCGTTTGTTTCGAGCCATTTTGTAATTAATATCGCAATCGTTGGCGATACTGAGGCCCGACAAAAGGAAGGACGCAAGCGCAGCTTGCGACTGACCTAAATATTTTTGCTGAAGCGACTGAGAAACTTCCAATAAAGCAACCGTTTGTTCGTCTTTACAAACCAAGAGATTTCTCAAATGTTCGGCCAATCCATTTATAAAAATATCAGGTTCAAAACCTCGTCTAAGAATATCATTAAAAATCAGCAAAACTTGCGCTACATCAGAAGTCATCAAAGCATCTACTATTTTGAAATAATAGTCATAATCCAAAATATTGAGATTCTCAATAACATCGTCGTACGTGATAGATTTGCCTGAAAAACTTACAATTCTGTCAAAAATTGAGAGTGCATCACGCAAAGCTCCATCAGCTTTTTGGGCGATAATGTGCAAAGCGTCCGATTCTGCTGTGATAGATTCTTTAGCACACAACTCTTCTAAATAACTAACAATATCGGCAACCTGAATTCGTCGAAAATCAAAGATTTGGCAACGGGACAAAATCGTAGGAATGATTTTGTGCTTTTCGGTTGTAGCTAGGATAAAAATCGCATAGGATGGCGGTTCTTCCAATGTTTTTAGGAAAGCATTGAAGGCGGCTTGCGAAAGCATATGTACCTCATCTATAATAAAAACTTTGTACTCGCCTTGCTGCGGCTGAAAGCGCACTTGCTCAACCAAAGAACGAATATGATCCACACTATTATTAGAAGCAGCATCTAATTCGGTAATATTGAAAGAGGCGTTTTTATTAAAAGATTGGCAAGAATCACAGGTATTGCAGGGTTCAAAATCGTCGGTTCTATTTTGGCAATTGAGTACTTTAGCAAGAATACGTGCACAAGTTGTTTTACCTACTCCACGAGGGCCACAAAACAAAAATGCGTGTGCTAAATGGTCGTTTTGCAAAGCATTTTTGAGTGTTTGCGAAACGTGGGTTTGCCCTACGACTTCGTCAAAACGAACGGGTCTATATTTTCGTGCAGATACTACAAAATTGCTCATAGATTGGTTGATTTCTTATGCAACTAAATTGCACTTTCTGAAAAGCATACTTCATCGTAGTTTGCAAAGCGATACTTTATACTCACTTAATACTTACGCAAACTAAAGTTTGCGCCACTATACATCTACATTGGCATACTTGGCATTGGCCTCGATAAAAGCACGGCGTGGAGGTACTTCGTCTCCCATCAACATCGCAAAAACTCGATCGGCTTCTAGGGCATCTTCAATGGTTACACGTCGCAAAATTCGGGTATCAGGATCCATTGTGGTTTCCCACAATTGGTCGGCATTCATCTCTCCCAATCCCTTATAACGTTGTATTTTTACGGAGTTGTCGTTTTCACCTTTTGAGAAATGATTGATAGCGTCTTGGCGTTCATCTTCGTCCCAACAATAGCGGAAACTCTTTCCTTTTTTAACCATATATAATGGTGGAGCAGCAATATATAAGTAACCTTGTTCGATGAGTGGTTTCATATAGCGGAAAAAGAAGGTCAAAATCAAAGTCACGATGTGACTACCATCCACATCGGCATCACACATGATAACGATTTTGTGGTAACGTAGCTTCTCCATATTGAGGATACGTTCGCCGTCTTTTTCTTCGATGCTTACGCCCAAAGCAGTGAACATATTTTTGATTTCCTCATTTTCGTAAATCTTGTGTTCCATTGCTTTTTCAACGTTCAAGATTTTACCTCGAAGTGGAAGAATCGCTTGAAAGAAACGGTCTCGTCCTTGTTTGGCTGTACCGCCTGCCGAATCCCCCTCGACCAAGAAAATCTCAGAAGCTACAGGGTCTTTGGAAGAACAATCGGATAACTTCCCTGGCAAACCTCCTCCTGTAAGGACGTTTTTGCGCTGCACCATCTCACGAGCTTTGCGAGCTGCATGACGAGCCGTAGCTGCAAGAATCACTTTATCAATAATGCGTTTGGCTTGTCTGGGGTTTTCTTCCAAATAATGCCCCAAAACTTCCCCTACTTTACGAGATACAATACCTGTAACTTCAGAGTTTCCAAGTTCTCCTTTGGTTTGTCCTTTAAACTGTGGCTCAGGTACTTTTACCGAAACAATAGCTGTGAGTCCTTCTTTGAAATCTTCTCCTGAGATAGAAAATTTGAGTTTTTTGAAATAGCCATTCTCTTCGCCATAGTTCTTGAAAAGACGTGTGATAGCACGTCGGAAACCATTAACATGGGTTCCGCCCTCACGCGTGTTGATATTATTTACAAAAGAGTATATATTTTCTGAAAAAGAAGTATTGTATTGCATCGCAACTTCCACTTCTACATTATCTTCTTTACCCATAACGTGTATGGGTTCTTCAATCAATTTGGTGCGTCCTTCGTCAAGGAAAGTGACAAATTCTTTGAGTCCACCTTCGGAGTAAAAAGTTTCTTTTTTAAACTCCTCATCGCCTTCACCTTTTTCTCGTTCATCGGTCAATGTAAGGGTAAGACCTTTATTGAGGTAAGATAACTCTTTGATACGAGTAGCTAAGACATCATATTTGTATTCTAATGTTTCAAAAATTTCCGAATCAGGTTTGAAGGTAACAAAAGTACCTGTCTCAGAAGCCTTGCCCACCTCAGCCACATCGGCTTGAGGTTTGCCTCGGTGGTATTCTTGTTTATAAACTTTACCATCTCGATGAACTTCTGCTATTAGCACTTCAGAAAGGGCATTTACACAAGAAACCCCAACCCCGTGCAAACCACCTGATACTTTGTAGGTATCTTTGTTAAACTTACCCCCTGCGTGGAGGACAGTCATAACGACTTCGAGTGCAGATTTTTTGAGTTTGGCGTGCATACCCACAGGAATACCACGACCATTATCTCTGACTGTTATCGAATTATCTTTATGGATGATGGTTTCGATGAGCGAACAATGCCCAGCCAAATGCTCATCAATAGAGTTGTCTATAACCTCCCAAACCAAGTGATGCAAACCTTTGGTATCGGTACTACCAATATACATCCCTGGGCGTTTACGTACTGCTTCTAATCCTTCGAGTGCTTGGATATTGTCCGCACCGTAGCCACTTTGCGGTTGTCCTTTTTTGTTATCTTTTGCCATTGAATCGATTTGTAAATTCTAGTGGAACAAGTTTTGTTTTGGAGTAAGTTAAATTAATGATGATAATTAAATGAGGTCAAAATATGACCTTATTTTTTTGAGAACTTACCTTCTCTTGTACCTATTTTAAAATGGAGACAAAAATACGAAAAAAATGTCGTATTTTGTAAGAAATTTCGCATCAAAAAAAGGATTTTATACATTATGCTAGTGTTTGAAAAAATACTACATAAATATTTCAATATCAGCCTTTTAAAAATCTAAAAAATAAATAAATTTAGAAATATTCTTTTTACAAATTTGAAAAAGCTCATACACATAGTAATACTCTCCTTTCTTTTGCTACTGAGTAGTAGTTACTGTTTATTTGGGCAACAACTGCCCTTTCAACAATATACGCCCGACAATGGCCTACCAAGCAACTATCTCTATCATATAGTACAAGATCAAGAAGGCTTTTTGTGGATAACATCGGAAGCAGAAGTCTGTAAATTTAATGGTCAACAATTTATCAAGGCACAAGAAGAAGTACTACAACAAAACGAAATCATCCGAATGTACTTTTCGAAGCCTAATCGCTTGTTTTTTATTGATTTAAAAAATCATATTTATGTGCATGAACAAGATAGCCTAATTCGCTTAAATGACAATTGGTTTTCGAAAGGAAGATTTATGAATAGTATCCATGAAGATAAAAATAAAAACATATGGATATTGAGTGAGGGAAGCAATAAAGTTTCTATTGTTAATAGAGATAGTATTTTGTTTGAAAATGCTTATCACATAATAGAAAACAAATTACTATCTAACTCAAAAGCCTTTATCCCAATTGATTCAAATACTACTTTTTTGGTCAACGAAAAAGGTGTTTTTGAATTTAAAGGTAAAACCTTGACACATGTAGATAAACATTCTTATAGTGCAATATTTCACAGTCCTTGTATAAAAATGCCTAATGAAGAAGAATATTTAATACCTACTTTGAAAGGAAATTTATATTTATTTTCTATAAAAACAAAAAAATTACGCCGAGCCTTTGAAGAGTTTAGTGAATTTACACAAGTTGGTATCAATAATATTTTTCAAGACCATCTCAACAATATTTGGATAGCTTCTCGTGAAGGCTTACTACTGCTTACCTATCAAAAAGAGGGTTCTTACACCATTAGTCGCCACTTACAAAATAGTAATGTGGGCTATATCACTCAGGATAAAAATAAAAATTATTGGGTAACTACCTTGACGGATGGTTTATTTTTCTTGCCTAGTACAGAAATCAAAGTCTATAATCACCCAAAATGGAATAAGACAACAGCAATAGGCGAAACAGCTACTGGCAATATTGTATTAGGTACAGAAGGGAGTCAAATGATTGTCTTAGATGAACATTTGAATTATCTTTTTGAAAAAAAATTACAAAAAAAATCCCTTCGTATCTATGACATCAAATCACATAATGACTTAATATCTCTATCCTGTTCTTCCAAAATCTTAACTTTTGATAAAAACTGGAATATTACCTCTACCAATAATGGTTCTTTTAAACAAATTTCGGTTACGAATGATGACAAAATTTGGTTTGGGCGTAGTACAGGCATGGGCTACTTGGAAAAAAACAAGTCTAATTTTCTTGGCAATATCAGAACTTATTCCATTTATCCATCTGGTTCAAATACTTGTTATTTTGGAACAGTAGAAGGACTATTTTATTTTGATGGTCAAAAAAATCATCACTTGAGTGCTGATTTGATAAAAGACGATATTCGTCATCTGTCCATGACTAAAGATTCTGTACTTTGCCTTTCTACGCAAGGCAATGGTCTTATTTTTTATAAAGATGGTGTCGTGCAAAAACATCTCAAAACAGACGATGGCCTACTAAGTGACAATTGTAAATTTTCACTTATAGATAATCAGATCTTGTGGTTGGCTACCAATAGAGGTTTGAACAAAATATATTTATCTGATTATAGCATTTTGTCGTTGACCCAAGCCAATGGCTTGCCCAACGATGAAGTAAATTATCTCTATCTCAAAAAAGACACTTTGTTAGTAGCTACCAATAAAGGTTTATGTTATTTCAATAAAAATATTGCACTTGAAGAAAGTCCGCCCAATTTGTATTTTGCTGCTACCAAAATAGCCAATCGAGACACCACAATATTGCCACAATATGATTTAAAATTTTCTCAAAACAATCTAAATATCAACTATTCGGCGATACAATTTACCAATGCCAATAGCATACAATACCAATATAAGATGAAAGGACTCAATGACAATTGGGTCACGACCTTTGCCGATGAAATTCAATATCCTTCACTTAATCCTGGTAACTATATCTTTTCATTAAGAGCCAAATCTATCAACTCTGATTGGTCCAAGCCCATTGGTTTCAAACTCAACATCGATCGTCCATTTTGGAGCAAATGGTGGTTTAGAGGCTTATGTCTCTTAGCGGGACTTTGTTTAATGTTTTTGATTGCTTACTCTATCGTTCAAAACAACAAGCGAAAAAGTGCTATACAAAGTCAAATCAAAGAATCACAGTTGCAAGCTCTTCGAGTGCAAATGAATCCTCATTTTTTATTCAATTCACTCAACTCCATACAAGAGTTTATCATGTTACAAGATAAACGTGCTGCTAATAAATACTTGGGACAGTTTTCAAAACTCATGCGTACGATACTCAATATGTCTGATAAAGAACGTATTTCCTTAGAAGAAGAAATTGATGCACTACAGCTATATTTGAGTCTAGAAGTGATGCGATTTGAAGATGC
>JAHDEQ010000001.1:52967-58746 GCA_020628755.1 Saprospiraceae bacterium
CAAGTCATAGGGCAAGCCCATGACTTGCCTTCAGCCGTTCATTTAATCCATCAATACAAGCCGCAACTCGTATTTATCGACACCGATATGCCACACTATTCAGGCTTCAAACTGACTGACTTTTTTGATGAAGATACATTTAAAATCATACTCACCACCAGTCAAAAAGGCTATGCCCTCAAAGCATTCAAAGCAGCAGCCATTGGCTATTTGCTCAAACCCATTGTTCCTGTTGAACTGTATAAAGCTGTTCAGAAAGCTGCTCACTCTATCGAACTTAACCTTCATAACAAAACTGAACTTTCGCTAAGCTCCAAAATCGAATTTTCTAATAACAATGGTAGTTTTTACATTAGTTTAAATGAGATAAATTTTATAGAATCAAAAGGTAGAGTTTCTGATATACATTCGACTGATCACAAAGTAAGAACTACAACATTGGGACTCAAAGACTGCCAAGAGCTACTCGAAAAAACATCCGTTTTTCGAGTGCATCGCTCTTATATGATTAACCTGCTACACATCAAACACTACGCAAAAGGCAAATATTTTGTACTCGAAAATGACAAACAAATTGATATTGGCAAAAACTTCAAAGAAGATGTCAATACGGTATTGTCTTATTTTATAAAATAACTAATCCCTGCAAAGGACAATTTTTACTAATAAAAACCTTATTTTTGTCAGTTAGGTGGTAAGAACAAAATAATTTATAAGTAATTTTGGTTTGCCACTTATTTTTACAAAAAACATCATTTTTACAAATGAGCGATTCAAAAAAACGTATCCCAATACCACAAATATTTACACAAGGGCAATTCCAAACACAAACCGAAATGCTCGAAGTGCAACGTAAACCGAACAAGCTCTTCATTGGTATTCCCAAAGAAGAGCGTTTTCAGGAAAGACGAGTAGGACTTGTTCCTGCTTCTGTAGCAACCCTTATTGCACATGGCCACCGAGTTGTCATTGAAACGGGAGCAGGCGAACACGCCAATTACTCCGACCAAGCCTACTCTGAAGTTGGTGCAGACATCGCTTACAGCAAAGAACAGGTTTATAAATCCAATGTACTCGTCAAAGTTGCGCCTCCAACTTTAGAAGAACTCGATCTTTTTCAGCCCAACCAAATCCTATTTTCGCCCATACAACTACCTCTAATTTCGGCAGAGTATATCCACAAACTTCGCAAAAAACGAGTAATTGCGCTTGCTATGGAATATATTCAAGATGAGAATGGGACTTTTCCTGTTGTTCGTATAATGAGTGAATTGGCTGGTTTGAGTGCGATTATAACAGCTGGTGAATTATTGAGTAATCAAAACGGAGGAAAAGGTGTTTTATTAGGTGGAATTTCGGGTGTTCCTTCATCGAAAGTGGTTATCTTGGGTGCAGGCGTAGTCGCAGAATTTGCGACACGCGTCGCATTAGGTTTGGGCGCAGATATTCGTATTTTTGATAATAATATTTCCAAACTCATGCGCTTACAGAGTTTGGTTGGTCGTCAACTCAATACATCTTCGCTCAATCCTATCCAACTCGAAAAAGAATTACTTAGTGCCGATGTCGTCATAGGAGCTATTCACTCCAAAGCAGGTCGAACGCCCATGTTGGTAAGCGAAGCCATTGTTTCTAAAATGAAAAAAGGTTCAGTCATCATAGATGTAAGTATTGACCAAGGTGGCTGTTTTGAAACATCCGAAGTCACTTCACTCAACAAACCTACTTTTGTCAAACACGATGTCATTCACTATTGTGTTCCCAATATTGCTTCCAAAATGGCACGTACAGCATCTATTGCCATTAGTAATATCATGACTTCTATTATGCTCAATGCCAGCGAAATGGGCGGTATCGAATCCTTACTTCAAAATCAAACGGGACTTCGGAATGGAGTCTATACTTATAAAGGTTGCCTAACTAATTCCTACTTAGGGCAACGCTTCAAAATTAAATCTACCGATTTGGATTTATTGATTATGTCGAGCTTGTAAAAATGTGTTTGTGTCCCTATGTGTTTGTGTGTTTATGATAACTCACACACGCAAACACATAGATACACAAACACGAAATCTACCACCAATGAACTACAAAACAATATATCTCCTACTTCTTAGCCTCTTTCTTTTTCAATGCTCTAACTCCGAAAATCCATCAACTCAAGTTTCCAAAATAAACTCAAATGCTGAAAGTCAAAAAGCAGCTTACGCCATCGCCATACATGGCGGGGCAGGTACGATTACAAAAAAGAACATGACCCCCGAAAAAGAAAAACAATATCTCACAGCACTCAATGCTGCCCTCGATATTGGAGAAAACATTCTAAAAAATGGTGGTTCAAGTATGGATGCTGTCGAAAAAACCATTCATTATATGGAAGATTCGCCCCTCTTCAATGCTGGCAAAGGAGCAGTTTTTACCAATGCAGAAACTAACGAATTGGATGCTTCTTTTATGGAAGGAAAAAATCTAAATGCAGGTTCTGTCGGTGGAGTGAGCAATATCAAAAATCCTATCTCAGCAGCTCGTGCCGTCATGGAAAAATCAGACCATGTCCTTTTGACAGGCAAAGGCGCAGAAATATTTGCAGCCGCACAAGGTATAGAAACGGTTGAATCCAAGTATTTTTTCACCCAACGCCGTTGGGATTTTCTCCAAAAAGTAAAAGCTGAAGAAGCTGCCGAAAAAGAGGTCAGTTCTGAAGCCAAACATGGAACTGTCGGTTGTGTAGCACTCGACAAAAACGGTAATCTTGCAGCAGGAACTTCTACTGGTGGTATGACCAATAAACGTTGGAATCGTCTCGGCGACTCTCCTATTATTGGCGCAGGAACGTATGCCAATAATGCGACTTGTGCTGTCTCTTGCACGGGACATGGCGAGTACTTTATTCGCTATGCGGTGGCGCATGATATTTCGGCCATGATGGAGTACAAAGGAGCTTCGGTACAAGAAGCAGGCGATTACGTTATCAATGATAAGTTGGTAAAAGCGCAAGGGGAAGGTGGTGCAATTTGCCTAGATAAAAATGGTAATGTGGCCATGCCTTTCAATTCAGAAGGCATGTATCGAGCTTATGCTAAACCTAGTGGTCGTGAAGTTTTGATTTACAAATAAATTATGCGATTCTTGTTACCGACTGTATTCCTTCCAGTTTCTTTAAGGCTTTTATGGCAACTGTCAATTGGTCGGTATTGGAAACGACCAATTTGACACGACCCTCGAAGTATCCTTCGTGGCCATCAATATAAAAAGAGCGAATATTGAGTCCTAACTTATTAGAAATTTCTACTGATAAGGTTTGTATAACTCCTACCCCTTTGTCCACTCCTGTTATCAACAACTCCGCCACAAAATCATTGCCCATACTGGCTGACCATTCGGCTTTCATGATACGATAACCATAGTTTGCCATCAATTGCGTAGCATTGGGGCAAGAAGAACGATGTATTTTACAACCATTGTTGGACATATAAGCAAAAATATAGTCGCCCTGTACAGGATTGCAACAAGTGGCCAATTCGTATTTGAATTGGTCGGCCGATTGTCCGTTGATAACAATTTTGGGTTTGATTTTGCTCTTGCGACGTTCTTTGCGCGTCGGCCCAGAAGGTGCAGTAGCATCCGTTTCGCTTTCGGGTACTTCTTCTACGATTTCGGTCAATTTACCATTGGAAATGGTAAATAACTTGTTGATGTCCGTCGTCGAAAGCTGTTCTATTGCATAAGCAAAATACAAATCAACCCTCGATTTGAGATCGTAATATTTGACTAAAAAATCAATATTTTCTTCAAAATCAATTTTTAGGTTTTTAAACTTTCGTTCCAAGGCTTCTTTACCAAAGATACCTTTTTTACGCAACTCTTCCTTCATAGAAGAACGAATTTTGGAACGAGCCTTTCCTGTAACCACCATCTTGAGCCAAGACTCTGTTGGTTTTTGATTTTTGTTGGTAATAACCGTTACTTGGTCGCCATGTTTGAGCTTGTAGCCCATCGGTACCAATTTATTGTTGACTTTAACTGCCGAACAATGATAACCCACTTCGCTATGAATATCAAAGGCAAAATCCAATGCGGTTGCTCCTTTAGGAAGCATCCGCATATCACCTTTGGGTGTATAAACATAAACCTCTTCATTAAAAAGGTTCGTTTTAAAATCATTGATAAATTCTACTGCATCACTCTCTTTGTTATCAAACAAATCTCGAATACTGCTCAACCAACGGTCATACACATTGGGTTGTGCCGAAACACCTTTGTACTTCCAATGTGCAGCGAAACCACGTTCCGCAATTTCGTCCATGCGCTGCGAACGGATTTGCACCTCAACATAACGACCATTGGGGCCAACAACTGTGGTATGCAAACTTTCATAACCATTAGATTTTGGTGTGGTAATCCAATCTTTAAGTCGTTCGGGTATAGGTTGGTAAATATCAGTGACTGTCGAATAAGCCAACCAACAAACAGGTTTTTCTTTTTTGGGTGGAACATCTACAACAATCCGAACCGCAAAAAGGTCATAAATTTCTTCAAAAGCGACCTTCTTGGTTTTTAGCTTATTCATGATAGAAAAAATGGATTTGGGTCGTCCCAAAACCTTATAAGGCACGTCCATTTCATCCAATTCTTTTTGGATAGGTTCGATAAATTTTTCGATATAAGTCGTTCTTGCTCGTTTGGTCTCCTGCAACTTACGTGCAATACCATGATAGGTCTCGGGGTCACGGATTTTTAAAACCAAATCTTGATACTCCGTTTTGATAGCATATAATCCCAAACGATGGGCAAGCGGCGCATAAATGTATTCAGTCTCAGAAGCAATTTTGAGTTGCTTGTGGCGAGGCATCGCCCCAAGTGTCCGCATATTATGGAGTCGGTCCGCCATTTTTATCAAAACTACCCGAACATCTTCAATGAGCGTTCCAAGTACTTTTTTAAAATTCTCAGCTTGCGGACTCTCCGCATTTACCGAATGGTCTAACTTCGTTAAACCATCAACAATATGGGCGATTTTTTCTCCAAATTCCTTTTGAATATCTTCTAAAGTAACAGGCGTATCTTCCACAACATCATGTAAAAGTGCACTGACAATTGCCGTTGGACCAAGACCAATTTCCTCCGCACAAATTTGTGCCACAGCTATTGGATGCAAAATATAAGGCTCTCCCGATTTACGGCGTTGAGGAGCATGCGCCTCAACTGCCATTTCGTAAGCCGCCTTGATATTGCGCTTGTCCTCATCGTCCATAGACGACTTTATCTTACCCAACATCTGCTCATAAGCAGCTTGGATAGTCAACTTCTCTTCCTCCAACTGTTGCTCCGAAATAGCGTTCATGATTAAAAATTTTATCTAGGTTTCAAACCAATGTAAAAGTGGCAAGCAAATTAAATAAAGGAAGCAGCCGTATCACAGACTTTAGTCTGTCTCACTTCCAAACAGACTAAAGTCTGTGGTACTACTCACCCAACAATTTTCCTTTGGTTGAACATTTAGGGTCTATACAAATTTAACGAAAAAATTGCTCCTTTGCAGAACCAAAACACTAAAACAAGTGTTAGAAAGTTCAAAATCAATCAAAAAATGCGTAATTTCTTCCTTCATCTTTCCAATTTGATACCTTATAAACGGTAAATCTCTCCTCTTTTTATTCAAATTACATTTCTTTTTAAACTATTTTTGCACGAAATTTCAACCATACTTGCCTGCCGACTGGCAGGTAAGACGTATTAAGTTCATTTAAGAATCTAAAACTTATATGTTCTTAAATTC
>JAHDEQ010000001.1:58846-64396 GCA_020628755.1 Saprospiraceae bacterium
AATGGTTCAAAAAAATATAATAATGCAACTAAGTGAACAGGAACAAGTGCGCCGCGAAGCACTGCAAAAAATTAGAGATTTGGGTATCAACCCTTTTCCAGCCGAACAATACAATATCAATCTTAAAACGACTGATTTCACCACAGCCGATTTTTTAAAAAACCTTAAAAAAGAACTCACCAATATTAAGAGCGTGGGCGAAGCGGGTGCCGTTAAATGGTCAGAAGCACTACGTGGCAATAAATTTAGAGCCAACCAAATTTTAGGAAAAGAAGAGTTGGTTGCCGAATTAGGTGCTACCGAGACCTTAGAATTTAATGACGGCTCGGCTAGTCAATCTTTTGAAGATTTTGCGGCGAGTTTGCGTGAAAAATGTATGGGCGAGTTTGGAAAAGAACATCGCCCCGAAGTAAGTATTGCAGGTCGTTTTATGGGACAACGTGGCCCTTTTGCTAAATTACAAGATGCTTATGGACGTATTCAATTGTATTTGGATAAAAAAGGCATTGGAGAAACTGAGGAGTCTAAAGCCTTGAGCAAACAACTGATGAAACTCCTTCATATTGGGGATTTTATTGGGGTAAGAGGTGAGCTCTTTGCAACGGGTACAGGTGAGGTATCACTAAAAGTTAAAGAATTAACTTTTTTGAGCAAAGCACTTCGCAATCTTCCCATCGTAAAAAAAGACAAAGAAGGTAATATTTATGATGCTTTTACTGATCCCGAATTGCGTTATCGTCAACGTTATGTCGATTTGGTCGTAAATCCTCAAGTCAAAGAAATTTTCTTGAAGCGTACCAAAGTCATCCAAACCATGCGTAATTATTTTAATGACCAAGGTTGGTTGGAAGTCGAAACGCCAATTTTACAACCCATACATGGAGGTGCAGCAGCTCGTCCATTTGAGACGCATCACAATACCTTGGATATGCCTTTGTATATGCGTATTGCCAATGAATTGTACTTGAAGCGATTAATTGTTGGCGGCTTTGATGGTGTCTATGAATTTGGAAAAATGTTTCGCAACGAAGGGATGGATAGAACCCACAATCCTGAATTTACGGCGATGGAAATTTATGTGGCCTATAAGGATTATATTTGGATGATGGGAATGGTAGAGGAATGCCTCGAGCGAGTTGCCCTAGCGGTCAACGGCACGACGCAAGCACAAGTAGGAGAAAATTTGATTGAATTTAAAGGACCTTATCGTCGTTTGAGTATGGCAGACTCCATCAAAGAATATACGGGAGTTGACATCAACGGAATGTCCGAAGATGATTTACGTGATGTCTGTAAGCAAATGCATATCGAGGTTGACCCAAGTATGGGCAAAGGAAAATTGATTGATGAAATATTTGGCGAAAAGGTGGAAGCTAATTTGATTCAACCGACTTATATCACCGATTATCCAATCGAGATGACTCCATTGGCGAAAAAACATCGTACTAAAGAAGGTCTCGTTGAACGTTTTGAGTTATTTGTCAATGGTAAAGAAATTGCCAATGCTTATTCGGAGCTCAACGACCCGATTGACCAGCGTGAACGCTTTGAAGACCAACTCCAATTGGCAGCTCGTGGCGATGATGAAGCAATGGTTTTAGATGAAGATTTCTTACGTGCATTAGAATATGGAATGCCTCCAACTTCTGGTCTAGGAATTGGAATTGACCGCCTGACGATGATGTTGACCAATAATCCTTCGATACAAGAAGTTTTGTTCTTCCCTCAAATGAAGCCTGAGGCAAAAGAGGTAGAGCAGAAATAAAATATCTTTTGTAAAAACGATACCCGAAGCCCTTATTTGTTTTTGACAGATAAGGGCTTTATCTTTGAATAAATCATATACACAAATTCATGTCTGAAAAACTGATTGTAAAAAACTTTGGCCCAATAAAAGATGCCGAAATTGATCTCAAAAAAGTTACTATTTTTATTGGGGAGCAAGCGGGTGGAAAGAGTACTTTGGCGAAATTGGTGGCGATATTTCAAGAACTAAACCCTCTATATCCTTTACCTAATTACTTTAAAGTTCTTTTAAAAAATCAAGGACTAATTTCTTATATTAAGAATAATTCGAATCTTTTCTACGAAAATAAAAATATTTTTATAAACGGTTTAAGCTCCAATAGTAACAATTTTGGATTTACATTTAATATCAAAAACGAATATTATCAAAGCCTTTATGACTCTCATTTTGATTTACAAAATGACTTAACATTTAACATTTATGAAAAAGACAATGCTATATTAAAACAAAATTATGAACGTGCAAAACATTATTCAGATGTGGAAAATAACCTAAAAAAAGAAATAGAGAACTTACGAAAAGAATTATCTGTTTTTCACTCTAAACCAGTTTACTACCCAACTGAAAGGTATTTACTTTCTGCCATATCAAATGCTATAAATAATTTTTTAAAAAACGAAATCCCAATTCCTCCTAGTATAATTCAATTTGGCTCATTATTCGAAGAAGCCATAAGTTTTATACAAAATTTTAATCTTCCAAAATTTGGTTTAAAATACAAATCAGAGAACAAAACCCTAAAAATTAATTATAAATCAACTAAGTTTCTTGATTTAAGATTCAGTTCTTCTGGTTTGCAATCTATATTCCCACTTCTTTTAGTAATCGAATATTTTAATATTATTTATGATAACCAGAAAAAAACTAACAATAATAAAATATCATATAAACATATTACCGAAGAACCCGAACTCAATCTCTATCCAACTACACAAAAGAAGCTAGTCGAATATCTAATATCAAAATGTACTAAAGAAAAAAATAGTTTAGTTGTCACAACTCATAGCCCTTATATTTTATCTACTTTTGATAACTGCATTCAAGCAGGAAATGTGGTCAAAAGCCGTCCTGAATTAAAAGAAAAAGTGGAATCAATTATTTCTTCTGAATATCATTTAGATTATGATGATGTGGCAGTTTATTATGTTGCCAATGGGGAAGTCAAATCTATTATGGATGAAGAATACAAAGGTATAGATACCAATGCCATTGATGATGTATCAGAAGAATTAGGTGCAATCTTTGACGATTTACTAACCCTCCAGTATCAAAAATAGTCTATGTGCTGTAAAGATATAATAGAAGAAACTGAAGCGAATGAAGACTGCTTTTGTAATAAAACAAGTGCTGAAGAAAACGGTCGAAAGTTTGTTATCGAAATTCCAAAAGAAAGTAAAGAAAACTTTTGTAGAATTGAAATTGATGGCTGTTTTATTACTCATGAAAATGTTGAAAAATGTGATTTTGTATTTGTGCGTTGCGCCAATGATGATACTTACTATGTTGAATTGAAAGGACAAAAAATCAAAAAAGCATATAGTCAAATTACTACGACTATAAAAACTCATTTTCCAAAACCAAAAGATAAAATCTTTGGTTTTATAGTTGCTTCAAGAGTTCCAAAAGCTGGACAAGACATCAACAAACTAAAAAAGGATTTCATCAAAAATTATGGACAAAAACTAGAGATAGGTACTAAAAAATACATTCACAAAATATCCTAACCAAAACTTTCCTCCTTCTCAAAGGCGGGTTCAAAAACCAAATCATAATCTAAATCTTCCAATTCGAGTTGCTTGTTTTCTTCTACTTCTGGATTTGATTTTTCTTTCTTTTTTTTGGGTTTGGCTTTATAGAGTTGTTGATTGCGTTCTTTGATTTTGTGGAAGCGGAGCAAATGTCCTTCTATATTTTCATTGTAAATACAGAGGATAAGCGAACGCTTATTGCGCCGATTGAGTGGAAATAAAATCTTTATTGGATTATGAACATAACCATTGTCTTCAAACATTAAAATCTGCTTGTTGCGGGTAGGCAGACGAAAGAGCGATAGCTCGCTTTCGTCTTGCGGCAAGGGAATATCGGCATAGCCTTCTTCTTCCAAAAAAGCCTTTACCATAGCATAAGTTTGTTCTAATGAACCACCTTTAAATTCCAAGCGAAACTCCCAGCCATCGCTTGTGCCATCCATATATTTGCTACCTGCATCAGGAAAATCTTCTCGAATTGGCATTTCGAAACTATTTTTAAAACAAAAATACACATTTTGTTTTAAAAAAGAAAGTGTAAAGATTTCTATTTTAGCTTTACTAAACCTTACTTAACACTCATCAACCCTCAGATTTAGGAAAGCAATACTTCTCAATGGTAATAGGTATATCATGTTCAAATCAAGATTTATCCATAAAACCTATATTTTTATATAAAAAACAGCTCTTATTTATAGAGGCTTTCGTACTATTGTAGTCTAATTTTGAAAGCTAAAATAATATACATATGGCTCAAAAAATACTCCTTTGTTTTACTGCCATCTTGCTAACTCTTTCTACATCTTTTGCACAAGAAACTTGGTCTTTAGAAAAGTGTATCACTTATGCTATTGAAAATGGTCTGACCATCAAACAAACGCAATTGTCTGTTGCCCAAGCCCAATTGAATAAAGATGGAGCGAAGTACAGTCGCTACCCCAACGTCAATGCTTCTGGTAGCTATGGCTACCAATCGGGACTGACGATTGACCCTACCACCAACGCCTTTATCAATGGTTTTGCAGGTAACAACACTTGGTCTATTAGTTCAGGCGTTGTGCTATACAATGGTGGAGCAATCAGCAATTCTATCAAACAAGCCGACATGGATTGGGAGGCTTCAAAAGCCGATCTTGAACAAACCCAAAATGACGTTGCGCTCAACGTTGCCAATGCTTATATCAATATTTTGTTTGCGGAAGAACAATTGGCCAATGCCCAAAAACGCCTCGAACTGTCGCAAGCACAGCTCGACCAAACCGATAAATTGATTCGAGTAGGACAACTTCCCGAAAACGACCGATTTGATTTATTGGCTACTATTGCTCAAAACGAGCAAGCGATTGTTTTGCAAGAAAACAATGTTACCCTTGCCTATCTCAACCTCAAACAATTGTTGGAACTTGACCCCAATAAGGATATTGTTATCGAACGTCCCGAAATCGAAGTCCCCGAAGGCGATGCTATTGATGCACTTGATCTTAGCACTGTTTACAGTACTGCGCTCAATGCACAACCTTTTGTGAGAGCAGACAATTTGCGTTTGCAAAGTGCAGAGATGGGTGTGGACATTGCCAAAGCAAGTCTTTATCCTCGTTTATCTTTGTTTGGGCGATTAGATACGAGATATTCAACAGAATCCTTTCCTGTGGTTGGCTTGGAAACCATTCAAGTCCCCATTCCTGTAGAATTTATGGGTGTTGAGGGGGAAATTCTTTTCCCACAAAGCGATAGAGTTTTTGATGAGAAACCCAGTCCTTATTTTAACCAATTAGATAATAATTTTGGACAATCGTTTGGTTTGAGTTTGAATATTCCCATTTATAATAACAACAATACCAAAATCAATATTGAGCGTGCCAAGCTCAATATCATCAACGCTGAAATTACCAGCAAACGCAATAAGCAGAATTTAAAAACCAATATTCAAACAGCTATTGCCAATGCCCGTGCAGCTCGCAAACAATTGCAAGCTGCCCAACGCACCCGTGATGC
>JAHDEQ010000001.1:64496-65969 GCA_020628755.1 Saprospiraceae bacterium
ATGGCAAAAAAGAAAAAAACCAACTGGCTACTCTGGGCACTACTTGCAATTATAGCAATACTTTTAGTAGGTGTCTATTTTAGGAGTAAAAACAAACCGCAAGGCGAAAAAGTAGATATTGAAGCCGTCGAAAAACGCACCATCAAAGAAACCGTTGCTGCGAGTGGTAAGGTATTTCCAGAGGCAGAAGTCAAAATCAGTTCCGATGTATCGGGCGAGATTGTACAACTCACCGTTGAAGAAGGCGACTCTGTAAAAATGAATCAAGTATTGGCCAAAATTGACCCCGATGCTTACCAATCGGCAGTTGAACGAGGCGAAGCTAGTGTGAATAATGCTAAGGCCAACCTCGCTAATTCTCGGGCGGGAGTTGAGCGCAATCGCGCACAACTCAAACAATCAGAGGCACAAAAGGAACAAATTGCGGCACAACTTAAAAATTTTAGAGACATCTTTAATCGCAACAAAAAATTATTTGATGAAGGTGTTATTTCACAAGCTGATTTTGATCAAGCCAAAGTTAATTTAGAAGCCAATGAAGCCAATTTGCGTTCTTCGGAGGCAGCATTTGCATCAGCGCAGGCCAATCTCAAATCGGCCGAAGAAGGCGTAAAAGCTGCTCAATACACCGTCAAAAGTTCAGAAGCCTCGCTAAAAGAATTGAAAACGAGCCTTAGACGAACAACCATTGTAGCTCCTACTACTGGTATTATTTCGATGCTCAATGTAGAGCAAGGCGAGCGTGTCGTTGGTACTATGCAAATGACGGGTACCGAAATGATGCGTATTGCCAATATGAATGCGATGGAAGTGCAAGTAGATGTGAGCGAAAATGACGTACTTCGAGTGGCACTTGGACAAGATGTAGATATTGAAGTAGATGCTTATTTGGATAGAAAATTTAAGGGTAAAGTAACCGAAATTGCTAACTCTGCTAATACGGCTGCTTCAGCCGCATTGACCTCTGACCAAGTGACCAACTTTGTAGTTAAAATTGCCGTTGACCCTGCTTCTTATAAAGATTTGATTACGCCTAATAAGCCCTATCCTTTCCGACCTGGAATGTCGGCCTCTGTCGAAATTTATACCAAAGAAGTAAAGGATGTTGTGAGTGTGCCTATACAAGCCGTGACGACAAGAGAAGAAGAGGAGGAAGACAAAAAGGGTAAAAAAGGAGATGCTAAAATCAAAGAAGTCGTTTTTGTTCACTCTGCCGATTCTGTTAAAATGGTAGAAGTAAATATTGGTATCCAAGACGATAGCTACATCGAAATCCAATCAGGACTCGCCGAAGGCGATGCTATTGTAGTTGGCCCTTATTCGGCGGTCTCTCGCAAATTGGAAGAAGGCGACAAGGTCATCAAAAAAACTGAAGAGGATAAGAAAAAGAAGAAAAAAGGTAAGCGAGGCTAATTTGTTTTACACATAGCAGCATAGAAAAATAATCTGCTTCTATGCTGCTATGTGTTTCTA
>JAHDEQ010000111.1:0-8646 GCA_020628755.1 Saprospiraceae bacterium
TCAATTTTTTCGGGAGCATTGTCAATATATTGTACATTGATATTGCTGCTATCAAATTTTATAATTTTAACCTCTGTACGGCGATTGTATTGATGATCTTCTTCGGAACAATCTACAAAGTTAGCGCAGTCATTGCGCAATTGGCTTTCGCCATAACCTGCAGCAACCAAACGACGACTATCAATACCTTTTGACGTAATATATTCAACGGCTTTTATCGCACGTTTTCGAGAAAGCCATCGGTTGTATTTTTCCGAGCCACGAGCATCGGTATGAGACGAAAGTTCGATGACCATATCAGGGTATTGTTGCATAAGTGCAACAATACGGTCTAGCTCCTGAGCAGCACCTTCACGAATATAATATTTATCAAAATCATAAAAAATATTTTTCAATTCTATCACAGCTCCTTCCTTTAGACTATTGCCATTGAAGGTTGGCGAATGCGGATACGTATTTGGAGCATTAGAAGGATGAGCACCTCCATAATAATTATTGATATTGACAGGAGGTGAGTTATGTGACGGATACGGCGAAGATGAAGATGGATAATTGATGGTTGTTGTACTCGCTAAATTCGCATTTTCATCAAAATCAATTTGCAATTCTATAGATTTGTCTTTACAATTGACATCTAAAGCCGAAACAGATTTTTCGTCAGTAGTAAAATACTGTTTGTTGCCAATTAATTGGTAGTCACAACCGCATTCCATACAACCAAAATCAAAGTTACCATTTGCATCGGTTTGTACTGAGATTTGCTCCCCTGTACATCTATTTATCATACGAACAGTTGCATTGGGAATAGCTTTTTTGTAGGTTTTATTATTCACCAATCCTGCCAAGGTAGCACAATTTCTTTTGGTAAGTGGAATACAAAATTCCAAATTGTCAATACCCAAAGTTTTGTTTAAGGTAGAAAACTCTTGGCGCGCGACTTCATAGCCATCTTTGGTGGCTATGGCTACGTATTGCTTATTCGGAAACAAAGGAACGGTCGTTTCACCATCAACATTTGTTACAAAAATATTTTCATTAGCAGTATTACAAACAGCACGCTGTTTGAGTTTAATGAGATATTCATTTTCAACATTTGATTCAATCAAGGTCAAGCCCAAATCTTGTGGTGGCGTATCGCATTCTGTATCCGATTTTACTTCTTGTATTTCAATACTTACATCGGCCAAACGATTACTTTCTATGTCTTCATAAGCACACACGATTGTATTAAAAGTACGAGCTTCGCCTTTGCGATTGAATTTATAAATATCATCTTTACCAAAACCATCTTTTCGAGCCGAAGTAAAGTAGCCTTCTGTGCCAGTTACATTACTGATAAAACCAAAGTCATCTTTAGGTGAATTGAAAGGCGAACCAATATTTTTGGCTTTTAGCCAAGCCTCTTCTTCAGTTTGAATTTGCGATTGGAAGATGTCCAAACCACCCAATCCGCCCCAACCATTGGATGCAAAATAGAGCGTGCCATCGTCATGCACAAAAGGAAAAAGCTCGTTGCCCGCCGTATTGATATTTTCGCCCAAATTCATCGGAGCCGACCAAGAACCATTGATAAATTGACTCACATACAAGTCCATTCCACCATAACCATCAGGGCGGTCAGAGGCAAAATACAAGTACTTGCCATCGGGAGATATTGCGGGATGCGCTTCCTCGTACTCAGCAGTGTTAAAAGGCAATTCGACCGCATCGGACCAGCCTTCGCTGGTTCGATTGGCGGTATAAATTTGTAATTTCATGACTCCTTTACTATTGTTTTTTCGTTTGCCTTTATTGTAATGATTGCGAGTAAAAAATATTTGTTCTCCGTTGCGTGTAAAACTTACGGGGCCTTCGTGAAATTTGGTATTTATTTTTTCTGAAAATTCATTGGGTGTTTCCAATGCACCTTCTGATGTGGTTTTTGCAAAAAAGAGGGACATAAAATTGTCATCAATCCAAATATCTTTATTGTCATCATTCTCTCGTTCGACAGGGCGAGTCGAAACAAAGACCAATCCATTTTTATAGTAAGAAGGACTAAAATCCAGCTTATCAGAATTGATGATTTTGACATTTTCTACTTCGACTTCAGTATTTTCAAATTCGTTCATGCGGTCAATAGCTGCAGCCAATAAAGTGCCTCGTTGGTCGCTTGCTTCGCCGCCCAACATATCGTCGTATATGATATAGTATTGCTTGGCACGAGCTATTTTACCATTGCTTTGCAAAGCCTGTGCATAGTACAAAAAATGCAAAGGATCTTGGCTGTTTTCGATGACTTGTGCATACCACAATTCAGCGTTTTCGGTATCGTGATTGAGGCGATAGCTATTGGCAATTTTGGCCATGATAGCTAAGTCCATTTCTTCTTGATTTTTGAGGTCAGAAATGGAGGCTTTATAGCCCAAACGGTCGTACAGTTTTTCGCCATCTTCGTTTTGTGCGTTTAGCACAAACGATACCGCTAAACTTAAAAATACTAGCCAAACAAATCGAAATTTTAAAGAAGTCATAGTCTTATAATTTTAAAGCATAATCGCTTAAATGAACTTATATGTCTTATATGGTTCATCTTTTTTTAAAAGAACCTTGGATTGGTCAACATACCTTTGTTTTTATCATGTAGGCAGTATTCCAAAACCAATTCATAAGTGCCAGAATTGTAATCTCGTACTTTTGAGATGGTAAAATCATAGGCAACACCTAATTTGAAGGCATTTGTAAATTGATATTGTAAAAGAAAATCAATAGACTCGCCCGAATCGTTTTGCAAACCTCCCATACGGTAGGTTGCACCCACCCAAAAACGGTCAAAAAAGATAAGACTCGCATTGATGTCTAAATCAAGGGGCGAATTTTTAGCGTGTTTGATCAACAAGGCTGGTTTGAGTCGAAGGGTTTCACTCAATTGAAAAACCATACCAGCCATTGCATAAGCATGTAACTCTTCTCGACTAAAATCACTATTGGTCAATAAAAAATCAAATGAACTCAAATCTCCATTGAGAAAATGTGGTACAGACATACCAAAATAGAAGGTCTCGCTTTGATAATACAAGCCTGCGCCAAAATTGGGTAGTGTCTTGCGCAAATCCATAGTTGGTATCGTGGCATCGCCCGATACGACAGCTTCGGTTTGCGTAAAAGCAACCGAGTAGGAGCGAAGTGTACCTTGGAGTCCTATACCCAAATTGCCTTTGCCAATAGGAATTTTGTAAGCATAGATGGCACTAAAATTCCAAGAGTTGGTTGGGCCAATTTTGTCATGATTAATAGAAAGACCTAGTCCAATTCGCTTCTTAAACATCGGGAAGCGTGCATTGAGCGACTGGCTGGTAGGCGCACCCTCTAGGCCAACCCATTGACTACGGTGGAGACAACTAATACAGGGGGTCTCGCTACTCACCGCATAACCTGGGTTGAGTGCGAGTTTGTTAAACATAAATTGTGTGTATTGGGCATCTTGTTGACCATAAGCCATATGGATACAGAAAAACCCAAGTAGTAGGAAATGTAGTTTTTTCATGGATTTAAAATGTGTTTAAGTGTCTATGTGTCTATGTGTTTGAGCAAATATGATAATATTCATAAATACCCGAACACATAAACACGCCAACACATCATTTATCGTTGAATAAATATATAGCCACTCAAAGTGGTATTATTGCCATCATTTAATTCCAAAATATAGAAGTAAGTTCCTACAGGTAAATCTTCACCTTGGAAAGTACCCTCCCAATTATTTTGATAATTTTCGCTGTAATAAACCTCGTCTCCCCATCGGTTGAAGATAGAGATGGTACTATTGGGGTATTGTGTCAAACAATTAATATAAAGGGCATCATTCATGCCATCTCCATTAGGAGTCATAATTGTTGGTATTGTACAAGGGGATTCTTGACCAATTTGTAGTGAAACAATTGCAGTAGTACAAACATCAGGACAAGCATCCATACATATTTCATATACGATGGCATCTGTACCAATGTAATTTTCGTGTGGCTGATAGGTAATAATACCATCTGATTCGATAACGGCATCACCATGTTGTGGAAACTCTACAATGCTTACAGTGTGTTGTTCGGGGTCAAAGTCATCATTGTCAACTACATTGCTTTCTAGGCGTTCGTTGATTTCTAATACATATAAATCATCCGTAGCTGCAATGTCAGAACTAACAGTGATGACAAGCGTATCGGCAGAAGTGATGCCGCAAGCACCACTTAATACGTTCCAAACAAAGTAATTGTCGCCTAAACTCAAATTTGTAACCATTGAATTCGGATCGTTTGGATTCAAAATAATACCTGTTTCATCTTCATCAATTGGAGTCCAAATACCTTCGCTTGCTTGAAGTGAATTGGCGGTTAATTGAACCGTGTCTTCACAAACGAGCATATTTTCACCAACAAAAGCCGACTCAATTGAAGATTGGTCTATGATTAAATCTGTAGTGTTTGAAGGTGCCGAAGAGCAACCCAAACTGTGGTTACCAATTACATAGTAACCACCTGCTTCGTTGATTCCAACATTATTTAGCATAAGTACTGCACCTGAACCAACATACAAATCATCTAAGGTTCGATACCAATCATATAAAATTTCTGCTTGAGGATTAATAACTTGTAATTGAACATCACCTCCTTCGCAGCCTGGGCCATCATTAGTCGTAATAGGCGGCTCTAATTCAGGGAATACATGTACGACTGTTGTTGCTGTTTCGGCTGTACATCCATTGATTTCTACCACTAAAGTATAAGTACCTGTATCGCTTGGCGATACATTTTGGATACTAGGATTAGGTAAATCAGAAGAGAAGCCGTTTGGTCCATACCAAGTATAAGTTGCATTGTCTTGAATAGGTGTTTGCAATTGAACAGTCTCACCTTCACAAGCTGGCGCAAAAGCATCCGTAGAGTTGATAATAGCAGGAGCTACGGGCGCATCCAGAATGCTGATTGCCATTGGCGTAGCCATTGGCGATGAACAACCATCTACTAATACAGCTACACTTATCAAACCATCGTGAATTGTTGTTGAAACGGAATCAATAACTAGACCAGGAGTAGCTGTTGTATCTGTACTTCCGTCAGCCATCGTCCAAACATAACTAACTTCATCACCTGCATAAGATTGTGTACTTAAGAATAATTCACTTCCTTCACACAATTCTTCAGTAGAACTGACCAAAGTTGGTATTGCTGGTAAATTTGTCACTTGTACAAAGGTCGAAACAGGGGCAGCTTGACAACCATTGGCATCGGTCAATACTAGAGTATAAGTACCAGAAAGAGTAGCCGAAGCATTAGCCATAACTGGATTGGAAACATTGGATTCAAAGCCGTTTGGCCCCGTCCAATAATAGTCAAATGGCCCTTGTCCGTTGCTAATATCTGCTATTAACTCTACTGTCTCATTGAAGCCAACACAAGTCATACCACTATTGTTAATAGCGACTGTAGGAAGTTCATTGGTTATGACCTCAAAAGGTGTAGAAGCTACAGAGCTACAACCATCTACAATGACTTGTACCTGATAATTGCCCATTTGGGAAGTGCTAATATTATCAAAGGCTAAAGTATTTGCATCGGGATAAGCACCACTTGTGGTAGTACCACTAGGGCCTGTCCATTCGTAGTGTACATTCGTACCTTCGTATTCTGAAATCGAAATACTAAGACTTTCGCCGACACAAACACTATTGTCTGCTACAATGGTTGGCTCTGTAGGAATCAAGCTAATATCTAATTCGGTAGAAGCAGCCACTGTACAACCGTTGGCATCGGTCATTACGACTGTATAAGTACCCGTCAGGGCATTGCTAGCATTTGGTAGCAATGGCGTTTGGTTAGTTGAACTAAAGCCATTTGGCCCTGACCATTCATAAGTATAAGGAGCAACTCCTTGTATAGGATTTGCATACAAATTAAGGCTAGTATTGCTTTCAATACATTCTCCATTGTCAGTTTGCAAGGCTACTTCAGGAGCATTTGTTGTGACTATCTCAACAGGTGCTGCTTCTGACATACAACCATTGACAGAAGTTGATAACCAGAATGTATTTGTACCACTCATATCAATTTCGCTCAAAATTGGATTTTGTTGTGTAGAAACGAGTGTAGCATTTCCGTTTGCAGGGTCGGCATCAAACCAGTAGAAGGTTGTACCGTCGGGATAGTTTTCACCAGCAAAGAGTTGTACTTCTTCGTTCAAACAAATATCCATTGAGCTACTTGTAGGTATTGGGGTTTGTGGTATTTCATGTATTTCAATTTCAATAGCATCCGAGATGGCTGATTGACAACCATCTTCGCTTACACATATAACCGACCAAAGTCCTTCACGATAGGCTTCGTTGTCAGCAGGGATAGAAGTATAGTTGGTTGATGTATTCAATACAGGGTTAGATAAAGTAATTGTACTCGAACCACCTGGTCCTATCCAGAGGTAATTGGCGCAGTCCATACTGGTTGCAAGCTCAATACTTTCGTCTTCGCAAAAAGCATTACTTGTAGTACCAGAAGTAATTGTTGGAGTAGCTGGAGTGGGGAGTACTTCAACATCAATCGCTACTGGCTCAGAATAGCAACCTTGTGCATTCATCACACTCAACAAGTATGTGCCTGAATTGTACATGTTTGCATTTTCAATAAATGGATTTTGAGTACTCGATTCAAAGCCCATTGGCCCTGTCCACAAGTAACCTTGTGCAGGCTCGGCATAGAATTGAATATTGTCATTTCCACATACAATAGCCGACTCCACCATTGGTGTAGGTACAGGCGTTTCAAATGTTTCTAAAGTATAAACCTCAGTAGAAGTCACACATCCATCTACTTCAATGACGACACTATAGCCTCCTTGGTGAATACCTGGATCTATAGGACTGATAATGATTTCGTGGGTATTCAAACCAGCAATATTGCTGGTCGTACCACTTGGAGTAGTCCAAGTATAAGTCACTTCAGCTCCCATGTATTTGTCAATAGACAAGATGATTTCTTCACCAACACAAGCAGAACCTGAACTGCTTATTACAGGTTCGTTTAGTGCATTGTCAACATCTACAACTTGTGTGCTTTCTGTAACAGTACAAGCATTTTCGTTGCTAACAACTAAAGTATAAGTACCATTATTGACTTCAGATACATTGCTGATAATTGGACTTTCTAAATCGGATGTAAAACCGTTTGGTCCTGTCCAACTGTAGGTCAATCCATTGCCTGTAGCATTGGCCGATAGCATAAAGTCAGAGGCCTCACAGTTTTCTTCAATCATATAAGTTATGGTAGGGTTAGCTGTTGGCTCGTCAAAAACCTGAACGGTCGTCAATGAACTGGCTTCTGAAGTACAACCATTTACAACAATGGTCAATTGGTAAGTCGTTGTCTCCGTAGGATTGACAAAAGGAGCTTGTTCTGTAGAAATTACATCATTAGAACCAACGATTGTCCAAAGATATGTCGCATCATCAATGGCATTGGCAAAGAGTTGTGTGGTTTCACCAGCACAAACACCGCCTGCATTGGTTGCAATGGTAGTTGGTAAATCGAAGATGATGATTTCTACTGGTTCCGAAATACCAGAACTACAACCATCAACGGTCACTTGAACTCGATACGGAGAAATAGCCAGTGGATTAGTCGTAGCAATGCTAATGCTACGAGTTGTACCTACAACATCGCCGTTACCATTTGTCCAGAGGTAACTCACATTTACACCTGTATAATTTTCTTGTATCGTTAATTCAATATCACTATTATCACAAATAGGGGAGTTACTTGTAATTGTTGGAGTCATAGTGGTCGGTACAATATTGTCAACAACAATACTGCTTACACTTGAACAATTACTTATCGAACTTGTCGTCAAGGTATAAGTACCATTATTTTCAATAGTTACATTGGCTAAGAATGGATTTTCAGCGTTAGAAGTAAATCCGTTTGGCCCTTCCCACAAGTATTCTGTAGCATTGGGCGCATTGGCAACTAATTGTAAATCTCCGCCTTCGCAAATGGCATTACTTGTAGCAGTTGGATTGGCAATTGCGGCTTCAAAAATATCTAATACATAGGTATCAGATTCTACCAAACAGCCATTGACGAGTACTTGAACAGAATAATTACCTTCATGCAAACTAGCATTTGCAGGGCTGATAATAATTTCGTTGCTGTTGAGTCCAACAATATTTTGAGTATTCGGTACAGACCAAATATAGTCCACATTGAATCCTGGATATTGTTGTGTACTTATCGTAATGCTTTCTCCTTCACAAGCTGCACCTGTACTCACCAAAATAGGTTGATTGACCGAACTGACAACAGCATTAATTTCAACGCTGCCTTGTGCGGTACAACCATTTACAGAAGTTATCGTCAAGGTATATGTACCATTGGCATTAGCGGTGGCATTGGCAATCACAGGATTGGCAATAGTCGAGCTAAATCCGTTTGGTCCAAACCATTCATACGAAGCAATCGCATCACTAGAAAGAACATTTGCAACTAATTGTAAATCACTTGGCGAACAATCCGTACTTGGTGTATAGTTCGCACCAGGAATAAGCATCGGTTGTTCGTGTACAACAACTGTTGTAACATCCAATGGATTGCTTACGCAAGAATTTGAAATTACAGTCAGTTGATA
>JAHDEQ010000111.1:8746-14558 GCA_020628755.1 Saprospiraceae bacterium
ACTGCACCAGTCGTATTTGCAAACAGTAGTAAATCCTCACCCTCGCAAATATGCGTAGCATTATTGCTGGCTGGCGCACCTATAGGAGCTTCAAATATTTCAACTACATAAGTATCAGAAGTTAGGGTACAACCATCTACTACTACCGTTACCGTATAGATACCTTCGTGTAACGAAGCATCGGCAGGATTGATGATGATTTCGTGGGTGTTTAATCCAGAAACATCTTGTGTAGATGGAACAGTCCAGGTATAATCAACAGACGTTCCGCTATATTCTTGTACAGTCAGTGTGATGGCTTCGCCAGCACAAGCTGGGCCAGAACTCGTAATAATTGGTTGAGCCACTTGATCCGTAATAATATTGATTTCTACACTAGCTTCGCTCGTACAAGCATTTTCGTCAACAACTACAAGTGTATAAGTACCATTATTGGCTGCTGTAGCATTGGCGATTGTCGGATTTTCGAGGGACGAAGAAAATCCGTTTGGCCCTGTCCAAGAATAAGAAACTATCGCAGGACTACTCGTTACATTAGCAAATAATTCTAAATCAGAAGGGGCACAATCTGCCTGTAAAGTATAAGCTACACTTGGCGCAAGAACTGGAGGATTGTTGACTACTACAACCGTAGTTGCTGTTGGGTCAGAAACACAGCCATTGACGGTTACAATCAACTCATAAGTTTGAGTCGTTTGAACATCGTTGATAACTGGATTTTGTTCAGTAGAAATAATATCCATATTTCCAACGATATACCATTCGTAACTTGCTCCAGCTATTGGATTGGCAAACAATTGAGCAGAGCTGCCCTGACAAATCTCGCCACTATTGGTGGCAACAGCTAAAGGCAATGGCAGAATTTCAAACTCAACAGGAGCCGACAATTCAGAACTACAATCGGTTTCTAGCACACGTACACTAAATGGCGATACCACAAATGGATCGTTTGCAGCAAAACTAATCGTACTGACAGTTGTCGTAGTCACTTGACCATTTCCATTTGACCATTCGTAGCTTACAGCATCAGGATACATTTCTAATATCGTAAATGTAATAATACCATCTTCGCAAACCTCGTCTTGTGTATTGAGTGTTGGTGTTGCAGGAACAGGCAAAATATTACTTATATCTATACTTTCGGTGCTAGAGCAGCCATTGGCATTGCTCACCGTGAGCGTATAAGTACCATTATTTTCGACTCCTACATTTGGAAGGATTGGATTGATTGCTGAAGACATAAATCCATTCGGGCCATTCCAAGTATAATCAACAGCTCCTGTTGCATTGGCAAATAATTCTAGGGTTTCGCCAGTACAAATCGGAGTATTTGTAGCTGTAGGGCTAGAAGTTGGGGTTTCAAAAGCTTCTAAATTGTAAATATCAGAATCAATCGTACAGCCATCTACTGTTACTCTTACGGTATAATTACCTGTATGAATCGCATTGATAACTGGACTGATGATAATTTCATTCGTATTGAGACCTGAAATATTAGTCGTAGTACCAGCAGGCGTTGTCCAAGTATAAGTCACACTAGAACCTGAGTAGGCTGGAATGCTCAATGTGATGCTTTCACCATCACAAGCTGGGCCTGAACTGGTAATTGTAGGTTCAACAATAATATTCGAAATACCAGATACTTCTAAAGTCGTCTCGAATGTACAACCATTGGCATCAATAATTTCTAAAGTATAAGAACCATTATTAGCAGTAGTAACACCTGTTATTATTGGGTTTTGTTCGCTTGAAACAAAACCTTCAGGCCCTGTCCAATTATAAACAAAGGGAGCTGCTCCACTTGGATTGGCCATCAATGTCAAATCATTTAATGAACAATCTGTATTGAGTGTATAGTTTGAACTTGGACTTGCACTCGGACTAGGATTGATAAGAACCTCTACAAAACTTGGCGGAGAAGTACAACCTGCGGTTGTTACTTCTAAACGATAGATATAGGTTCCAGCCGCAAGATTAAGCAATGGAACATTTTGATCCATCGAAATCAAGGTATTGCTGGCATCAAACCATTCGTAGGTAGCACCTTCTACAAAAGAAGCAGCTAATTCTACAGCTTCACCTTCACAAACGGGAGCATCGCTTGTCGCAATTGCAACAGGAATTTCTACAATTTGAATTTCTAAAGGTTCGGAAGTTCGGACACAGCCATTGGCATCCGTTACACGGACACGCCACTCGCCTGACAGATAAGCAGGATGTGCAGCATCAATGGTTGTCGAATTAAAATTCGTTGTTAAGCCTGTTAGGGCTAGGGTAGAAGAACTCTCGCCCAATGGACTCAACCATTCATATAATACACCTGTTCCATCTGTTGTAAATACTAGAGCCTCGCCCTCACAATGCGGAGCATTGGAGACGATGGTTGGCAATTCGGGTTCACCCAAAATAGTCGTTACAATAAATTCTTCAATCGCAAAACAACCCTTTTCATTAGAAACTTCTAAGCTGTATGTTCCATTATAAGAAATATCAACATTTGGAATGGTTGGATTTTCGATATTAGAACTAAATCCATTTGGTCCATACCATTGATAAGTCAAGATACCAGAGCCACTAGCATTGGCCAATAACTGTAAAGTTCCATCATGACAAACGAGTAAACCATCTGTACTTGGATTAGCTATGGGCTGCTCATACACCTCGACTGTGTAAACGTCAGACATGATAGTACAACCGTCCACACTCACTTCAACGCTATAATCTCCTTCGTGGATTAAACTATCTATTGGTGAAATAATAATTTCATTGGTATTGAGTCCTGAAATATCAGTTGTTACGCCAGCAGGAGTTGTCCAAGTATAAGTCACATCTGCACCCAAATAACCGTCAATTGAAAGTGTGATGCTTTCACCATCACAAGCTGGGCCAGTACTCGCAATCACAGGTTCAGGTACAGCATCAGAGATGGCAGTTACTTGAACAGAACTTGTAGCGGTACAGCCATTTTCATCGGTAACAGTTACGGAGTAAGAACCATTATTGACTGCGCTTGCATCCACAATTATAGGAATTTGAACACTTGACATAAAGCCATTTGGGCCTTCCCATTCGTAAGAGAAAATTGGTGCAGAACCTGGTGTTGCATTCGGATTTAATTGTAAATCAGAAGGCGAACAATCAGGCGCAAGGTTATAATTGGCGGTCAATGCCAAAATCGGAGGATCATTGACTACAATTGTTGTTGTTGACAATGGATTCGAGACACAAGTATTTAGAATTACGGTCAATTCGTATGTTTGGTCACTCGTCAATCCAGCAATAATTGGATTTTGTTCGGTAGAAATAATACCAATAGAACCTGCAATACGCCATTCGTAACTAGCACCTTCTACGAAACTAGCAAACAATTGAGCATCGTCTCCTGGACAAATTGAACCGCCATTGGTTGCAATGGCTACAGGTAATTCTTGTATAACTATCGGAGTTGGTTCGGCATAATCTGAGGTACATCCATCAACCGTTACACGGACGCTAAATGGAGGTATGGCATCGCTGCTATTGGCAGAGATGCTGACGCTTGCGCTTGTACCGATGACCGTACCTGCACCATTTATCCATTCGTAAGCAAGGCTTGTTCCAACGTAAGTTTCTAAAATAAATAACTCAATAGTGGCATCAACACAAATCATTTCGTCCGTAATGACAGTTGGAGTGGCAGGGGTAGGTTTGATGCTATTTACGTCAACACTTGCGACGGCTGTACAACCACTTGGATTGCTTACGGTGAGGGTATAAGTGCCATTGTTTTCTACACTGACATTGCTGATAACGGGGTTGATAGCATTCGACGTAAATCCGTTTGGTCCTGTCCAAGAATAGCTTGTAGCACCAGTCGCATTAGCGAATAAATTAATCGTCTCACCTTCGCAGACATCAGCCACTACGCTAGGACTCGCACTTGGCGAGTCAAAGACTTCTACCGTGTAAACCTCGGACTGAAGGGTACAACCATCTACAACAATTTCTACAGCATAATCTCCAACGTGCAATGCCGCATCAACTGGCGTAATGATGATTTCATAGGTATTCAGTCCACTAATATTAGTCGTCACACCAGCAGGAGTTGTCCAGTTATAAGTAACAGACGAGCCAGTATAAGGAGTCGTTTGAATTGTTATAGTCTCCCCAGCACAAGCTGGACCTGAGCTAGTTAGCAAAGGTTGTGCTACTATATCCGTAATATTGTCTATTTCTAAAGTTTCATAAGTACTGCAACCAAATTGATCCGTTACAGTCAAGGTATAAGATCCATTATAAGAAGTGTTGACATCTTCGATAAGTGGATTTTCTTCGCTTGATAAGAAGCCATTTGGTCCTGTCCAGCTAAATACAAATGGAGCTGTTCCGCTTGGATTTGCTTCTAGAAGCAAATCAGCAGGAGAACAATCTGTATTCAAAGTATAAGTTGCAAGTGGATTAGCACTTGGATTTTCTTTTACATCTACTTCAAAATCAGCCAGTGCAGAGAAACAACCAAAGCGTTCCACACTCAAAGTATAAGTATGAATTCCTGCTATCAAATCATCAATATTGATGGTTTGGTCAGTCGAAATTAAAGTATTCGTATCATCGTACCAGAAGTAATTGGCATTATCAATGTCAGAAGCTGTAATCGTAGCAACCTCTCCTTCACAAATAATATCCGTACCCAACGGAATAGCTGTTGGTACTTCATTAATTTGAACATCAATTGGGGCAGACATCGCCGAACAACCATTGGCATCGCTTACTCGAACCGCCCATTGACCTGATAGATAAGCCGCACTTGCATCTGTAATAGTAATGCTTGATGTCGTAGTTGTCAAACCATAATTGCTTAGAGTCGTAGCACTCGAACCTAATGGTCCAACCCAATCAAAAGAAACGCCACCTGTACTTGTACTCAAAATCAAATCATCACCTTCACAATTTGGTGCATTGACTGTGATAGTTGGAATTTCAGTATCTGGTAAAATATTATTGACAACAATTGAGGCTGTTGCTGAACAACCAAATTCATTGGTTACAGTAATGGTATATTGACCATTATACGTGTCATCTACATTGCTGATGCTTGGATTTTCTAAATTAGAAATAAAACCATTTGGGCCATTCCAAGTATAAGTCAAGTCACTTGTACTTGTCGCATTTGCAAATAAATCCAATTGACCAAACTGACAAATTGGGTCGGCGGTAGCCATTGGACTTATAATTGGCGACTCATAAATGCTTACCTCAAAAATATCAGAAGTCGTTGTACACCCATCCACGATTACACTTACGGTATAATCTCCCACATCGCTAGTACTTAAAGGTGCAATTATCAACTCATTGCTGTTATTGGCAATAGCTCCACTTGGGCCATTCCAATTGTAAGAAACAGCAGTTCCATTATAAGCAGGTATAGAAAGTACCACTGTACCATCTTCACAAGCCGGGCCAGAAGAAGTAATTGTAGGTTCAGTAATGCCTTCTGAAATATCCAATTCAACACTATTGATGGAACTACAACCATTCGCATCAATTATGGTAACATTGTAAATGCCATTTGATAATTCAGAAACATTTGGTAATAAAGGATTTTCTACATTTGCTGTAAAGCCATTAGGCCCCTCCCAGCTAAACACATAAGGTGTAGTGCCACCCATTGGGTTGGCACTAAACGCTGCATTTTGGTCGTCGTCCACACAAGCAAAATTACCCGCAACTGTCGGATTTGTAGTCGGAATATCATAAATAACGAGTTCAAAAGCATCCGAAATAGTCACACAACCATCGACAGTTACTTCGACGACATACGAACCTGCATCTG
>JAHDEQ010000112.1:0-7479 GCA_020628755.1 Saprospiraceae bacterium
CGGAGAGGTTTATTCCGCTACAGCTGAATTGCAATAATTTATAAAGTCAATCTTATTTAGTTTAGAGAAGATAATTCTCTACACTATGAAACAGATGTGCTTATGAGAAAAGGGTTGACTCTAAATTTTAGAGTCAACCTTTTTTTAAATTTCAAATGATAAAGCCACAAGAAACGCTTTTGTTATTCACAAAAGCCTATCATGCCACCAAATTTTTACAAGCATGAAAAATAATTATAAAAAACAACTATCCAGATTTTTTCAAATCTTACTCCTTTTTGCAATCAGCCAAGACAGCTTCGCCCAAATCTCAGGTAAAGTTACCGATGCAGATACAGGCGAAGAATTAATCGGTGTCAATATTCAAATTGTCGGACAAGATGCAGTAGGGACGGTTTCGGACTATGACGGAACATTCACCATCAATGCCAATCCGAGTGATAGTTTGACTTTCTCTTATATTGGCTATGCTACGCAAAAAATATTAGTTGGTGGCAATACAAACCTCAATATAGCTTTAGCGGTAGAAGGCGAGATGATGGAAGAAATCGTCGTCGTGGGTTATGGCGCAGTACGCAAAGAAGACCTCACAGGTACAGTCTCTAAAATTGAAGAAGATCAATTTAATCAAGGAACAATTTCCTCGCCCGAAAACTTACTCACAGGTAAGGTTGCAGGTTTGCAAATTAGCAATAATGGCGAGCCAGGCGGAGGCAACCGTATTCGATTAAGAGGAGGAACTTCTTTGGGCGGCGATGGTTCAAAAAATTCACCACTTATTGTAGTAGATGGTGTACCGCTTGATTTAGATACCGACAATCTCAAAAATGCACGAAATCCCCTTAACTTTATCAATGCTTCAGATGTAGAAAGTATGACTGTGTTGAAAGATGCTTCGGCAGCAGCGATTTATGGAACACGGGCTGCCAATGGCGTTATCATTATAACAACCAAATCGGGGCAGGCGGGCAAACTCAAAGTCAGCTATAGTGGCAATGCCAATATAGCTTTGATGAGTGGTCAATCCTCTTTTTTGAGTCCCAATAATTTTAGAAACGCTATTCTTGCCAAAGAACCAGGCGACTTTGAATTTTTAGGAGAATCGAATACCGACTGGGTTGACGAAGTAACGGATATGGCTTGGGGAACAGAACACAATTTATCTTTTTCGGGAGGAAGCAAAAAAACAACTTACCGCATATCAGGAGCTTTTCAAAACACCGACGGTGTTTTGCTGACTTCCAACAATAGAAATATCAATGTCGGAGTCAATCTAAGTACCAAAATTCTAAATGATAATTTAAAAATTAATATTAAATCTAAAACAGGTTTTACCGACGACCAATTTGCCCCCAATGTCTTGGGGACTGCCCAAACTTTTGACCCGACACGCCCCGTTCGAGCAGAAGGTTTTGAAGACCTCGGCGGATTTTGGCAATGGGATGTAAATACACAACCCCTTGCACCCAACAATCCTGTTGCTACCTTGCTACAGACCGACGAAAATGGGGCAACCATACGAAGTTTAAATAATATTACTTTAGAATACAGTTTGCCTTTTGTATCAGGACTTTCCATTACATCTAATGTCGCTTATGACCACATTACAGGAGAGAAACAAAATTTTAAAGACCCCATGCTTCGTGAAAATAGAGTACGTGGAGGCTTTTTATTCAACGAAGAAATTAGAAATTATACGGCTACCATAGAAACCTACGGAACATACAAAACCCAACTCGATAGAATCAAAACAAATCTCACGCTTACAGCAGGACACTCTTGGCAAGAAATGGATAGAGAAAACCGTTGGGAAGAAGGCAATGGCCTAGAACAAATTGGTGGAGAATGGAATTATACTACCGATATTCGACAAGATTCTTTCTTAGTAACTTCTCGATTGATTTCCTTTTTTGGACGAGCGATACTTTCGCACAACGATCGTTATTTATTGACAGCCTCTGTCCGACGAGATGGCTCATCTCGCTTTGGCCCCGAAAATCGCTGGGGCGTTTTTCCTGCTTTGGCATTTGGATGGCGCATACTAGAAGAACCATTTGCAGATGGCCTAAAGAGTACCTTTACCAACCTCAAATTGAGATTGGGTTGGGGAGTTGCAGGCAATCAAGAAATCAATGATTATTTGTTTAGTACCTTTTACTTTGTGGGAACGGATGACGCAAGTTATCAGTTTGGCGATGAATTTGTCAATACCATCAGAGGTACAGGAGTTGATCCTTCAATTCGTTGGGAAGAAACCAGCTCTTTTAATGCTGGTTTGGATTTTGGATTTTTAAACAATCGTTTGAGTGGTACACTTGATTTTTATCGAAAATACACCTCTGGCTTATTGCTCGAAATCCCCGTACCTGCTTTTACCAATCTCTCTGACCAAGTATTAACCAATGTAGCAGAATTAGAAAACCGAGGAGTAGAATTAGAATTGACAGGCGTGGTCATGGATCGCAAGAATTTCGATTGGACATTGGGTTTCAATGCAGCTTACAACCGCAACGAAATCAAAAAATTGGACAATTCTTTGAATCAAGGAACGATTATTTTAACAGGAGGAATTTCTGGCGATGTTGGTCAAACTATACAAGTATTACAAGTTGGCAATAGTATTGAGACATTTTATACCTACGAGCACATTAGAGAAGGCGACCAGCCACTCAACGATACTCAAGACCATAATGGCGATGGGTTTATAGATAATCTTGATATTTATGTTGACCAAAATATGGATGGCGAAATCAATGAAAATGACCTTATTGCTACCGACAAAAAAGCAGCACCTGATGTGATGCTGGGCTTGACTTCCAATGTCCGATTTAAGAACTTTGATTTGGCAGCTACCTTTAGAGCCAATTTGGGCAACTATGTTTACAACAATGTTGCATCCAGTACAGGTTTCTTTGACCGTTTGCGAGGCGACTTTGCCGAAAACAACAACATCCACGAATCAGCATTTAGAAATGATTTTTTTGAACGACAACTCAAATCGGATGTTTATATCGAAAACGCCTCTTTCTTCCGATTGGATAATATCACTTTGGGCTACAACTTTGATGTAAAAAAAGGTTTCCAATCATTGAGATTATATACAACCGTTCAAAATGTATTTATCCTAACGCCTTATTCTGGGCTTGACCCAGAATTGCCCCAATTTAATGGAGGAATTGACAATAATATTTATCCCATTTCACGTAGATTTATTCTAGGTGTAAATGCTAATTTTTAAGCAAATATGTTTACGAAGTAAATAAACGATACTCGAAGTTGGGAAACTTCGAGAGAGTATTCTGCGAGTTTGTAACTCGCCTCAATAAAATTAGATTTTATTTTTTGATAGAACCGAAACATCATAAATATTTTGATATGAAAAAGTATCTATTTTTTCTTTTAATATTTGTTTTAGGCAACCAGTCTTGTACAGACCTAGAATTGCAACCCGAAGATGCAGCTTCCGAATTTGAAGTCTTTACCAACCTCGAAGCCTACCGTTCGTATTTGGCCAAAGTCTATGGCAGTTATTCGCTTACAGGACAAGATGGCCCACACGGCGATGGCGATATAGGAATCGTCAATGACGAAGGCTTTACCTCTTACATTCGTGCTTACTGGAAAGCCCAAGAATTGACTACCGATGAGGCCGTTATTGGCTGGACAGATGCAGGTATAAGAGACCTGCATGAACACGCATGGTCTTCCGAAAACCAATTTATGAGCGTTTTATATTATCGTATTGCACTTATTGTTTCTATTGCCAATGATTTTCTAAAACAATCAAGTGATGAACGTTTGGCAGTCAATAATATTTCTGATGCAGACCAAGATGAAATTGCTGTTTATCGAGCCGAAGCTCGATTTTTAAGAGCTTTAGCTTACTGGCACGCTTTGGACTTATTCCGCAACATCGCTTTGGTTCAAGAAATCACAACGGCAGCTCCTCAACAAGCGACCCCTCAAGAGCTGTTTGATTTTATAGAAAGCGAGTTAGCAGAGGTAGAAGGTATTTTACCTGCTCCAAGAATGAATGAGTATGGTCGAGCTGACCAAGGAGCTGTTTGGGCTTTACAGGCCAAATTGTATTTGAATGCCGAGTCTATGATAGGTTCACCAAAATACACCGAGTGTATTACAGCGTGTAATAAGATTTTAGAAGGAGGTTACACTCTAGCCCCTGTTTACCAAACCTTATTTATGAAAGACAATCATACCTCTGACGAAATTATTTTTGCCCTCAACTCAGATGGTAAAAATACTCAAAATTGGGGGAGTACAACTTTCTTGGTACATGGTGCAATTGGTGGCGATATGGTACCAACCGATTATGGGGTGAGCGCTGGCTGGGGCGGCTTGCGTACGACTTCGGCGTTGATAAATAAGTTTCCAGATATTACGGGCGAGGTTGATACACGTGCTATCTTTTTTACGAGTGGACAAAGTTTGGAAATTGATGATATTGGCGAATTTACTCAAGGTATTGCCGTACCAAAATATACCAATACCAACATGGCTGGTGAGTCGGGTTCAGACCCTACGCATGTAGATACGGACTATCCGATGTTTCGTCTGGGTGATGTACACCTTATGTATGCCGAAGCCGTACTACGCAACGGACAAGGGGGCGATATAGCAACTGCTGTGTCCTTGATTAACGAATTGCGGGAGCGAGCCTACCTCAATGATAGCGGAAATATTGAAATGCAAGATTTGACTTTGCCATTCATTTTGGACGAGCGTGCAAGAGAATTGTACTGGGAAGCCAACCGCCGTATTGACCTCGTTCGTTTTGGCCAATATTCGGACGGTGACTATGTGTGGCCCTGGAAAGGCGGTGTCAAAGAAGGTCGCCAAACTTCTAGTCATTTAGATGTTTTTCCGATACCAGCAACCGACTTAGCAGCCAATCCAAATATGGTTCAAAATACAGGGTATTAAATTGAAGCAACTGTATCACAGACTTTAGTCTGTTTTGAAGTGAGACAGACTAAAGTCGTGATACATACCTTTCATTTCTTTTTTAGTTAAATACTAGAGTTTTACAAATCTTTTCATCCAATTGCCTTCAATTTTTAAGAAATAAACGCCTTTAGGCAAACTACTTAACTGAATTTGATTCTTATTTTTTTGTTTAAAAACTAAATTTCCTCTGGCATCCAGCACTTCTAAGTCAAAAGACTTATTTTCCTCTCCTCGAATATTTAAAATAGAATTGGTAGGATTTGGATAAACTAAAAACTTAGTATCAACCAACACTTGTTCTGTATTCACAGGATTATTATTAATACCAAAAGTTGGCGATGTAGTAAGCTCAAAATCGCCTGAGCCATTTGGCATACGAGCATAGCTTTCATCTGTATCTATAGCGGAAAAAGTAAGCGTATCAATCGGAGCTAGATTATTATGTTTAGAATCAAATAAGCCTAAAAACTCTCCATCTTTATCCAAACGGAAATTGCTATGATAATCACCTTGTTCCGTATCATTATCCGCCCAAACAATCAAATATTCGCCTGGATAAAGCGTATAAAAAGGAAGCTGCCATTTATCGGCTTCGTCAGCATCATCCGATAAGTAAAGACCTCGCATTGGGATGGGATTATTAGAAGCATTATAGATTTCTATCCAATCTTCGTACTCGCCAAATTCGTCGCTTTGTGTTTGACTATTGCTGGCCATAAATTCGTTGATAACCAAATCAGGACTTGGCAAATAGCCCAATTGTAGAGTTGCATCTTGACAAAGTGGATGGTCTTTTTGCTTGCCTTCATCGTCGGTCAAAGAAATATAGTAAGTGAGTAGTGCAGTTTCATTTGTATTTAAAGTAAAGACCGTTGAACCATCCGCATTCAATTGTAGAACTTCTTCTTGCCAATCATTTGTTCCCACTTGATAATGAAAAATGGCTTCATTTACAAAACCATCATCTTGCGTTTGAATATTAAAAATAACCTCTTGTGGCGACCAGTCAATAGCGAGATGTTGCACTGTAGGTGCAACATTGTACGCAGTCAAAAGATTGTTGGCCGAAACAACCCGTTGTCCTATATATTCTTCTAAGCCATATTTTACGTGTTCGCCCAAAGCATTTTCATAGCTGTTTAAAAAATCAACAAAATTCCAACCATAATCTTCTTCTGCATACGTATCATCATCTCGAAAAGAGGCAATCAGATTTTTCTTCTCACTCAAATAAGGATTCAAATAATCTGGATTAAAATAATTATCAATGATTTCTCGCATATAAAAACTAAAACGATTGCGGTATTCAGGTCTTGCCAAAACCTTTTCCATCAAAGGACGGTCGTCCCAAGTATAAGAGTACCAATTGTACAAGGTCGTGTTTGGCCAGTCCACTCCAAACCAATCTATGCCCAAAGTATTATCCAAATCATAAGGAATAAAAGTAAATTTTCCAGTACAAGGATTGTTGTACAAGTAGAAATTATTTTTGTTGAGTTGTCCATCCCAATTACTTGTGAGTATATCAATAGCCAAAACTTTCAAATAATTGTCCACATCAAAAACACGCTCCAACTCACACTCAAATGCACTCCCCGAATTAAAACTAATGGCCTTGATAAAAGTCGCCAAATCACTATAATCATTTTGCTCCGTATTGGTCTTCAAATCATAAGCACGTCTATCATAAATCACTTCTTTATAGACATCGGGATTGTCTCCCTTGTATTGCAAATCGGCTGGATAAAGACATTTGTATAAATTGCCACTATCATTAGAAAAACGCTTTTGCACAAACTCCTCATCAATGTGTTCCACATTGATGTACAGCCCACGATATTCATTGTTGATATACAAGGCTACATGATTGCTCCGTGCGCCAGGTACGCCAGCCCAGCGAAACAAATCCCAACACAATTTGGAGCGTATAATAGAAGGATCATTATGTTCACCATTGAGATTGAGTTTTTCTAAACCCTCAAATTTTTGACCTTTTATAAATGAATTAAAAGAAACTTTAAACGATTTTTTGGCAGCCGTTCTTGAAGTATTGCCACGCAATCTGAAACCAATATTTTCGACCGTATCTTTGCTAGTACTTGTCGTAAAAATAAAGGTAGCAGGATACTCCTCATTGTTTTGCAAATTTTCCCAAGCCAGTATTTCTTGAAGTGACGCATCATCAATCAGAATATCCACTCGTGGCACTTCCGAGTCATCGAAAACCAAGCCATTTTCAGGGAAGCTATATTGAGCAAGAATAGAAAAATGGAGAAAGAAAAATAATAGAAAAGTTAAGATAAATTTTAATGGATTCATAGCAGCAATTTTTACAAAAATACAAACATTATTTCATTGGATTTTTGTAAATTTAAAGGAATAAATGAACTGGACAATTTACAATTCCGTATCGAAAAAAAATGATTTCTAAGGGAGGAATTTTCTTCTTAAAACACTTGTTGTCCTGTTCACTGAATGAGTAAAATAATCGATAAAAATGAGAACAAAGATAAC
>JAHDEQ010000112.1:7579-14553 GCA_020628755.1 Saprospiraceae bacterium
TTGTCCTGTTCACTGAATGAGTAAAATAATCGATAAAAATGAGAACAAAGATAACTTTAGCAACTCTTTTTTTGATGAGCCTTTGCACTTGGGCGATAGCCCAAGTTGTTTGGACAGAACCGCCTTTTCCCACGCAAGTGGATGACATCACACTTTATTTTGATGCAGCTGAAGGCAATGCAGCTTTAGAAGGTTTTTCGGGTACAGTATATGCTCACACGGGAGTCATTACGAGCCAAAGTACAGCCCCAAACGACTGGAAACACGTGCAAGGAACTTGGGGAACGCCCGACCCAAACGTCGTTATGATGAGCGAAGGCAATAATGTGTATAGTATGACTTATAATATTGAAACATATTATGGTATCAATGCAGGAGAAGTCGTCGAAAAATTAGCTTTTGTTTTTCGGAATGCGGATGGAAGCATCGTTGGGCGAGATACCGATGGTTCTGACATTTTTTTAGATGTTTTCCCACCCGATGGTTTGTTGATTAATTTGCAAAAACCATTGGATAATACCGTTATTTTTATCAATGAAAGTTTGCCTGTAGAACTCCTCATCAATAAAGTTGCTGCTATTGAAATTACGGACAATGGAGAAACGGTTTTTTCGGGAACGACGGACGAAGTCAATATCAATATTGACCCTAATGAATTGGGCGAACACGAATTAGAATTTACTATTACAGAAGGAGGAAATATAGAAGTTTTGACTCGAAATTATTATGTTTTAGATGATAATGAAATCACAGAAAATCCTCCTTCTGGTGTCAAAAATGGATTAAATTATAACTCTGAAGACAGCTATACTTTTGTTTTAACTGCACCCCAAAAAGACCATATCTTTTTACTTTGCCCTGCTAACAATTATCAAGTAGATATTGATTATCGTTTGCGAAAATCAACTGATGGAACACAATTTTGGATAAACTTACCTCAATCTCTTTTTGAAAATGGACAAAATTCCTATCAATATTTAGTCGATGGACAAATAAAAATTGCTGACCCTTTTGCCGAAATCGTCCTCGACCCCTGGAATGACGACGACGTGCCAGCGGATGCGCTGGCAGGCTTACCTGACTATCCTGAAGACATGACTACAGGCATTGTTTCGGCTTTTGATTTAGAAAAAGCAAACTACGATTGGCAAGTCAATAATTTTCAAAAACCAGAAAAAGAAAATCTCGTTATCTACGAGATTTTGATGCGAGATTTCTTAGAAGATAAGAATTATAAATCTTTATTAGACACGCTAAACTACCTTGATAAATTAGGCATAAATGCCATCGAACTCATGCCGATTCAGGAATTTGAAGGCAACCAAAGTTGGGGCTATAATCCGAGTTTTCATATGGCTGTCGATAAGTATTATGGAAGCCGTGACCAATTGCGTGCCGTCATTGATGCGGCACACGAAAGAGGGATTGCTGTGATTTTGGATGTGGTATTTAATCATGCTTTTTCGCAAAGTCCACTTTGTCAACTATACTGGAATCCTGCGGCATTTCGACCTGCGGCGGACAATCCTTGGCTAAACGAAATTCCCAGACATCCGTTCAATGTGGGTTATGATTTTAATCACGAAAGTGAGTTTACAAAAGACTGGGTCAAACAGGTTTTAGAATATTGGATAACTGAATTTCGATTTGATGGATTTCGATTTGATTTGTCCAAGGGTTTAACACAAACTAATTCGGGAAACAACTCCAATCTGATGGCACAATACGATGCGAGTCGCATCGCTATTTTAAAAGAATATGCAGATTTTGTCTGGTCTTTGGATTCTGATTCCTACGTGATTATGGAGCATTTTGCTGCTAACAATGAGGAGCGAGAATTGTCTGATTATGGAATGATGTTGTGGAGCAATACGACCTTTCAATTTGCGGAGGCAGCAATGGGCTATGCTTCTGATTTGGATGGTGCAGACTATACCGCAAGAGGTTGGAGCAATCCACATTTGATAGCTTATATGGAGAGTCATGACGAAGAAAGAATGGGTTACAAATTACAAACTTGGGGCAATAGTAATGCAAATTACGATACACAGTATTTGCCTACGGCGGCGCAACGAGTAGCAGCAGCAAGTAGTATTTATATGAGCATTCCTGGGCCTAAAATGTTGTGGCAATTTGGAGAGTTGGATTATAATTACTCCATCAATCGCTGTGTAAATGGAAGCATCAACGAAGCCTGCCGCCTCGACCCAAAACCCATTCGTTGGGACTATTTTGAGAATCCATTTAGACGAGATTTGTACGAAAGAATAGCAGCTTTGAATTATCTAAAAACCAATTATCCGACCTTTACTACAAGCAGTTTTGACTTGGATGATAGTGATGCTTACATCAAAAAAGTCCACCTTACGCATCCCGATATGGATGCCGTGACCTTGGCGAACTTCGAGATTGTTGCAAATTCCATCAATCCAGAATTTCCTTACTCTGGTACTTGGTATGAGTATTTTACAGGCGACGAAATCGTAGTTGGAAATAACCAAGCTGAACTCCAATTTGAGCCAGGCGAGTATCGTATTTATACGTCTGAAAAACTTACCCCACCCAATGGATTTTTTGTTGTAAATACAGAAGATATTGAAGTTGGAAGTTTAGAGGTTTTCCCTAATCCAGTTGTTAAAAATGCTAGTTTTCAAATCCTTTTAGAAAAAAATGAAAATGTAGAAACGATTCAAGTCAGCAACACACTTGGACAAATGCAAGAATTGTCCTTCGACCAAAATGGAGCGCAAGTGAGCGTGGCAACGCTTACTTTACCATCAGGTTTATATACCTTACAAGTAGAGACTAAAGAAAGAATTTATGTTCAAAAAATTGTGATTGAGTAGTTCGACATTTAAATGTTAAAACAACTTTCCTAAACTTGCGGGTAACTTTTTGTAAAGCGTAGTTTAGTAAAACTAACACTCAAAGTTCTATTTTTATATCCATGAAAATAAGGATACACATTATATTTGTTTTGAGTTTGTTTTATCTTTTCTCTTGCCAAACTACGGAAAGTGAGATTGCTGACTTCAAATTCTTGGAAAAACAAAAAGGCGTTCACCTTTTTGGAGGAGTGGATTCTACCAATGCGACTCTGTTTCTTAAAAATAATATCGAATGGATAACTTTAGTGCCGTGGGGTTTTCAAGATGATATTGATAGTCCCAAAGTTGGGCATCACAACGGCGATAGTTTACATATCAAAGAAGGCAATTCTAATTGGATAAATTCTATTCAAAAAGCACGTTCAGCAGGTTTTAAGGTTTTTGTCAAACCACATATTTGGCTCAATAATCCTTCTGATGGAAAATGGCGTTCAGATATTTTTCCTAGCAATGATAAAAATTGGGAAACATGGAAGGCATCTTATCAAGACTTTATCTTGCGCTACGCTAAGCTCGCACAAGCTGCTAAGGCTGAAATGTTTTGCGTTGGGACGGAGTTTTCAAGGATTACAGTTGAGAAACCTCTTTTTTGGAAAGAACTGATTCAAGAAATACGGCAAGTTTATAAGGGTAAAATTACTTTGGCTGCCAATTGGTACAAAGAGTATGAAGACATCACTTTTTGGGATGATTTGGATTACATTGGTATTCAGGCTTACTTCCCCTTGACCAAGCAGGAGAATCCAAGCGTTCAACAAATTTCTAAAGGTTGGCGTAGCTATACGCCAACAATGGAGTCCATTGTCAACAAGTTCAAACGCAAAATTATTTTCACAGAAATGGGCTATAAAAGCACCTCTGATAGTGCCATCTCTCCCTGGGAATGGATGGATAATCCGCATAGTCAAGACAAGGTTTTTTCTTTAAAAACACAAGCCAATTGCTACGAGGCATTTTTTAAAACGATTTGGAAAAAAGATTGGTTTGCAGGTGTCCACATTTGGCAAATGCGAAGCGATTATGAAGCCGATTATTTAAAAAATAATCGTGATTTTACACCACAAGGTAAGCCCGCCGAAAAAATTATTGCTAAAGGATTTCAGTAGGAGCTTTGGTTTAAAATTCATCAGGCTTGTCTGGCTGTATGACAGGTTCTGCTTCCCAAAAGGACTTTATTTTTAAACGTTCTTTTTCGCTTAAAATCAATTCCTTTTCGGCTGCTTTATGTAAGCGAACAACTTGTAAACACAAATCTTTTTCAGAAATAAATATCACATTGGATGTTAATAAGTGTTGATAACTTTTGGGTTTTGCACCCAAAACGACGAAGGAAGTTTGGGGAGTGGGCTTGCTTTGAAAATCGACTTCAAACCCTTCTAATTGTCTTTTCCAAAATGCTTTTGAAAGTCTTGTTCTTCCTAATAAAGAAACACTGAAACCCTTTAAAAACAAGGGTTTTTCTAGTAGTATAGATGATTTTAGAGTTAAAGTTTGATGTGCTTTAGTAAGGATATTCTTTGATTTAAATTGCAATAATCGGAATAGTTCTGCTTGATTAAAACATGAAAGGCTAGTCTCTATTCTACACAAAGTTTTCCACAATGTGGAAATTTGTAATGTGGAAAACTCTTCTCGTTGCCAATCCTTTTTATAATCCAAAATTCGCTTTCGCAAACGTAAAGGAAATAAGTGTTCTAATCCTGAAAATTCTTTTAAATTGGGCAAGTCCCAAAACCAATCGGGCAATTCTTCAATTGGATTTCGATTGACCAAAAGTGTTTGTATGGAATCAGGAACTTTTGGAAAATCGTGCAGCTTATTTCGAGCCACATCAAGCAATTGCAAATGCTTGAGTTTGGATAAAGATTCGGGTGTTTTTTCTAAACGATTTTTATGGGCGCTGAGTCGAATGAGTTGGCGACAAGTTCCCAACTCTTCAGGAATTTGAGGGAGTTTATTTTTAGAAATATTGAGAATTTGAAGCGACTTTAGTTTACCTAAAGTTGGAGGGATTTCCGTCAATTTATTGTCTTGCAAATACAAGCGTTGTAACGCCGAACAATTGCCGATATTATCGTCAATTTCTTTGATGAAATTATTTTCTAAATAAATTCTTTGTAGCATTTTGGGACGACCAATTCCTTCGGGAATTTTTCGGATTCGATTATAATCCAAATGTATAGTATGAACTTGTTTCCAGTTTTTGATGGAGTTGGGCAAGTTTCCAATAAAATTATATTGCGCAAATAGAAAACGTAACTCTTTCCAAGTTCCAATACTTGCAGGCAAAGTGCGAATTTGATTATAGGAAATATCCAAGTGTCGCAATTGCTTCCATTTGCCGACCCAACGAGGGAGTTCTCTTAGTTTATTATGAGATAAATCAACTTTTTCGAGCAGTTTCAGATTGCTCATCAAAGGAAATTTGCTGAGTCCGTTTTTACTGAAATTGACCTCTTTGAGCGTCGAAATTTGGTTGATAAAATCAGGAATTTCTTCAATGTCATTTTCAGATATATTGATGCCTTCTAAGTTTTCCCACTTTAAAAACGCTTCGGGAATCTCGCTGATATTATTCCAACTCACATCAATATAGCGCAAATTTGGAAAGTAAAATATCTCCTCAGGAAAGGCTTTGAGCTTCAACCCGTGCATATACAAATGTGTCACTTTGAAGGGATGTTGAAGCGCCGTATCGATGTTGTAGCATTTCATGAAAGAAGAAATTGATTTGTATTTTAGCTTTACTAAACCCTGCTTTATATTTTGCGGCCCGCAGATTTAGGAAAGTAGTTTACTTTGTTTTTCGACCTTTCCAAACATATTCTTTTTTGAGGTTTGCCATAAAACCCACGACCACAATATAAAACAAATGCAAAAAAACAGAAGGCAAAAAAGAACGCATTAAGTCGCTTCTTGCAAAGAAGCGGCTTGTCGGCAAAAGTAGCGCAAAGTCCACCAACATTTTTATCATTATTTGAAAAAGAAATAAATACAAAAAGCCAATTCCACTAAAAGGAATTAAAACAAAATTCACCACAATACTCACACAAAAAAAGAAAACCATTGCCAAATTAAAAGTCACTTTCCACTCGGTATAAGAACTCGATTTGGAGGCCCAGCGAATACGTTGATTGAGGAAACTTCGCCAAGTGGGTTTGGCTTCGGTCAAAACGGTACAATCCTTATTTTTGATAAAACCAATTCGGTCAGGACAATGGCTCGCAATCTTTTGCATCAAGAGCATATCGTCGCCCGAAGCAACATGATCAATGCCTTCAAAACCACCAACTTTCTCAAAAATATGTTTAGGATAAGCCAAATTTGCGCCATTGCACATCCGCATAAAATTGCCATGAATCCCAGCTCCCGTAATGCCCATCATACCTACAAAGTCGAGGGACTGAAAACGTTGGAGGAGGTTTTTTTCTTGATAAAAATTGACTGGCGCAGCGATGAAAACAGGATCTTTAGCTTGATAGTAAGAAGCAAAAAAGGACAGCCACTTTCGTGGAACAATACAATCAGCGTCAGTGCTGAGGATAAGCTGTCCCTTGGCCTGTGCCAGGCCAATTTCGATGGCTCTTTTCTTGAATGATTTGGTGTTGGACTCCTCCACAAAGTCTGCAAGAGCTAAGACTTTGACATTTTCTAAATTGAAATTTTGGACGATTTGAGCAGTTTCGTCTGTCGAATGGTCATCAATAACGATAACTTCTAAAAGTTCTTTTGGATAATCTTGTTGAATGATAGTTTGAATGCAAGCTCCAATATTATTGGCTTCGTTACGTGCAGGAATGAGAACTGTCAAAGCTGTTTTAGGATAATAACTTATGGGAATATCCCATTCAGGAAGCTGCGACCAGTGATGAATGTATCGGCGCATCAACACGACATAATATAGCGAAAGAAGAAGGCAAAAAAGGAGGTAATAGAAAATAGTAAATTCTATTTTTTATACAGATTTGTACACAAATCTGAGATTAGAAACTATTCAAAAAGATTATCATATTCATTACCGCCTTGGTTATTGGCTTGGCGAGTTTCTTTGATAGGTTTTGGTTTTGGCGGTGGTTCGAGTTCCAA
>JAHDEQ010000113.1:0-9352 GCA_020628755.1 Saprospiraceae bacterium
CAAAAGTAAACCGAAACGTCGTAGATAGTTGAGTAAGTGCCTTTACTACTTAAGCATAATAGCGATTTCAGTCGTTGAATATCAAGTACGGCAGCTTGATGCTGTAAGTTTATTAAATTTTGACAATTGCAATTTTCTTTTATTAACATATTGAATCGCAGTTGAAAACTGCGACTAACTCAAATTTTTTAATCTAAAAGCCAGTCAAATTATTTAAAACTATAACATTTATAAAATCATGAGAAAAACGTTGTTTATTTTATTATTGCTCCTGCCATTTATCGGTTATTCGCAATATTCCTTTACGGCACACAAGCACAAATATTTCAAACAATTCAAAGCCAATAAGACGATTGTATTCTTAACGGGCGACGAAGTTTTTGACGAAGTCCTCAAAGAAGCGGTGGACAAACATTGGAAACACACCGAATACCAATTTGCTGATGCCGAAGATGAAAGAAAATACAATAATCCTGATAAATACAATTTTCTTTCTTTTTTTGGATTTTCGGTAGAGGGAGTTTCTTCTAATGGCTGGGCGGTTTATTTGCCCGATCTTAGCCTCAATAGTACACGCATGACCAACGTCATTGCGTACGTTCCAATTGATTATTCCAATACGGCTAGTGGCAAACAGTTTGGCGAAGACAAAGATATTTTTGGCTTATTTTACAAAATAGAAGTTATGATAAAAGGTTTGGTGGACGTTATCAACTTCGTCGAGCAAGAAAAATATCGTCCTACTCTAGCGCACGTTACAGGCATCAAAAAATTTGCAGAAAAATACAATAAGACCTATCATTACAAAAATCGTTTAAAGAAAAAAACGCTCCTTATTTCTGAACGAATTTTGGATGAGCGTTTTACCCTAGCTAAACTCAAAAAGGCTTATCCACATAAAATCAAAGTGCTTCCACAAGAAGAATATGAAGCCTTGATTTTTGAAAAACCCAAAGAATACGTCGGCTTGTTCTCCAATCATATGCCCAACAAAGCCTTCTTTTTATATGATTTTGAGCAAGACAGAATTACCTTTATGAACCTCAATATTGCAGGTTTTACAACCAAAAAAGCATTGAGTCATCAGCCCAAACAATTTAGTAGTATTTTTTATGCCTATTATAAAGACTAATCGCTGTTGAAATTTATACCTTCAAAAAGCCATCCCGAAGTATCGGGATGGCTTTTTGTTTTTCTAGTTCGTCGCAATTTCCAAACTGTATCACAGACTTTAGTCTGTTGTGAAATGTAGTCTGTGATACAGATCGTTTAACCACCGTTTGTAATGTCATACACTTTTACACTTCCTCACTATAATTTGCTCGACAAATAGAATTGTTTAACTTTAAAATCAAAACCTATATCTATGCGATTCAAAATCCTCCTTTTTATTTACATTTTTCTAATTGGATTTGCTCCAGATGCAGATGCCCAAGAACAGCAAGTTTTGAAAATCGAAAAACTTGTCCAAGCAGAAATAAAAATCAAATACACTCATTTACTCTTTTTGCCCAGCAACCAATCCAAGGCAATTGACGGAAAACTCCCCATGATTGTTTTTCTACATGGAGCTGGCGAACGAGGAACAGATATTGAACTTGTCAAAACGCATGGGCCTCCAAAAATGGTCGAACAAGACAAAAATTTTCCTTTTATCGTATTGAGCCCTCAATGTCCTAAAGGCGAGCGTTGGAATGCTTTGCAACTAAACTTATTGATTGACCAAATCATAGATAATTATCCTGTTGATACCAACAGAATTTACCTAACAGGTTTGAGTATGGGCGGTTTTGGAACTTGGGACACCGCAATTGAATATCCCAAAAAATTTGCAGCTATTGCTCCCATTTGTGGCGGCTCTATCATCCATGCCTTTCAAGTAGATAAGGTCAAACATATCCCAACTTGGGTATTTCATGGTGCACTCGACGAAGTAGTTCCAATAAGCAATTCCTCCAAAATAGTACGTGCTGCCAAGAAACTCGATGCTAATATCAAATTTACGGTATATGCCGAAGCTGGACACGATTCGTGGACAGCAACTTATAATAATCCTGATTTGTATAAATGGTTTTTGAGCCACTCCAAATAAAAAAGCTGCTATGAACCTAAGTTCATAGCAGCTTTTTTTATTGGATGAAAAAATACAATAGCCTAGAAATAAGACTTGGTAATTTTTTCGCCAGCTTGTACTTTTGATAAACGATCTTTAAACTCATTTGATTTTTCAAAATCATCCAAACGAGCAAAGATTTCTTTTAAGGCAATCAATGTATTCAAATCACTAGGATTCATACCTTCAGCTTTTTTAAAGAAAGGCAAACCCGTCGTAAACAAGTCTTTAGCCTCTTTATTGTAAGCATCGTACTTTTTATTCTCACTGATTGGAAGGTCATTCATCAACTTTGTAATTTCAACCGCTTTGTTATAGTACAAAGAACCAATTGAATACTGCACATCAAATAAACTATCATCCAATTTCAAGGCTTGGTTATAATAATCCAAAGACTTGGCAAAGTGTGCGTCAGCAACACTATTGTTGCCAGCAGCAAATTCTTCTTGGAACAAATTCATATAAACATTACCCAAAGCAGAGAATACAGAAGGGTTGTCTGGAGCAGCCTCTACCGCTTTTTCTAACTCACCTTGCAATGTTTTATAATCTTCTTTTTGGATGTAGTAATTGATTTTAGAGAAAAGAATTTCCTTATTTTCAGGATAAGCCGCAGCACCTTTGTTCAAATATTCCATTGCTTCTCCTTCATTATCATCTTTCAACAGGTCAAAAAGATAAGAATAGATACGGCCTTCTTCGTGGTAATCATTAGCAATGAGGTCTTTAAAAACACCCAATGCTTCTGGTTTCATATCAGAAACCATAGCGCAATAACCTACTACAAATTTGTGGTTGTTCAATTCCTCTTTATCTTCCAATACCGTATTGATGTCATTTTTATTGAGTAATTGACGAATATTCAAGATCGTATTTAAAGAATTAAACGCATTGTTGTAATTCTTTTTTGATAATTGAACATTACCAATTGAAGCTAAACTAACAGCGATTTCTTGCAAACCGCTTAAAGCATCTTTAGTTTCGTATTTTTTTTCGGCTTTACCCAAAGCCATTTTGAAGGCTTCAAAAGCCTCTACTCCTGCAGTTGGAGCTTTTAGAGCAAACTTGTCGTCAATACCCTGAGCTTGTGCTAAGGTATAATTTTGTACATCACGAGCTGCCAATTCTGAGTAAACTGTGCCTTTGGTCTGCAATGCTTTGTAGGTGCCTCCAACTGTTGCATCAGACATTGCAAAGTCAATCATTTCTTTGGCTTTATCCAATTTATCTGAATTTTCAACTGGATTGACATTGTAGGTAGATAATAATGATTTTACCTTTTTGAGTGCCTTAGCAGGGTCTTCGACTTGTGCTTGGGTCACACCAACAAATAAAAAGAGAGAAAAAATTCCGAATAATAACTTCTTCATTGTGTTAAATGGTTATTTTTAAAATTAAAATTTTAGACAAATTGCCTCATTTTGTTAGGGTTTAGCAAAAATAAGGCATTCTATCCATAAAACTATAATAAAGACGCTTTTAAGCGTGTCAATTGTGTTGCTTCTTTGTTAAATTTAACGAAAGGATGTGTTAATTTGTGTTTATGTATCTAGGTGTTTGTGTGTTTATGTTGTTTCATAGACACCTAAACACCTAGATACTCAAACACGAAAAGATTAAAACCACGAACTTTTTCGACTACTTCTTCTGGATGTTTTGATGCCCAAAGCCCCCAACAGACCACGTGTTAACTCACGTGCTACCGTACGCCCAACTTGTCGAACGGCAGTATTGCTAGTTACTTTTTCAAAGGCCGACTTTTCTTTTTTGCTAGAGCTGGATTTGGAGGCTTTTTCTTTTTCTTTCTTTAATTTTTCTTGGTGTTCGGCTTCCTGAGCGACTTCGATTTTTCCGCCCAAAATCTCGTAAGCACTTTCTCTATCTATGACTTCGTTGTATTTTTTAATGATTTTGGATTCACTTATGATACTGTCAATTTCAGCATCCGTCAAAACATCCATACGAGATTGAGGCGCACGCAACAAAGTGTGTGCAAGTGGTGTTGGAATACCTTTTTCGTTTAAAACAGTCACCAAAGCCTCTCCTATTCCTAACTCTGTTAGCAATTGCTCTGGCTCATAATAATCTGTAAGAGGATAATTTTGCGCTGCCAATTTGATGGCTTTACGGTCTTTGGCAGTAAAAGCACGTAAAGCGTGTTGTACTTTCATACCCAATTGTCCCAAAACTTCTTCAGGAATATCAGCAGGGTTTTGAGTCACAAAAAATAAACCCACTCCTTTGGAACGAATCAATTTGACAATGGCTTCGATTTGGTCGAGCAAGGCTTTCGAGGCTTCATCAAAAACCAAATGCGCTTCGTCAATAAACATGACCAACTTAGGTCTATCCAAATCTCCTTCTTCGGGTAATGTTGAATAAATCTCGGCCAACATTTGCAACATAAAAGTTGAAAATAATTTGGGTTTGTCTTGTATATCCGTCAAACGCAACACCGAAACCATTCCCTTACCTTCGCTATCAATGCGAATCAAGTCATCTATATCAAAAGAACGTTCTCCAAAAAAAATATCGGCTCCTTGCTGTTCCAATTCTACAATTTTTCGCAAAATCGTACCTGTAGATGCGGTCGAAATACGGCCGTATTCTGCCTCAAATTCTTCCTTCCCTGCATCAGTAGCATATTGAATCAGTTTTTTCATGTCCTTCAAATCCAATAAAGGAATTTGTTTATCATCACAATATTTAAACAAGACGGCTACAATACCTGATTGTGTATCGGTCAAATCCAATATTTTGGAAAACAAAACGGGCCCAAACTCCGACACCGTTGCACGGAGTCTTGCTCCCTTCTCATCAGAAAGGGTCAAAAACTCAACAGGACTTTGGTCGGAATAAAATGGAATTCCAATTTTTTCGTGGCGTTCGTCAATTTTAGGATGGCCGTCGCTGCAAGCAGCAATACCACTCAAATCCCCTTTGACATCCATCAATAAAACAGGGACAGAGTTGGCCGATAATTGCTCGGCAATTATTTGTAGGGTTTTGGTTTTTCCCGAACCCGTTGCACCAGCAATTAGACCATGACGATTCATCATACCAAGCGGCAATTTGACTAAAGTATTGGTTTGGCATTCGCCATCAATCATAGCTCCACCCATGACAATGGATTCGCCTTTGAAGGTATAACCATCATTTATTTCTTGTATAAATTTTTCTTTATTGGACATATCTAAATTAATTTTTATTTTTTGACTTATCGGATTTGAGATTGTCACGCAAATATAAGGAATATCAAGTATAGACCGTATCAAAAGTCCATAATCGGATGCGCCACTACACATCTTGTGCATGAATGGCCGCAATACCAACCATATCAACAATTTGGCGGACACTTGCCCCTAACTGTAAAATGTGAATGGGTTTGTTGAGTCCCAATAAAATGGGGCCAATAATATCCATTTCAGCAGCATTGCTCAACAAGTTGTAAGCAATATTGGCAGAAGAAAGATTTGGAAAAATCAATGTATTGGCTGGTTTATTACCCAACTTTGAAAAGGGATAAAACTGTTGTCGAATCTCTGGTTTGAGGGCAATATGAGTTTGCATTTCGCCATCTACTAACAAGTCAGGATGTCGCTGGTGTAAAATTTCGGTAGCCTTACGCATCCGAATGGCGGATTCGCCATTGGGCACCGAACCAAAATTGGAATAAGTAACCAAAGCTATTCGAGGTTCTATATTAAAGAGTCGTACTTGGTCAGCCACCAATTCTGTAATATCCGCAACATCTTCGGGCGACAAATCGTGATTAATTGTTGTATCAGCCAAGAAAAGCGGCCCTGTCTTGGTCATCAAAATATGAAGACCAGCTACTTTGTTGATGTTGGGTCTTGAACCTACAATTTGTAAGGCTGGACGGACGGTAGCAGGATACTTTTTGCGTAAACCACCAATCATAGCATCGGCATCGCCTGTTTCGACCATCATCGCACCAAAAAAACTTCGACTTCGCATGATGTCACGCCCTTCGGCAAGCGTAATTCCTTTTCGTTTTCTTTTTTCAAAAAATAAATGCCCATAACGTTCAATATCCAAAAGTTCATCTTGGTTTTTAGGATTCTTGGGATTGATAATCGGGACATTCTCTAGTAAGAGATTATTTTCATCAATTAATTTCTGAATATTGCTTTGGTTTCCTAATAAAATAGGTTGTGCGATTTTTTCTTCCAATACAATTTGAGCCGCTTTGAGTACGGAAAGATTCTCGGCATCGGCAAAGACAACTCGTTTGATGTCTTGTTGAGCTTTGGTTTCGATAACTTTTGAAATGGTATTGTCATTGCCTAAACGATTGGATAATTCCAACTCATAAGCCTCCCAATCTTCGATAGGATTTTGAGCCACACCCGAATCTATCGCAGCTTTGGCTACCGCCAAAGCAACCGTCGAAATAAGACGAGGGTCAACGGGTTTTGGTATGATATAGTCTTTTCCAAAACTCAAATTGGCATTGCCATAAGCCATGTTTACAATATCAGGAACTGGTTTTTTGGTCAATTCTGCCAAAGCATGAACAGCCGCTAGCTTCATTTCCTCATTGATTTCAGTCGCTCGTACATCTAATGCGCCCCGAAAAATAAAGGGAAATCCTAGTACATTATTAACTTGGTTAGGATAATCCGAGCGTCCTGTCGCCATAATGCAATTGGGGCGAGCCGCTTTGGCATCTTCGTAAGAAATTTCAGGTACGGGATTAGCCATTGCAAAAATGATACAATTGTCATCCATCTGTGCGGCCATTTCTCGACTCAAAATATTGGCTCTTGAAAGGCCAATAAAAACATCAGCGTCTTTCAAAATATCAGTTAAAGAAGTGTCCTTCGGGACAGTTCCGTTGACCATTTCAGGCTTTTTACCATTGAGATTGGTTCGGTCAGGATGAATGAGTCCTTTGCTATCGAACATAAAAATATGCTCTGCCTTTGCTCCAAGTGATTTGTAAATCTTGGTACAAGATATAGCGGAAGCTCCTGCTCCGTTGACAATAATTTTGACCTTAGAAATATCTTTACCAACCAACTCTAAAGCATTGAGCAAAGCTGCCCCGCTAATAATCGCCGTCCCGTGTTGGTCGTCGTGCATAACGGGAATGTTCAACTCTTTTTTGAGTCGTTCTTCGATTTCAAAGGCATCGGGTGCAGAAATATCTTCGAGGTTGACTCCACCAAAAGTGGGTTCTAGTATTTTAACAGTGCGGACAAATTCGTCCACATCTTTGGTGTCTAATTCCAAATCAAAACAATCAATATCGGCATAAATCTTAAATAATAGACCTTTTCCTTCCATAACAGGTTTGCTAGCATGGGGCCCAATATCGCCTAAACCCAAAACGGCTGTTCCATTGGAAATGACGGCTACCAAATTGCCTTTGGCCGTGTATTTATAAACATCATCTTGATTTTTATTGATGGCAATACAAGGTTCAGCAACTCCTGGAGAGTAGGCCAAAGATAAATCTCTTTGGTTGGCGGTTGCCTTCGTTGGGATAACCTCAATTTTGCCAGGTCGCCCTTCTTGATGGTATTGGAGTGCTTCCTTTTTGAGTGATTTCTTATTCATAATTTTTTATTTTGGACAAAGGTATTTATCTATTTCATTTTAGTCCAAAATATAACTAAAAATCTTTATGTAATCGAGTACTAATGGAAGAACTAATAATGGAAAGAAAACAATAAGCCAAGAAAAAATACAAGCCCATCAATACCTTACTTTCGGTATTGATGCCCACCTGCATATTTTGGAAAGCTAAAAAGGAAAGAAAAATGGCCACCACAAAGACATCGGCCATTGACCATTTGCCTAAATGTGCGACAAATAATTTGTACCATTTTTGGTGGGATAAACTATTTTTGAAACTGATTAAAATGGTCAACAAAGTTTTAATCAAAGGAAAAATAACACTAAAAAATAAGATGGAAATACCAACCAAATAGTTTTTTTGTTCGAGTAAAAGGACTATTAATTCTTTGATGGATTTGCTTTGATAGTAGAAATACATATCGCCTTGAAATTGTTTTTCAAAGTTGAAATTGACATCTATGCCCATGATTTTGGTACTGATTGGGATTTCACCCAAATCGAGGTTGCGCTCGAAAGCTGCGATTTCGAGCATCGGAATAAACAAGCCTGCATGCAAGCAAACTAAGGCTAAAATGGAGAGTTGGAAAAGTATTTCTGATATGGATTTTTTCAAAAAATAGTTGACCATTATGAATATCAAAAAGGCAAGATAGACTCCCCAAACGATGTTTTTTCGTTGGTTTTGACTTTGCTCTAGTTCTTGTATTTCAGTTAATTGGCGGCTGGCTTTGCTGAGTTTTGGATTGCGTTTGTCGGGATTGAGCCATTCGTCTTTGTCAAAGAAGCGTTCTTTGTAATTGAGGGTTTGGGCGTATTTTTCTTTTTTAGATTTATAGGTTTGAGTTGCAGAAATAAGAGTTGAGTTGAGGAAAATTCCTAGTCCTAAAAAGAGAAGGGAAAGTATGATGATGTGGATTCTCATTGATTTTGTTTAAGGAATTAGCTTTACTAAACCTTGCACAGCTCATCGCATCCCGCAGATTTAGGAAAGCATTTAGCTTTACTAAACTTTGCTTTACTCATTTCTTCCCGCAAGTTTAGGAAAGCAATCCATTTTAGGAAAGTACAAATATTATCCTTTTTGGGCTGTTGTGGTTTGTAAAACACCCCTTCGTTTCCCGCAGCCAATGTCTGTTTCTATATCATATACATTGCGGTTGGCACCAGAACGAACAACTAATTCTGCCAAAAATCCAGTTACAAACAATTGTGTGCCGATGATTAAAGCTAGGATTCCGAAATAGAAAATTGGTCTATCCGTCATTCCGTAGCCTTCAAAAAAGAACCACATAAAACTGAGATAGGATATAATACAAAAACCAATAATAAAACTTATCGTCCCCAAAGTTCCCATAAAGTGCATCGGGCGTTTGCCAAAACGACCTACAAAAGTGATAGACAACAAATCTAAGGGGCCATTGATAAATCGAGCCAAGCCAAATTTGGTCACGCCAAATTTGCGTTCTTGGTGTTGAACGACTTTCTCCCCTATTTTAGTAAAACCCGACCATTTTGCAATCACAGGAATATAGCGGTGCATTTCGCCATAGACTTCGATGCTTTTGACAACTTGTTTTTTATAGGCTTTGAGTCCGCAATTGAAATCGTTGAGTTGAATCCCACTAATCCAACGGG
>JAHDEQ010000113.1:9452-12135 GCA_020628755.1 Saprospiraceae bacterium
CAATCAGTCCATTTTTAATACCTGGATTTTCCATATTGTTTGATTTATTGGTAAAATGTAGCTTTACTAAACTGTGCTTTGCTATGGCATCCCGCAAGCCTGTCTGCCCGTCAGGTAGATTTAGGAAAGCGTCTAACTAATATTATTTGGTTAAGCGAATGAAAACTCTTGTTCAAAAATACGAACAAAATCTTTGTGTACAATTCCTTTTACTCGACCTTTAAATTTATAGTTGAGAAAAGGCGTGTTTTTTGATTTTGAAGTGATGTCATCCTTACTAAAACTCCATTCTTCGTTGGGGTCAAAAATGGTTAAGTTAGCAATCTGCCCTGCTTCAATTTTTGGTACAGGCAAATTAAAAATTTGCCTTGGACGATAAGCAAATTTTTCGACTAAAAGCTCATTTTTCAATATTTTCGATAAGTAAGTATTCGCTAAAGCATAAGAAGTTTCTAAAGCTATCATTCCAAAATTGGAGTATGCAAACTCCAAATTCTTGGCTTCGCTATCCCAGGGAACATGATTACTCGCAATAAAATCTATCGTTCCATCTTTGAGTCCTTTTTGCAAAGCCTTCTTATCAGATTCTGTTCGTAAAGGCGGAAAAACTTTAAAGTTTTCATCAAAATCGGACAATTCTTTATCTTCAAAAATCAAGTTTGCAATTGGAACTGAACAAGTAACAGGAATTCCGTCCTTCTTGGCTTGACGTACCAAATCAACCGACTCGGCCGTTGAAATATTTCCAATATGGAGTTTTGAATCGGTATATTCGGCCAAATTAATATCCCGTTTAACCATCAAAACCTCAGCTATATAAGGAATCCCTCTCGTGCCCATCATTGTACTCCAATAGCCGTCGTGCATTTGCCCATCACGTGTGATCGACTCGTCATTGGGTTGGTTGATAACAATACCATCAAAAGCCTTGACATATTGTAAAGCACGCATCATCAAACCCGCATTTTGGATAGAATGCCAACCATCCGAAAAAGCAATCGCACCAGCTTGGTGCATATCGTACATTTCGGCTAAATCGCCTCCTGTACAGCCTTGCGAAACCGCACCAATCGGATAAAAATCAACAGGCAAATCTGCCGAATTTCTTATAATATACTGGACTTCTGATTTGGAATGGACAACTGGAGCAGTGTTGGGTTGAGAAATGATGCTTGTGTAACCTCCTCGAAGCGCCGCTTCCGAAACCGAGGCAATATCTTCACGATGTTCAAAGCCTGGCTCGCCAATTTGAGTACCAACATCTACCCAAGCAATCGAGACTTGCGCTCCTTTTAGGTCAATTTTTTTGGTGTCTTTATTTGCTCGAATCCCTTTTTTGACACGTTGAATAATTCCATTTTGAATAAGAATATCCGCCACTTGCCCATTTAAAGGATTTTCAGGTTCAACGATTTGTAAGTTTTTCAGAAGGAGGTTCATAAATTTTGTGTTTGCGTATCTATGTGTTTGTGTGTTTGCGTTTCACACGCACATAAACACTCAAACACCTAAACACAACATCATACTTTCCAAAATCTCAATAATAAGACTTCGATGAGTAAGAAAATCAGGGCTAAGATAACACACCAACGCCATAAAACCACACCTTGACTTCGCTCTCCAATTAAATTACTCACATCGGCGGTTGCAGTAGTGCTGATGACACTCATATTTTGGCCAACTGATTCTTTTAAATCTGACTCGCTAAGGTACTCTAAAACGGATTCTTTTCGGTCAAAATTGTATGCAAATTTATCGAGAATTTCTTCTTCTTTTTGAAAGAGATTATAATAACCTGCCTCAGCGATTTGGTTATTGATGCCCAAAATCACTTTTGGTCCAATCACTTTTTGTTCGGGAATAAACTCCTCGCTTGTACCTTTGAGTTTATAAACCGTCTCCCCTTCTGTTGCTTTACTGTCGGCTTCAATTACTTCATCTTTGCCGATGGTGTAGGCAATTTGTCGGTCTTTTGAAGAAGAAATCGCCATTTTGTAAAGCATCGGAATAAAAATTTCGCCACTTCGTACCAAATTGCTGTATTGGTCATTTAAAGGTGCAGCACACAAGTACAAGTTTCCTTGTCCTGTTTGATATTTTCCTAAGAAAGAACTACCATCTCGATACGACATCAAACGTTCTTCGGCTCGACTCGCAAAACTAGAGATTTTGAAATTAGCCTGTGAAACAGGCAATTTGAGGTTGGCACTTTTATTTTCAAAAACATCTTTAAATACAAATTCTTCGGTATTGATAGTTGAAACCGTTCTTTCTTGTTTTTCAAAAGCTCCCAATTCATTGGCTGGAAAAGTGGACAAAAAGCTGCGGTACGACTCTACATTTGCATTACTTGGTGGGAAAACCACCAAGTTTCCGCCATTAAAGACGTACTGGTTCAACTCCGAAGCTAGACCAGATGTGACTGCTGCAACTCCATTCATCACAATCAATTGATACTCTGGAAATTTAGAATATTCAATATTTCGATTATTCTGATTGGTATGTTTAAAATAGGAAATTCCAGAAAAAGCTGCCTCCAAAAATTTGTTTGGAGCGGACTCATTGATGACCAAGACATTGATTTCTTTAGCCACATTAAAAGCTACATAATACGAGTCATCAAATTGTACAGGATAATCCGTAATAGTTAGTTTTCCTTCGTGCCAGCCCGTTCTCAAAATCG
>JAHDEQ010000113.1:12235-14526 GCA_020628755.1 Saprospiraceae bacterium
ACAGGATAATCCGTAATAGTTAGTTTTCCTTCGTGCCAGCCCGTTCTCAAAATCGTCACATTGACCGTATCTGTACGGGATTGTCCCGCAGGAATTGACATCGTACCGACAGGTTTTTCTTGTCCATCCATCATAAAAGAAAGGCGAACATTATTGGCATCTTCGGTACTCAAATTTTTGATACGAACTACCAAGGGATTGGTCTGATTTATCGTTTGGACGGGTGCATCAAACCAAGCAGAATCAATAGCAATATTTTTTTCTTGTACCGATTGGAGTGGCAATAAATTGACTTCAATCGTTGTATCTTGATAATTACTAAAATCAGAAATATTCTTTTGAAAATCAGAAATTACATAAGCTGTTTGATTTTCAGCTTGACCTGTATTGAGGGCTTGATTTTGACGTGTAAGGACTCTCGAAATCTCTTTTACGGCAGGTGAAATTTTGATTTCATCAACCAAACTTATAGCATCTTCTTTGCTAACCAATCGTTGATGTCGTCCTTCAAAATCGTTGGTCAAAACCTGAAAACGGTCTTCGACAGAGTAGGCTTGTATAACTTCTCGCGCTCGTTGTTTTGCTTTTTCTAACAGTGGCACATCTTGACTCAATGCACTCATACTAAAGGAGTTATCCACAAAAACACTAACACTTTTTTCTCCTTTTTTGACTTCGGCATCTTGTGGTAAAAAAGGCTGTGCAAATGCAAAAACCAAGCATGCGATTGCCAACAATCGCATGAGCAGCACCAACAAATCACGCAAACGACGGCGCGCGCTGGTCTCTTCTTTTACCTCCTTCAAAAATTTGACATTGGTAAAATAGACTTTCTTAAATCTCCGAAAATAAAAGAGATGAATTATAATCGGAACGGCTAATGCCAATAAGGCATACAAAAAACTGGGATATAGAAATTGCATAGATTTCGCAAAAATAGTAATTAATTCTCTTTCTAGTTTAACCTAATCATTGTAGTAAAAGAGAAGATTTATCAAACTCAATTTAGTTCTAATCAATTAGTACGATTTTAAAACGTATTTGTTCTATACAAGTTGTGATTGTGGAAAAGAATGTTTTGCTAAAACTCAGAGACGCAAAGACAGGTATGAAAAGCATATTGCATCGCAGTTGGAAACTGCAACGAACTAATCTTTAAATGTTTGTCGCCGTTTTCAAAGCGATACGATGCACTTATCCTTTCAAAATAAAACCAATTTTGTCGTTGGGTTTGAGTTGTGCAACAAGGCTTAAATCTTCAAATAAAATATTGGCGATTCGGTGATAGCCTCCTGTCGTTTGGGCATCTGCTAATAAAATGATGGGATGACCTGCATTGTCCAACTGAATTGTTCCTGGTACAACCCCCGAAGAAATGAGTTCTTCACGAGTAAAATAGTCTGGAATGGCTTCTTCCAAACGAATGCCCATTCGATTGGATTGCTCGGAAATAGTGAAGGTTTGTTCTAAAAAATATTGTATCGTTTTTTGAGTTTGAAGGTGGAATTCTGGGCCAGGCATGACCGAAATTCGAACATCATTATCAAAATGAAAATTGCGTTCTTTACGAATTTCTTTTAAAGGTTCTGCTGTTTCAATTTCTAATGCGCTGCCATCTTGTACATAACTTTGTGGCGTACAATAACTCAGATATTGCGACATGGCACTGTGACTTCCAAGATATTTATTGACTTTCCACTCTCCTTTGATGGCGAGATAAGCCCGACAACCATCTAATAAGCGACCAAAAGATAAAACCGAACCTTTACTAATGTTAATCGTCTGATTCATTCGGACAATTTGACTATTGATTTTTGGCGATAAATTGCCGCCCGTAATGGCAATTTGAGCGTCAGACTCAAAACGCATTTTGGGGCCATTGACTGTTATTTCCAAAACTGGATTGTCCACTTCATTACCAACTAAAAAGTTGGCCAATTTAGCCGAATAGCTATCTAAAACGCCTCCCACTGGAACGCCTTGGTCTTGAAAACCTTCCCGTCCCAAGTCCTGAATGGTCGTTTGAAAACCCGACCGTATAAAATGTATTTTATTATTTACACTCATAAATTACTAAACATTCGTTTGCCTCTTTGTGATTCGAGTTTATTAAATTCGGGTTTACTAATAGGTTCAAATTGTACTTGGTCGCCTACCGAAAATAATATTGGATTTTCTTTTCGGACATCAAATATTGGTTTTGGTGTTTTGCCAATAATTTGCCAACCTCCAGGCGAGGAGCAGGGATATATCCCTGCTTGTTCTCCAGCAATTGCAACCGAATTTGCGGG
>JAHDEQ010000114.1 GCA_020628755.1 Saprospiraceae bacterium
TAAACTCATAAATTAACAATAAAAAAGTCTCAATTCATCCATTTTTAAAAGTATAATATTTCCTATCACTAAAATAAAATGTACATTTGCACCCGCAAAAAATGTCCCCAAGACAAAAATAGATTGATTTGGATATAGTATTGTATATAGGAATGTTTATCGGAAGTCTGGCCTTATTGCTTTTTGCTTCTGACAAATTTATTGATAGCGCAGAGGCGATTGGCTTGTCATTTGGCATTTCTCCATTTATTATTGGTGTTACAATTGTGGCTTTTGGTACATCCTTGCCTGAGTTGGCAACCTCCGTTGCTGCTGTTTTGGCTGGTGATTCGGAGATTGTTCTCGGAAATGTAATTGGTTCTAATATCACTAATATAGCCTTAGTTATGGGCTTGGTGGCGATTGCCGTCAAGCAAATCAACCTCGAATACAATATTTGGCACATTGATATGCCTTATTTGTGGGGTTCGGCCTTTATGCTATTTTTTATGGTACAAGACGGCCAAATCGTATTGTTTGAATCCATCTTGCTCCTCGTGGGAATTGTTATTTTCTTAGCTTACTCCTTTAATGCCGAAAATGACGATGACGAAGAAAAAGAAAGCGTCTCTCCACTGACTTACCTTTGGTTGGTCGCAGGTGGAGCTTTGGTTGCTTTAAGTGCCGACTGGACAATCAGAGCCATTTCTGAATTGTCAAGTATGGCAGGTATTTCGCCCGAAGTCATTGCGCTCACAGCCGTTGCAATTGGCACTTCGCTACCCGAAGTAATTGTTAGTCTCAATGCAGCTCGCAAGGGAAAAACCTCAATAGCCGTCGGTAATGTACTCGGCTCTAATATATTCAATACTTATGTCGTTACAGGAGTGGCATCTTTGGTTGGCCCTGTAGCGGTAACGGCAACAATGCTGTCTTTTGGCTTGCCCTTTATGATTGTGATGACCATTCTTTTTGGTATAATTTCTAATAACAAAAAAATCACCAATTGGGAGGGGGTTCTACTATTATTCTTTTACGCCTACTATTTATTCTACAATTTTTCAAATGCTTAAAAACTTAAACTAAAAGCTGATACTGCTGTTTCCTTCATGAAAATTAAGTGATTTATGGAAAAAGTATCAATATTTTGGTTTAGAAGAGACTTACGTCTTGATGATAATGCAGGATTGTATCATGCTTTGAAAAGTGGAACACCTGTCTTACCTATTTTTATTTTTGATGAAAACATTTTGGAGCAACTGCAAGACAAAGACGATGCACGTGTGCATTTCTTGCACACGTGTGTACATGAGCTTCAGCAAAAACTCCAAGCAATTGGCAGTTCTATTTTAGTAAAATATGGTCGTCCCGAAAAAATTTGGCAAGAGCTAAGTAATGAATATACAATTGATAGTGTTTTTACCAATCACGACTATGAGCCTTATGCACTTGAACGTGACAGGGCAATCCAAAATATTTTAGCTAAAAAAAATATCTCTTTTCATACATTTAAAGACCATGTTATTTTTGAAAAATTAGAGGTAACTAAAAACGATGGCTTACCTTATACCGTTTTCACCCCGTACAGCCGCAAGTGGCGAGCCAAGCTCGAAAGTAAAGCCGCCGTCAAAAACAAGGTCAATCCTGAAAAAACTGATTTATCATATTATTTGCAGTCCTACCCCAATCATTTATATTTTGATAAGTTTAGAAAAACTGAAAAACACACAACAATCCCAAGTTTAGACACTATGGGATTTCAGTCATCTTCTATAGAAATCCCTAGTCAGACTGTTGCACAAGGCATTATAAGAAATTATGATAAAACCCGAAATTTTCCAGCCATCAACGGAACTTCTAAGTTAGGTATTCACTTTCGATTCGGAACAATATCGGTTCGAGAAAAAGCACGCAAAGCAATGGCTTTGAACCAAACTTATGTAAACGAATTGATATGGCGAGATTTTTATGCCCAAATTTTGGCCAATTTTCCTCATGTGGTTCAAAATCCTTTTCGAGCAAAATATGACTATATAGATTGGCGCAACAACGAAGAAGATTTTGAGAAATGGTGTGCAGGACAAACGGGCTATCCTATTGTAGATGCAGGTATGCGAGAACTCAATGCAACTGGCTATATGCACAATCGTGTCCGTATGATTGTTGCCAGTTTTTTGACCAAACATTTGCTCTTGGATTGGCGTTGGGGAGAGGCTTATTTTGCTCGAAAATTATTGGATTTTGATTTAGCTAGTAATAATGGTGGTTGGCAATGGGCGGCAGGTTGCGGCACCGATGCCGCACCTTATTTTAGGGTTTTCAATCCGTATTCACAACAAAGCAAATTTGACAAAGACTTTGAATACATCAAAAAATGGGTGCCCGAATATGGAACAGATGCCTACCCCTCAGCTATGGTAGAACACAAGTTTGCAAGAGAACGCTGTCTGACAAGCTACAAATCAGGTTTGGCAAAAGCGGAGGAATTATCGCCCTCCTAATCTGCCAAAGTTTTTGCAAAGTCATGGCATATCCAATAAAATCATTTAATTCCGAAGAATATTTAAAGTTTTTGCCACTCTTGGATAGTAAATCCAAAAAAAAATAATACATTTGGGGCGAAATTGGACAAGCAATTACCATGAGGTTCTATTCTAAAATTTTCTGGGAAAAATGTCCTTTTCTGAACTAAATTACTTGCGGTATTTTGTGACAAAAAACACTCATAATCGTCTCAACAAAGTATCGGATTATTACAAATTTTCTTAACTCAAAAAGTTTAATAATTTATGAGAATTCACCTGAACCAATTAAAAGTTATTTTTACATTATTGCTTGCGTTCGGTTTTTGTATGACTTATGCTCAAGACGAACCTTTTGCTGATTTACCTCCAACAAGCGAGTATGGTAAGTGTTACGCAAAATGTAAAATTCCAGATGTTTACGAAACAGTAAGCGTACAAAAATTAAAGAAAGAGGCTTCAACAAAGTTGGTAAAAGTGCCTGCTGTTTATGAAACAGTTACAGAGACAGTATTGGCTAAAGAGGCATCTATCAAGTACAAAACGATTCCTGCTACTTTCAAAACTGTAACTGAGCAAGTTATGGTTGAGCCTGAAAAAACAAAAGTGCAGACCATTCCTGCTAAATACCGCACAGAAAGCAAGCAAGTATTGGTTTCTCCTGCTCGTGGTCAGTGGGTAAGAAAGAAAAAATCAGCTAGCTGTTTTTCTCAAAACCCAGATGATTGTTATGTAGCTTGTTATGAAGAAATTCCTGCAGTTTACAGAACTGAGAAGTACCAAGTTTTGGATACTCCTGCTTCAACAACTGAAAGTGTTACTCCTGCTAAATACAAAACAATCACTAAAAAAGTAATTGACCAACCAGCTCGCGTTGAAGAAATTCCTGTAGAAGCACAATACAAAACGATTACTAAAAAAGTTTTGGTTTCTCCTGAATCTACTCGTGAAGAAGTAATTCCTGCAATTTACTCTGACGTTAATGAAAAGCGTTTGGTAAAAGAAGGTGGTTTTACAGTTTGGACTGAAATCCTTTGTGCTGAAAGAACAACTTCTTCAAAAGTAAGAAATGTACAAAATGCATTAAAAGCTGCTGGTTACGATCCAGGTCCAGTTGATGGTGTTATGGGTGTACGTACTCAAGCTGCTTTGAAGCAATACCAAACAGATAAAGGTTTGCCAATTGGTAACTTAAATATGGAGACTTTAAAATCTCTTAATGTTCAAGGATAGATATTAAATTCACTTTGTAATTTGATATTTATCTTAAAAAGGGCTTTTCATTTACATGGAAAGCCCTTTTTCATACTATAGACCTACGCAACTTTTCTTCCTTACAAAAGTATATTTATTTAGACTTTTCTAAAATCCCATTGATTTGACGTTCAAAGAATTTAGTTTTTCAGATGCTTTAGTGGATGCCCTCGATTCGATGGGTTTTGAAGAAGCTACTCCTGTCCAAGAACAGACTATCCCCAAAATTTTAAATGGTAAGGATATGATTGCCTGTGCCCAAACGGGGACAGGTAAAACAGCGGCCTTTTTGTTGCCTATTCTCAATAAAATCGCTTCTAGCCCACAGGATAATATTTCAGTTAATACACTCGTCATTGCTCCTACTCGCGAACTTGCACTTCAAATAGACCAACAAGTGGAAGCACTTGGCTATTTTCTTGGTGTTAGTTCTTTGCCTGTTTATGGTGGCGGCGATAGCAAAGAATGGGATCAGCAAAAAAAGGCATTGACTCAAGGTGCCGATATTATCATAGCTACACCAGGAAGACTTATTGCTCACCTAAATATGGGCTATGTCAAATTTGACTCTGTACAGCATTTGGTTCTCGACGAAGCCGACCGAATGCTAGATATGGGATTTTTAAATGACATTTTGACCATTGTTGACTACTTACCTAAAAAAAGACAAACACTTCTTTTTTCGGCTACTATGCCCGACAAAATCCGAGGTTTGGCCAAAAAGATTTTGGTAGAACCCGAACAAGTAAGTATAGCTATTTCAAAGCCAGCTTCTGGTATCCTACAAGGTGCATATTTGGTGCATAATCACCAAAAAATTGATTTAATCACTGAATTATTAAAAGATAAAAAAACGACCTATTCGAGTGTCTTAATTTTTACTTCTACTCGTAAAATGGTCAACGAAATCAGAAGGAAATTGGATTCTGTTGGCATTGCTGCCGAAGGAATTTCTTCGGATTTGAGCCAGACAGAAAGAGAGTCTGCTCTTTTGAATTTCAAAAACAAGACAACTCAAATATTGGTTGCTACCGATATTTTAGCAAGGGGAATTGATATTAAAGAGATTAATTTAGTTATCAATTACGATGTGCCTTCTGATGCCGAAGATTATGTACACCGAATCGGACGTACTGCACGTGCCGATGCCAAAGGTGTTGCTCTAACCTTTATTTCAGAAGATGATGTCTATAAATTTATACGAATAGAGCGAGTTATTGAGCAGGAGGTCATGAAAATACCTTTGCCTAAAGGATTTTCTAAAGGCCCTGAATATAGCTTAAAATCTAGAGGCTCTTCTAATCGCAAACGAGGCAATTATCGAAATTCAAGAGGTGGAGGAAGAAATAGTAATAATCAAAAAAATAATAACAGAGGTGGTAGAAATAATTCAAGGAATAAAAAGCACTACAAAAAAAATTAGTGCTTAACTTGTTGTTCCCGTGTTCAATCCCAACTCCTTCCCTTTTATTAACATAAACTGATATGCAATGTCATAATCATTGTCTATGTCGCCATCCAAAATCGCTTCTCGTATAGCATTTTTGATGATTCCAACTTCACGAGAAGGGCTAATGCTAAAGGTTTCCATGATTAATTCACCCGAAATTGGCGGCTGCCAGTTTCGCAAGTTGTCTTTCGCTTCTACTTCTTGCAGTCGTTGCTTAACGAGTTTATAATTTTCTAAATAGCGTTTTACTTTTTTAGGGTTTTTGGAGGTAATATCAGCTTCGCATAATAACATCAAATCATCAATATCATCACCTGCCTCAAACAGCAAACGACGAATCGCAGAATCGGTAATATTTTCTTTCGTCAAAGATATGGGACGCAAATGCAAGCGTACTAATTTTTGTACATAACGCATTTTGGCATCTAAAGGCAATCTTAAATGTCGAAAAATACGAGGTGTCATAGAAGCCCCCAAGGCTTCATGACCATGAAAAGTCCAACCTACTTTATTATCAAATCGCTTAGTCGGAGGCTTTGCTATATCGTGCATGATGGCTGCCCATCGCAGCCATAAGTCTTGGGTTTTGCGACTAAGGTTGTCGAGTACTTCTAAAGTATGATAAAAATTGTCCTTGTGCGCTCTTCCGTTTCTTACCTCTACACCATGTAGAGCTGCCATTTCTGGAAAAATGAGAGCCAATAATCCAGTATCAAAGAGCAATTTAAATCCAACAGAAGGTTTATCGGATAAGACGATTTTATTGAGTTCAGTCGTAATACGTTCTTGTGAAACAATTTGAATCCGATTTCGATTTTCAGCAATAGAAGCTAAAGTCATCGGATGAATTTCAAAACCCAATTGGCTCGAAAAACGTATGGCTCGCATCATACGCAAGGGGTCATCCGAAAAGGTACGACTGGGTTCAAGGGGCGTTTTTATCATTTTTTGTTCCAAATGATAAATACCATTGAAGGGATCTATAATCTCACCGAAGTTGGCCTCGTTGAGGCTTACCGCCAAAGCATTGATAGTAAAATCTCTGCGATTTTGATCATCTTCGAGCGAGCCTTCTTCCACTAAGGGTTTGCGAGAGTCGTGCCGATAAGACTCTTTTCGAGCACCTACAAATTCAATCTCTAAGTCTTTGTATTTGAGCATTGCCGTACCAAAACGACGATAAACGGCAACTCTTGGTCTGGGTCTAAGTTTAGAAGCCAAATGCTCGGCCAAACGAATACCGCTACCTACACATACAATATCCATATCTTTGGAAGGTCGTCCCAGCAATCTGTCTCTTACATAACCACCTACGACGTAGGTGGGAAAACCCAGCTGCTTAGCAGTGTCCTCTATAAGTCGAAAAATCTTTCGTTCGTATGATTGAATGTTAAATACCACAAAAAATCAAATGTTCTATAGTCCAAAAAAGTTCCACACAAATATAGAAATTTCCAAATTCTCAATGTAAAATGTACAAGATTAAAATAAATAAAAACAGCCTATTGGAGTAAATCCAATAGGCTGTAAATGTCAGACTAAAAAACTGACATTTCTATATGAACTATCTATTAGTTTTCTTTACGAAACTTTTTAAGGATATGCTCCATTTGCTTACCAGCAGCCTCACGACCACCTAAACCAAATGAAAGGGCAACAGCAACCGCTACAGCACCTAAGATTAATCCGAATGCTAAGTTAACGATTTCAGTGCCAATACCCATTGTTGACAAGGCGATTGGAATAAACAATCCAAGTGTTGCGATACGAGTCAATGTAGATAAGAACTCATCTTGTACTGCATTAGATGCAATACCAGAAATAAAATTACCTACAGCCAAAATAATCAAACCAAAGAAAATATGGCCTGTCATATCAAGCAAATTATTTAAAATACCTGACAATTGACCGAACTCTAAAATCCCAACTGCTTGAATGATACCTGTAAACATCAAGAAGAAGAAACCGATATTTGCAATGATACCAGACAAAGATTGTCCTTGTCCCATAAGGCTAGTTAAGCCCATTTTAGAAGTCATGCTGTCAACACCAAGGTTGCGCAACAAGTCAGCAACGATACCTGTAACAAAGCGACCGCCGATATAAAATACAGTCAAAATGATTGCAGCAGTTAATATTTTAGGTATTGCAGCAAACAATGAGCGTAACATATCAGTAGCTGGCTCAGAAATAGAACGGATTCCGAGTGCTTCGATAGCAGCAATTAAAATAGGAATAAAAACAAATAAGAAAACAACTTGCTTTACGATTTTTGCTAAGTCAATAGAATTGCTTAGGCCCATGCGCTCAGAAAAACGGTCAATAGCACCGCCCGCAAAACCTAGTGCCTCAGATGCAATCGTGGCAACAATATATCCAGCAAAACCAATAATACCTGCTTTGATAATATTAGGAATTGCACGCATAAAGTCTGTTACCATAGCCTTAATTGGCTCAAGCACGTTTTCTACTCCAAGCATTTCTAAAACAACCATCAATACAATAAGCATGATGATGTAATAAACTAACTTTGAGATGAATCCTTCTGGGCTGACCGATGAGTTAGCACCTCGAAAAAGACGATTATCCAAATCTGTTCTCTTCAATAACCTACCAACCAGACCACTAAAACCTTTAGCAATAAAATAACCAATAATTAAGGTTAGTAAAGCTCCTAAGACTCCTGGAAGGAAGTTCCCAACTGTTTGTAAGAAATTTGTAAAAAATTCCTGAATATTATCCATAGTATGTGGGTTTAAAAATTTAAAAGATTAAAAAAATTAATTTAATTAAAAGTATAATATGGGTGTTTCAAACTAATCTAAATTGAATGCTTTTTGTGTGATTATGTCAAAATGGGATGCCATCATGGAGAGGATAGTTCTCGTAATTATATTGAATTACATTGAAATACTTTATAATATGACGAAGAATTTTAGAAAAGTAACTCAAACTCTTAAAAAAATCATAATTTTTTTAAGAAATACTTGGATCAGAACTGTCTTTTGCTTTCCACGATGTAAAAAAACAAAATTTCTGTTAAATATTGTTAATTTTTCTCTTTCAACTAAAATTTAGTTGAATAAACTAAAAATTAGTTTTAACTTGCATTCATAATCAATATTTGTTTTGTTATGAAACCTTTGACTCATCGTGAAGAAACCGTTATGCACATTCTTTGGAAACTCGAAAAAGCATACGTTAAAGAGATACTTGCAGAGTATCCTAATCCCAAACCACCTTACAATACCATTTCATCCGTTATAAGAAAACTGGAAGCGGCGGGTTTGGTTGGTTACGAACCCTTTGGTAAAACGCATCGTTATTTTCCAATTTTGAAAAAAGAGGCTTATCGTAAAACTTCTTTCCAAAATTTTATTAATAATTATTTTGGAGGTTCACCGCAACAAGTACTCTCCTACTTTGTAAAGGAAGAAAAAATTGATGCTGAAGAAATCAATGATTTACTCGAGCAACTCAAAGAAAAATAATCCTTAAAGCTATAAAACTAAATTAAAGATGCTCTCATTTCCACAATTTTTATTGGAATCAAGTATCTGCCTGCTTATACTGTATGCATTTTACTTTTGGGTTTTGCGCAAAGAAACTTTCTTTCAGCTTAATCGAGCTTACTTATTGCTCAGTCCTCTGCTTGCAATCCTTTTTCCAATACTCAATATACAATTGAGTCAACCAAACACCAACACTTATTCGGGTTTTGAAACCATAATTTATCCCGCTATTTCTAATGCTCAAACAGTACATCAATATTTTTGGCAGCAAATCGAACGTCCTACGCCCGCATTTTCGCTGACTATAGCCGACCTTTTATTCGCTCTATATATAATAGGTGTGCTTTTTATGAGCATACGTTTGATCAAAGGCATTCTAAAATTATTTAACATTATAAAAAATAATAATATCCAAAAAACCAAAGGCTATAAAATGGTCGAAATGGAGGGCAACTTTCCTGCTTCTTCCTTCTTTAGCTATGTATTTTGGAACGATAAAGATATTTCTGAACAGAAAAAACTCATTTTTGAACACGAACTCGTTCACATCCGACAACATCATAGTATTGATGTATTATTGATGGAGTTTTGGGTTATCCTAAAATGGTACAATCCACTCATCTACTTGTATCGCAATGCGCTACAAGTCACCCACGAATACATTGCCGACCAATATGTTTCTCAAAATGCTGGCTCGATTTATCAATACGCCAATCTGCTGGTTCAACAATCGCAAGAACAAAGTTGCCACAAACTGCTCAATACTTTTTCGGCATTGATAAAAAAACGACTGGTCATGCTGGGGCAAAAACAATCACGTTGGTATCAAGGCTTTAAATACGTTCTGAGTATTCCCTTATTTGCTATTTTGATGTCTTTGTTCTCCTTCAACTTAGTCGAAGAAATTCCGAATAATGCACTGACCAATTCCTTAAATCAGTTTGAAAACTATCTTTCTGATTTTGGGAAGCATACCGTCCTAGAAATCGAAAAAGAAAAACCCTATCAAAATTACCTGGAATGGGGAGGCGTAGAATTTCCACTCACCCAAAAAGACCAAAACGGGAATATCCGTACGGATGTACGGATATTGAGTCCCCAAGCATTTGACCGCATCCAAAACCATTCCTTTGTCATAAGACAATTATATGATGAGAAAAAAATTACCTCTTTTGAAATTCTAATCGAAAATGCAAATGGGAACATTTATGAAATTCAAAATAACCTTAGAGATTTATATCAAGTCTTAGAAAAATTGGACAAGGAGTTTAGTCTTTACCTCAAACTCTACGACGAACACGATGCTGTTCATTACTCTTTGTTGAGTGTGTCTTCCTCCAATAATATCTATAACAAATATGTCTCTGGTAAAAATATTTTTAAAGACATACAGCAACTCCAATTTTCTTTACCCAAAGAAGAACAAATTGTACAAGCCAATGACTTGGAACGTATCGGCGAAAACCAATACTATTTGCAATGGGGAGGACACAAAATACAAGCCCTCAAGTCAGGAAATCCACTGCATGAACCCTACGATATTCCACATTTTTCGCTAGATGAATTTGAGGAATTGAAAGATGAAAACTTTAGTATGGTTTATAACAAAAGCTGCCTTTTGATAGATTCGGTTTATACGATGGTGGCCAATGAAAAAGGGCCACAGCATCGCTGCAAAGACCAATGGACCGACGATATTTGTCACAGAGTGTTTACGCAAAGTGTTGAAGATAATTCTACAATTTACTTGGTTGTAAAAACCAAATTAGGCGATTTGTTTTCTTCCATTGTTTCCATCGGAGATGAATCAACGCTTTATCTCGAAAACGAAGTTTTCTTGTCTCAAATGTTGGATTATACCAATTTGCCCACCAAAGAACAGCAAATTGTTTATCAAGAAAGCAGTCCTTATGAATTGATTTGGGGAGGCTTTAGTATAGAATTGTCAAAACCTGATATGGATTCGCATTTTTTTGGAAAAATAGACTTATCAAAAGAAGATTTTTTGGGTGCATTGGAACATGAACCCGTTTTGGGTCTCAAAAATGGAAGTCTCTTTGATAATGTAAGTTTTGAAATTGCAGAGTATGGGACGATTGAAAGTCTGACCGCCGATGCTTCGGCTTACAGCCAAAGCGAAGTCGTTGAGTTATTGAAAACGAGCATTGAAGAGGGAGATTATATCATCTTAGACAATATTCAATACAGCGAAATACAATCCGATAAAATAAGAGCTGTTATTTCTATTTCTGACGAGCCAAAATCGCAAGAAGTCAATCATAGTAGAAAAGAAAATTCGTATCAATTTCATTGGGGAAATATTGATTTGAGATTATCCGAAAATCCGAAAAACAAAAAGCTATTTAAAAGTAAGACTCAAATTTCCATTGATGATTTTAAAAAATCTATTGAGCAAGAGCCTGTCCTGACTTCTAGGAAGGAAGGCGTACTTTTTGATTTTCAGTTTCGATTAAAGAGTAAAACCACGACCTACAATGTCGAGAGTATTTCTAATAAACCCGACAAATATTTACAATCCTTAGATATTGAGGCGATTAAAGAAAACCTCAAAATTGGAGATGTATTAAGCATCGAAAAGGTCAATTTTGAAAACATGAGTGACGAACTCGTTTTGAATATTGAGATAACCGAACCGACCGTCGAAAATCTAAAAATAGCCAAATACAAAGAACGGGTCGTACTCGATTGGGGCGATTATGAGTTTGGCATTCGCCAACTCAACGGGGATAAACGTGAAGCAAGTCAACCTCCTTTGATAACCTTAAAATCAGATTTTTTTAAAAATATCGTTTGCAACGAACCTCATATTTATGCCAAAGGTCAAAAGTTAAATATCAAAGAAGCAGCCGTTTTGGTCAAAGAAACAGATTACCAAGAAAATTGTAGTACGAGCAATTGGGAGGAGCGAGATTGTATTGTAGAACTCCTTCAAAATGCCTGCGAAGAATCACAAATTAGCTTGTTTTTTAAAACCAAAGAAAAGCAAAATTATATGGTTCAGTTTATTCTTTCCGAAGGTTTGAAGGATGAAAAAATCACCTTTGGACAAGATACGACTCAGGTTTTTAATGGTTTTCTAAAAGATTATACCAAAAATAGCTACAAAGCCGAACCCCAAACGTTGAACTCAACAAATGCCTTTGATGATTCCGCTTTTTTTGAAGACAAGCAAGTGGAAATGAATTGGGGTGATTTGGCGATTGATTTTGGAGAAATTAAAAAGCGTTTTAGGTATTTTCCTTTAAGCAATTATACCAAAACAGAAGTAGCTAATGTGATGAGTAAGGATATTTCGGTAACACTCAATCAAGATTTTTATCCACTCGAAGAGGTTCATATTTATAAAAACAATCGTGAAACCAAAGAATTTACTCGTATCAGTATGGATTGTTATGGCGGAAAATGTCATCTAAAATTTGGTGATGTAGAACGGGTTTTGGAAATGATGAATAGTGATAACATGCTCAATATGAGCTTGGTATCACGAGATTCTACTACGCAAGACATTATACACGTCGCTACGATTAGGTTTGAATTTTCAAACTCTACATCGGGCTGGAATCCTATTGTCAAGACTCAAAAATTGGACACTACTGCAACTACATTTCCTTTTCAAATGATAAATCGAGACAATCGTCATACGATTGTTCGAATTGATACGACCAATCAAAAATACGATTGGATGGTCGAGTCGTATCAAAAAAATCCAAGTGTGGAGCTGATTCACATTGATGATTTCAAAACTTATAAGCGTGTTATTGAAGAAAAAGATGCCGTCGTTAAAAAAGAAAATCTCAAAAAAGTAGAAGTACTCACAGCCGATGTTTTAGACCCTTTTACTTATCCCGATTTTTATGATTTGGAAGAAAAAGACTTCTCGCTTTATTGGAAAAATATTAAAGCCTGCTTTGATGAAGAAGAGTTTTATTGTTTAGAAGATTTTAAAAAATCTGATGGCGATTTGATTTTTCAAATCGCAGGTCAAACCTATCCCATCGAGCAATTTGAAATGCATTTGGTCAATCAAGATAGTACGGCAGCTCAATTTATCAGCCATACTACTGAGCAAAATGAAATTGAAAAAGCCATCAAAAAAGCCGATGAATTTACAACCATCGTGATAGACCAAATCCTATTTAAAAAGGAGGAAAAATTGATGCGTTTTCCAATTCGCTTTTTGTTTTATTTGGAATAAACATACCGCAAACTAAAGTTTGCGCCACTAAGATACTTATTGCCAATTTACTATGTTTAGAGGGTTCGCCGTGTGGCGAACCCTTCTTTTATTTTATAAACTTGCCATTGCAGCACAATCTTCAATTTTATTTCTGAGGGCAGGTTTTATTTTGTCCAAAGCATCAAAAATAAGTGCCTCATCGCTCGGAAATGGTCTTGGTGAATTTCCAATTCGACGTTTAGAATCACGAGACAAGGCACGGCGATCGCCTTGGAAAGTAGCTGCATAATTTTCAAAAATAGCCGTGACATTCATATTCTCGTTGCGAATAATTTCGCCCGTTGCCAAATCTTTTAAAACCAGACGACTGTGTAAACTTGCCGTTTTCTTTTGGTGAACCTCGTCCACCCAAGCCTGAATATTAATATAACGAGGCGTTTTGATGTCGTTACCCAAAGTATCTTTCAAAACATTTCCATTGTTATCCAAAACATAATTGAACCCATCCTCAATTTCTTTTTGGTCAACATAACGTCGCTCTTGTACCAATTCGGGACTCACTTCGATGTCTCTCAATTTCATGGTAAATTCAAAATCAAAATCCTCACGCAACTTTGTATCGGTATAATAACGCGTCCATTTTGAACTAAATTCTGCAATATTGATAGACAATAATTCTTCTTCAAAATCACGAGGCATCACGACTCTACTTTCGTTAGTCGTTTGAACTAAGATATGATTTTTGCCAATGACCAAAGCTCTATCCCTCAAGGTCATAGCATCCTTATAATTATCAAAATATTTGCGAGTTTTATCAAATTTCGTCCAAGCCTCACGAGCAGCATATTTGCTGCCTCGCTCCCCTTTTTCCAATAATTCCTTGCCCGAAGCATAGTAATATTCCGCCGCATTTTCTCTTGATTCACGTTCCAAAGCATTGATTTTTACAAAGCGAAATTCTGCTTTATAACCATCTTTTGCGACCAATGGCAAATGAGGAGCAATTAACTCTTGACGTTCTTTTATATAATTATGAATTTTGTTGATTTTCACCCAATTAGAAGGACGACCTTCGGCCTTGAGCGAGGCAATTTTATCCATGTCCGCTTTGGTCACTTTACGAAAAGCCTCTTCGACTACCTCTACATCTTTGCGTTTTTTCTTACGCTTTTTTTGCAAGCGTTCGATTGCTTCAACAACGGACGCATCGTACTGACCTCTTTTCAATAAAAACTCTGGTGTTTGGCAGCTTGTCAAAAAAAGAATAGCAGCCAAAATAACGATTTGCAAGATTTGATTTGTCCTTTTCATAAATAAAATTTTAAGGTTATAGAATGGTGTGTGTTGGATAGTTTGATTAAGTTCAGCTATTCAAAACTATTTATAACAAAGGAGCGAAAAATAATG
>JAHDEQ010000115.1:0-8400 GCA_020628755.1 Saprospiraceae bacterium
CCCTTCGGGCGGTCAAAATTTTGGAAATTGCTTTTTTCGACAATTGATGTATTCTGAACCTAGATTCGTGTAAAACCAATAAGTTTCTTATGCTATTTCAACAAAAAACGCCCTCTCTGGTGTGACCAAAGAAGGCGTTTGAAAACCAATTAAGAATATTTTTGATTGAGTCTTTTTGTTCTTATTGTTACTACGTAGCAACTAGAAACAATATTTGTTCGCTTTGATACAAACATCGGCAACGGTGCGTCGGTCTTTTTTGACGTTGGTTGGACGATAGTTCGTAAAGCGTTTTAATCCTAATAATAATGTGCTGAGCAAGTCGCCTTCGGCGAAGGAGACGAGGGCATCGCTGGCATTTTTGTGCATTTTTGCATTCGCATCCGTAAACAATACTCTCAATATTGCATCATAAACCGATTGGTCAATTTCTGTGTCTTGACCTGCTAGTTTTTCAACTCTCAATAAAGCAGATTCTGCTAAGTAAATGTCGGTCATCATATCCGCAACATTCATCAAAATCTCTTGTTCTTCTTTGAGGTTGATATCGCCATCCATTTGCATTTTGGCGGCAGCACCAGCAACCATCAAGACAACTTTTTTGAAGTCTTTGAGTGCTTTGCGCTCCTTTCCATAAGTTCCTTCGGGTTGCTCAAAACTTGGCATTGAAGTTAGCTCTTTTTGAACTGCCCATGCTGGCCCAACAATGTCTAACTTGCCTTTCATTGCACGTTTGAGCAACATATCAACCATTAACATACGGTTGATTTCGTTCGTACCTTCATAGATACGTGAGATACGAATATCACGGTAGGCTTGGGCAATTTTGCTTTCTTCAGAAAAACCCATACCTCCATGTATTTGGAGTGCTTCGTCCACCACATAAGTTCCGATTTCAGAGCCTGCAATTTTCAAAATAGAACATTCGATAGCATACTCTTCGGCTGCTTTGAGTTTAGCTTCTTCTTCGTTCATACCGTCCTCTTTGAGGTCGGCAATACGCTCGTGAATAAGATTAGAAACACGATAGTTTGCTGCATCGCAAGCGAAGATTTGGATGGCACTTTGGCCGATTTTGTGCTTGATAGCTCCAAAATTTGCGATAGGTTGTTTGAACTGTACGCGTTCGTTGGCATAGTTTACACCTAACTCAAAGCTATATTTGGCACCGCCAATAGCCATCAAGCCTAATTTGAAACGACCAATATTTAATACGTTGAAAGCAATCAAGTGACCTTTTCCGATTTCTCCTAAAACATTTTCTACAGGTACTTTTACATTTTCGAAAAAGACTTGACGAGTAGAAGAACCTTTGATACCTAACTTTTGCTCTTCTGCTCCGAGTGTCATTCCTTCGGAATTACGCTCTACAATAAAACCTGTAAATTTGCTTCCCTCAATTTGAGCAAAAACTACAAATACATCGGCAAAACCTGCGTTTGAAATCCACATTTTTTGCCCATTTAATATATAGTGTTTGCCATCTTCCGAAAGGTCAGCACGTGTTTTGGCAGCCAAAGCATCAGAACCTGAGCTTGGCTCAGTGAGGCAATAAGAAGCAGCCATTTCACCCGAAATCAAACCAGGTAAATATTTTTGCTTTTGTTCCTCCGTTCCAAAATAAAGAATGGGCAACATACCAATTCCAGTGTGTGCTGCAAAGGTTGTCGCAAAAGAACCCGAAGGTCCGAATGCTTCTACAATAACAGTATTGGTATTGGTATCCATAGACATACCACCATACTGCTCGGGCATATGTGTACCCAATAAGCCCAATTCGGCTACTTTTTTGAGTACAGTAAAAGCATAATCATCTTTTTGTTTTTCGATTTTTTCGTTGTGCGGATACACTTCATTTTTGAGAAACTCTTCAATCATCTGGCGCGTCATCAACTGCTCTTCGTTTAAGTCCTCAGGCGTGAACGTGTTGCTTGCATGGGATTCCTTGATTAAAAACTCCCCTCCTTGAAGCACTTCGTGCTTAATGTCATATTCAGGATTCTTTGTCATTTTATATTGATTTACAATGGTATTAGAAATATATCTAGCGAATTTTCGCTGTAAAGATAGGAGGTTTTGGAGATTATGTAAAGTTTTTTAGCGAATTTTCGCTAAAAATAGGTGATTTTAAGTGTATTTAATACAAAAAGGGGCTATCTGAAATAGATAGCCCCTTTAAAATAGTGATATTGAGATGATTTTGAGGAGTATTATTCTCGTATTTTATCAAGTAATTTATTAAGCACTGCTGCTTCTTCGTCGCTTAGATTTTGAAGAAAATTTTCGATACCTGCGTCTGATTCTTCAATGATTTTTATCAAGCCTAGGCCTTCATTAGAAATCGTAACATCAACTCGGCGTTTGTCGGAACAACAGGCTTCTGAATTGACCCAACCTTTTTGGCAAAGTCGTTTGACTAAGCGAGAAGTATCAGACATTCGGTCAATCATACGCTCACGAATACAACTGGTTGAGATGGGTTTGCCTGCACCTCTCAATATACGTAGTATATTGTATTGTTGAAGCGTAATATCATGCGTCTTTAAATGTGATTTTATTTTATCACATAACCAATAATGCGTAAATAAAATATTTACTCCTGCTCGTTGCTTATTACTCCGAAAAGGCTTGGTCTGTTTTAATTCCTGCTCAATCTTCATGATGGAGATTTGGTTGTTTTGTGTTCATGTATCTCTATAATTATAGACACATGAACACATTGTAAAGTTTAAAGTTATAACATCAATTAGAGCAAAAAAAAGTCCAATTTAGCTGCGAATACCTACTGCTGTGATTTTGGATTGCAATTCTTTGCGAGCAAAGAAAATACGACTTTTGATTGTGCCGAGTGGTGTCTCTAATTGGTCTGCTATTTCTTGGTAACTCATACCTATATAGTACATCCAAAATGGTTGGCGTAATTTTTCGTCAATACTATCCAATATTTTCATCAATTCCTGATTGGCTAAGTTGGATTCCCCTGCGTTATTATCAGTAGCAGAAGTAGTGAAAACATAGCTGTCAGAAGGAGCTAAGTCAGTCTGACTTCTTTTCTTTTTGCGGTAGTTATTGATAAAGGTATTACGCATCAAGGTCATAATCCAAGCCTTAAAATTGGTTCCAATGCGAAATTTATCTTTGTTCTTTAGGGCTTTGTAAACGGTTTCTTGTACCAAGTCTTTGGCATCTTCAAAATCTTTTGTCAAGGACAAGGCAAAAGATTGTAATGGGCTGTTTAAATCGTCAATGTAACGATAAAATTCTTTTGCACTCATAATAAAACGATTTATAATAGGCTATCTCTTTTTAGAAAAATGTTGTTGAGCAAGCCTCAAAATTTTCTTATAAAAGATGGTCTAATGTGATTAAAATAAAGTTTGTTTATAGATTCAATGTTGTAACTTCAAAGTTACAACATTATTTTTATTTCAATGTTAAAAAGTGTTAACTAAATCTAAATGTTTTCAAAAATTTTACTAAAAAATGTATCGATATTTAAAAACTGTACAATGATTTGCTTCGGTTTTTAGGCACTATGGTAAAAACTATGGGTAAAAGAAAACACTAATATTGAAGCTCAAAGGTTTACTAAACTTGCTGCTAAATAAAGCCCCAATATCAAGCTATATAGCAGTTTTCAAACATAAAGAAGTTTAGTAAACCTCATTCAACCCACACTTTTATTTTTGGCCGTAGTGCCGCTTTTTATGCTGCAAATTAAGTGACTTTTCTGTGATTTTGCCAATCTATTCTATCAAGTCCGCAAAAATTCAGATGAACAAGAGGATGTTTTTTAAGAGGTGTAGTTTGAAGTTTTTTGTAAAGCAGAGCTTTCCTAAATTTACTTGTACTTTTGAGCCATTCACCAGTTTAGGAAAGCGGTTTTATCTTGATTAGAATTAGGCTCATTTTAGCGCAAAATCGATGTGCAAGTGGTCATCGTGTCGAATGATAACTCGATTTTTGGTGTAAGGCAAATTTTGGATTTTAGAACCTGTTTTAGTTTTAAAAAGGTTGGGGCGCAATACAGGGTCAAAAATGACTTTTTGTATTCGCAAGTCATTTTGGGCAGCCGCTGTTTGAAGGGCATCCAAGAGTAGGGCAGTGGTTTCGTAGTCAATCTCTAAATTTCCTTTTTTTCCTTTGTTGTCAAATTCCAGTCCATAGCCCCAAATATTGAAAAGATGATGCGATGTAGTTGGTTTTTTTTTCAAAAGTGGAGTCATAATATCTACACTCAATCCATTGCGGTGGGTACGATGAGGCGGAAAATGTCCGCCTCGGCGCGTTCCTGTTTCGCCTACGACAAAAGTTATTTCAGGACATTGTTTTTCTAATATTTTAAAAGTATCGTCTAGTGTTTTTCGTACTTTTTGATGTACAAAAGTTCGTCCCAATAGATAACACCAAAAGGAGTAAGTTGTAAAATTAGCTCCTTGAAAGGCAATCCGTTTGCTGTTGACTATTCGACCATTGGCAACTGAACCATAGGATTTGCTGGCTTTATCGTTTTCAAACCACAATAAGGTGTTGGGAAATAACCATATGAAAATATAAACGCTCACCAAAAGCCATCCCACCGCTTTCCAAAATTTTGGAAAGCGCAGCCACAAAGCCACTACCAACCAACCTAAAATTAGCCAATAAGGAAAAATAACTATATTTCTAAGACTTCCTTTTACCACTTTCTGAAAAGGATAAACAAAGACACTTTGCACATAGTTGGTTATTCGTGCAGCATCAGAGCCAGCATATTTGGCATACACAGGTTTAGAAGTAAGCCAATCGCTCACCAATGGCAAAGCAAAATAGAGCAAGGTCAGCAACAGCGCAAAACCCCAAGCAAAAGGATGACGAAAGATTTTTTTCATAGATACACTAAGACAGATATTAAATCAATCCCTCATTTATCAGATCGTGCAAATGCACAATTCCTACATAGTTTTGTTGGTCATTTACTACAACGATTTGAGTGATACTATTGGTACGCATGACATCCAAAGCTTTTACGGCGAGGGCTTGCTCATTAATAGTTTTGGGGTGAGGAGACATAATGTCTTTGGCGAGTAAGGAAGATGTATCTGTATTTTCGGTGAGCATTCGGCGCAAGTCACCATCTGTAATGATACCAATGACTTGGTATGCTTTGTTGAGAACAACTGCTGCGCCGAGTCGTTTAGAAGTCATTTCTAAAATAACAGCTTGTAAATTATCATCCTCATCAACTTTCGGTTTTTCGTTATTGGGATATAAATCATAGACTCTCAAATACAATTGTTTGCCTAGTGCGCCTCCTGGGTGAAATTGTGCAAAATCAGAAGGACTAAATCCACGCAAAGCTAACAATGCAGTGGCAAGGGCATCGCCCATTGCCATTTGGGCGGTAGTACTCGCAGTAGGGGCAAGGTTATTTGGGTCTGCTTCTTCAGGAATAGGAGTGTGCAGCAGAAAATCGGCTCGCTTGGCCAAATAAGACTTTGAATTGCTCGTCATGCCTATCAACTGACTACCCAATGATTTTAGAAAAGGAATGAGGACTTTGATTTCGGGAGTTTCGCCACTTTTAGAGATACATAATAATATATCATTGCTTTGTATCATACCCAAATCGCCATGAATAGCGTCGGCCGCATGCATGAACAATGCAGGCGTACCTGTAGAATTGAGGGTTGCGGCTATTTTTTGAGCGATGATAGCACTTTTACCAATACCCGTAATGACAACTCGGCCATTTGATTCAAAAATAGATTGTACGCAATTGCAGAAGCCATCGTCAATCGTTTCAATCAAACGATTGAGCGCTTGCGCTTCTATTTGTAAGGTTTTAATAGCAATTTTTTTGACCAATTCATTGTTGTTTTGCATTATTCTTTTATTTTTACAGTCCCAAATTTACAATCTAAATTAACTGTGAGAAAAACAATACCCTTCCAAAGCTGTTAGTGTAGTGATTTTGTTGGTTTTAATGACCATAAATATTCGCACTGCGGACCATTTTCTCCTTTTTCAATTGTTAAAAAACCAATAAGATTGCGAAAGTATTGCCTCGAATTGAAAATTACTATAATACTTTCAAAAAAAATATTAAATTAGAGCAATGCTCTATTATAAAAAAAAGTGCATTACAAATTGTCGCAATTTTTTCAATTTTGAATTATGAGAGGCATATAACAAAGTCTCAAGACCGACAATTCATGGTGCGCATTTTAAAAATATACTCATTAATCAAGAATTGAGATAGAGAATGATAGCTATTAATGAACAATTACACCAAGCCCTAAAAAAACACTTTGGATTTGATAAATTCAAAGGAAACCAAGAGAAAATTATTCAAAGTGTTTTAGAGGGCAAAGACACTTTTGTCATCATGCCTACAGGTGGTGGCAAGTCCCTTTGTTACCAACTTCCTGCTTTGATGATGGAAGGAACGGCCATTGTTATTTCGCCGCTTATTGCGTTGATGAAAAATCAAGTGGACTCGATTAGAGGCTATAGCGATACGGACGACGTGGCGCACTTCCTCAACTCTTCTTTGACCAAGGTTCAAATGAAAAAGGTCAAACAAGACATCACTGATGGTAAGACCAAAATACTTTTTATTGCTCCTGAAACGCTTACCAAGGACGAAAATATTTCCTTTTTTCAAGAAGTCAATATTTCTTTTGTAGCTGTTGATGAAGCACACTGTATATCCGAGTGGGGGCACGATTTTCGTCCCGAATATCGTCGTATCAAGACTATGATTGATGATATTGGACGCAATATTCCAGTTATTGCTCTTACTGCTACCGCTACTCCTAAAGTACAATCCGATATTGTCAAAAACCTTGATATGGAGGAGGTTAATGAATTTATATCTTCTTTCAATCGGGACAATTTGTACTACGAAGTTCGTCCTAAAGGTAAAAAGGAACAGACCATCAGGAGTATTGTACAGATTATAAAAGGAATGTCTGGCAAATCGGGGATTATTTATGTACAAAGTCGCAAGTCAACGGAAGAAATAGCCAAGGTTTTATTGGTAAATGATATCAAAGCTGCTCCTTACCATGCGGGTTTAGATGCCAAAACCCGCAGCAAAACACAGGATAATTTCTTGATGGAAGAAATAGATGTCATTGTAGCAACTATTGCCTTCGGAATGGGAATTGACAAACCCGATGTACGCTTTGTTATACATTATGACATTGCCAAAAGTATTGAAAATTATTATCAGGAGACTGGCCGAGGAGGACGTGATGGATTGGAAGGAAATTGCTATGCTTTTTATTCCTATAAAGACATCGTAAAACTCGAAAAATTCTTGCGAGACAAACCTGTTTCGGAGCGTGAAATGAGCGCACAACTCATGCAAGAAATCATGGCTTATTGTGAAACGACCTCTTGTCGTCGGCAGTTTTTATTGCATTATTTTGGAGAGTCCTATGACGACAAAAAATGCAATAATATGTGTGACAATTGTCGCTACCCCAAAGAAAAAATTGAGGTACAAGACGAAATGCACCAAGCTCTGCGAGCCATTGATGATTTAAATGAAAACTATCAAATCAAATTGATAGTGGAGTTTTTGTCAGGCAAGCCTACCAAAGAAATGTCAGATTTTAAATTTGACCAAAAACCACTTTTTGGTATTGGTAAAGAAAAGGACAAAACGTTTTGGAATTCCGTTTTGCGCCAGTCTATCTTACACAACTTCGTTTATAAGGATATTGAAAATTATGGTCTGCTCAAACTAACGGATAAGGGGAGAGATTTTATCGAAAACCCATTTCCAATTCAGATTCCACTCAACCACAACTATGACAATGTTGTAGCCGATATGCAGGTTTCAACGGGCAAAACAGCAGTTTTGGACAAGGCACTTATGTCTATGCTGAAAGACTTGCGCCGAGCTATTGCAAAACAAAAAAATATTCCGCCTTTTGTTATTTTTCAAGACCCTTCTTTGGAGGACATGGCGGCGCATTATCCTGTCACGATGGACGAAATGGCCAATATCTCAGGCGTAAGCAAGGGAAAAGCCTTGCGTTATGCCAAGCCATTTATTGAGTTGATTGGCCGCTATGTAGAAGAAAATGATATTGACCGACCTAACGATTTTGTGGTCAAGCAGGTTGCTAATCGTTCCAAAATGAAAGTCAATATTATACAAGGTATTGATCGCAAACTTCCTTTGGATGACATCGCAAGTTCCAATCATATCTCTATGGAAGATTTGTACGAAGAACTCGATGCAATTGTCAACTCAGGTACAAAAGTCAATTTGGATTATTTTATCGAAGAAAATGTAGATGAATATTCGCGCGACGATATTTATGATTACTTTATGGAGGCCGAAAACGACTCTGTTGACGAAGCCTTAGCTGAACTCCACGAAGACGACATTACCAAAGAAGAAAT
>JAHDEQ010000115.1:8500-14043 GCA_020628755.1 Saprospiraceae bacterium
ATTATTTTCAAAGTAATATAGAAGGGGAGTTAATCAACAAAATACACGAAATTGGTTTTTCTTTTGATGGAATTGTCTTGAATGGGGGAGCTTATACCCACACATCAATTGCCATAATGGATGCTATCGCAGCCATTACCTGCCCTGTAATAGAAGTTCATATCTCCAATATATATGCACGCGAGGCATTTCGGAAACACTCTTATAGTGCCCAAAAAAGCAAAGGCGTTATCACTGGACTCGGACTACGAGGCTACACTTTTGCGATACAATTTCTGAGTGAGCTAAAATAAAAAAAAACAAAAAATGTTGAATTTTAAAACATTTTTTGTTATATTTGTTTTTGTTAAGATATAACTATCTCTTATTTTTTCTTTTTCGCATATCTTTTGGAAAAAGATTGGATTTTGATTTTTTCTTGGGCATGCCATTCCCTTTGAGCTTGACTTTGGCATTTTCGGTAGAAGGACAACCTGTTTTGCGGCTGCACGATGTAAGAGCTGTAGTAGATAGCAAGAATGTAGCTGTAATAAGGATTAAACCAATTATTTTTTTCATTAGAAATGCTGATTTTTTATAAAAAACGTGTGTTTTCTTATTTAAACGGATAAAATACAAGATAAATTTTGGAAAAAAATACAAGGAATCAGAAAATTGTGTTAATTCGCAGCTATTTTTTAATACTATAGGAAAATTAGACCTTTAAACTGAAACGATTTTGACCCAAAATAGTATAGAAAATTGTTTTTGAAAGGGCTGTAACCCCTATAAACACTACCATATTATAGAAATTATCATTTCTATGTTTGGTTTTTTACCGATTAGCACATACATTTGTGCGCTTTTTTTTAATAATTAAAATTACTGACATGAACAAAGGTGATTTAGTAAACAAAATTGCAGAAAATGCAAACCTTTCTAAAGCGCAAGCTACTGAAGCTCTTGAAGCAACATTAGCAGCTATTTCTGAAACTTTAAAAGAAGGTGATAAAGCTTCTTTGATAGGTTTTGGTACTTTCTCTGTTACACATAGAGAAGCTAGAACAGGAAGAAACCCCCAAACTGGGAAAGCTATTAACATACCAGCTAAGAATGTTGTAAAATTCAAGCCTGGTAAAGTGTTAACTGAGGCAATGAACTAAGAAACATTATCAACTTTTGTTGATATAAAGGCTACTCTTTTGTAGGGTAGCCTTTTTTGTTTGCTAGATATTGGACAAACAAAAAAGGGTTTGTAGCAAAATGCCACAAACCCTTTTTTTTGAAATAAAACTAATCTTTCTTACTTCATATTATTCATATCACCCATAATATAGAGACACTCTTGAATATAAGCATCTTCTTTGATGGATTTTATCCATTCTTTGTTGCGTTCTTGCTTGGCCTCGTCAATCTCAATACCTTCTAAGTCTTCTTTGAGGTTATTGGCTTCTAAACCTTCGATTTCAATAAAGATTTCTTCGAACTTTTTAGAAAGCTCGTCCAATTCTTCTTCCATTGCATTGAACTCATCCATATTAAGCGAGTAAGCTGTTTTGTCTCGCTGTTCTTTTAAGCGTTTTGCATTTTTCTCTACCATTTGGAAAACTTCACTTCCTTTGACACGTGCTGCACTCTTTTCTTTGAGCGTTGGCAAATAGTGCAAAGAAGTAACGTTTTGGCTATACTCAACAGGTTTGATTTCGCTCCAAGGCATTGCATATTCTTGGTCTTGCTCGCCTGTTTTGATATAAGAATAATTGTCAGGTAATATAATGTCAGGTGTAACTCCTTTTAATTGTGTAGAACCACCATTGACACGATAGAATTTTTGAATAGTCATTTTGACTTGCCCCAAAGGCTTGATGTCGCTATTGCCACGCACAGCACGGTCAAGGTCAAAGAAACGTTGTACCGTTCCTTTTCCGAATGTAGAACTACTTCCCACAATCACCGCACGACCATAATCTTGCAAAGCTGCTGCGAGGATTTCCGAAGCAGAAGCACTAAATTTATTGGTCATAATAATCAAATTGCCTTTGTACTGTACTGATGGGTCTTCGTCAGCAAGTACCTCAGGGATGCTTCCTCTAGCCTTTACCTGTACGATAGGCCCTTCTTCAATAAACAATCCAGACATTTTAACGACATCTCTTAACGAACCACCACCATTGTTACGCAAGTCAATGATGATACCATTGACATTTTGCTTCATCAATTTTTCTACTTCGGTACGTACATCTTTAAAACAGCTTCTGCCTGTTGTGCGGTTAAAATCAGCATAAAAACGTGGTAAATGTATATAACCAATATTGTCGGCTACATCATTGTAGTCTAAAATTACAGATTTGGCGTAGCCTTCGTCCATGATAACGACATCACGTATAATAGAAATAACTTCTGTAGAACCATCTACACGACGAACTGTCAAACGTACTTCGGTGCCTTTTTTACCACGAATCAATTTTACAACGTCATCGAGTCTCCATCCCGAAATATCAACAGGATCTTCGTCAGCTTGGGCTACTTTAACTATTTTATCTTCTTTTTCTAACTCCTTACCTTTCCAAGCAGGACCACCAGGTACAATACTAGCGATTTTAGTATAGTCGCCATCCGTTTGCAAACGAGCACCAATACCTTCTAATGTACCCGACATATTGATGTCAAAGTTTTCTTTATCTTTTGGCTCGTAATAAGAAGTATGTGGGTCGTAAATATTGACAATCGCATTGAGGTAGTTGCTCAAACGGTCAGTACGACGGTCTTTTTCGAGGCGGTCATACCAATCATCATAGCGTTTTAGTATATCTTTACGAGCTTTTTCTTCGAGTTGCTCATACGTTTTTTCTTCAAAATCTTCTATTGTTTCACCTTTGGCAATTTTCTCCAAATCCTCTTCTTGATCTTTGAGTTTGTCCGCCAAATTGGTCATTACGTTGTACTTCATGCTTTTACGCCAGTACTCTTTTAGTTCAGCATCGCTATTAGCAAATGGTTTTTTATCGCCATCGAGTTCAATTTCTTCTTTTTTGGTAAAATCAAAAGGCTGTGCCAAAAACTCACGGTAATAAGCCTGCGACTTTTTACGCCCCTCATCCAATAGTTGAACCGATAAGTTGAATAACTCATAAGTACCAGCATCCATCTCATCATCAATCTTTGTTTGAAAAGGTTTTAGCTTTTCGACATCACTCTTGGTCAACCAACGACGACCACCATCAAGTCGGTCTAAATATAAATCAAAAGCTTTTTCTGAAAAATCATTGTCAATATCAACAGGCTGATAATGCAACTGACTTAATCCGCCTCGGATAGTTTGCATCAAAATTGCCTCTTTTTCTTCATTGACAAAGGGCAACCAGCTTGCTGCCACCCAAACCAAAAGTGCAACGACAGAAAAGAATAATGGGCCTCGTAACTTCATAGAGCAAATATGGGTTTTTAGATTTTTTAAAATTGGGTAGAAAATATTTTTTAAAAATACTTATCTAATTTAAGTAATCACACAAAAATATGACCGAAATCAACACTATGAAAAAATAGTGTTGATGAATACTTTATTTATTTAACTTTTATAGTGATGTCAATGTTGTAGAGCTATTTAGAAACTTAATATGGTTTTTCAAAAACCATATTGGGGAAGAACATCAATATTTTCTTGTAAAACCTTATTTTCTACAACCTTATAAATATAAGTCTTTTTAAATAAAGATGTTTTACTAGCAAATGATTGTTAACAAGTTTTAACGAAAGTATAACAAAATTAGCTGAAAAAATTGACTATAGTTTATTTTTTGTTCTAGTTGGTACTTTTTTTACGACTAATTTTTGACTTCCAGCTTACTATCCCGTCTAATCCTTTGTGCAATTCCGTATTTTTGTGCGTTATAAAATGGGAAGTGTATATCTCAAATTGTCGCTCTTAGATGTTCTTATATTCCTTATATGGTTTAGAATTGAAAAAGAATTATTACTATTTGGGATGCACCTAATAGAAATGACTTGATAAAACTACAGCAATGAATAAATCTATAACCTTTCTTTTTTTTGTAGGACTTTTGTTTTCAACTTGCTGGCTGGCCTGTAATAAGATAGATGACTTGAACCAAGCCACTATCGAACAAGCAAATGCGGAGTTTGCCATTCCTCTATTTAATTCAAGTATTTCTTTTCAAAATATTATTGACAATTTTGATGAGAATACCTTTTTAACGGTTGACCCCGATGGTTTGATGCGCCTCAACTACAAGGGCGATGTCTTAAAAGTAGGCTCTGAAGATTTGTTTGATGCTTTGGTAACGCTTGTGCCGCCCCAGCAAATTTTGGATACCAACTTTGTTACTGAATATGATATTCCAGGAAGTATAGATATTGATTTTTTGGATTTTAAAAATGGTACAATGTACTTGGCTTTCCAAAACAATCATACACAAGCAGTTGATGTAGATGTCTATATTGACGAAGTCGAAAAAGATGGTCAGATTTTGTATCGACAACTGAGCATTGATGCTTCTGACGGCACGGAAGCTGTACAGGCTTTTGATATTATTGATTTGGAAGGTTGGCGATGGAACTCGCTCAATGACCAATTCACTGTACGTTACGAAGCCATAAAGGCAGACGGACAAAGAGATACTTTGTCAGAGGTTTATGTGACACTAGCTAATTTAGAGTATTCTTATGCCGAAGGCTATTTGGGCAACGATATCTATCCAATTGGTCGAGATACGATAGAAATTGATTTTTTTGATAATTGGACACGTGGCGATGTCTATTTTGAAGACCCCAAAATTCAATTGACGGCCTTCAATTCGTTTGGCTTTCCTTTGGACGGACAGTTTGAAGAAATCCTCATTCGTACCGTTGAAGACGAATTGATACCTCTCGAAAGCGAGTTTGTAACCAATGGTGTTTACATTGATTATCCTCGACTAAATGAAGTAGGGGAGGTCGTAGAAACCTATTTTTCCTTTGATAAAGAAAATTCAAATATTCGTGAAGTACTAGGTGCTGGTCCAGTAGCAATTGACTACCGATTGGATGGCGAACCCAATCCCAATTTTGATGAAACCATTCGGGGTTTTATGCTCGATACTAGCGAAATAAGGGTGCAATTGGAAGTGGAACTTCCAATCTACGGTTCGGCTTCGGGCTTTGCTGTAAGAGATACTTTTGAGGTAGATTTTGGAACGTATGACCAAGTTGAACAGGCTGAGTTTAAACTCATTTCAGATAATAATATGCCGCTTTCGGTAGATGTTCAACTCTATTTTACTAATGAACAAGGACAAGTCATTGATTCCTTACTATCTACGACAGAACGTGTCGTAGATGCTGCTCCTGTTAATGAAAATGGAATGGTCACAAATGCCAATACAACTACACTTTTTATCCCAATAACTGCAGAGCGTCTCGACAAAATATTAGCTACCAAAAAGATTATACTTCAAACAGCTTTCTCCACAACCAACGATGGCAATACCTCGGTACGTGTACTCGCCGACCATGATGTAAATGTTCGTATGGGAGTAAAATTTGGCTTGGAATGATTTTTTTGAGGA
>JAHDEQ010000116.1 GCA_020628755.1 Saprospiraceae bacterium
AACCAATGAGTTTATTCACAAAGAAGAACCTGATGATGATATGGCTTTGGTGAATAATTGGTTTGGAAAGGAGTTGATTTAAAATTCAAAGAATTAGTTTTACCAAACTTTTCTCTACATAACCATCCCGCAAGTTTAGGAAAACGATTTGATGCTTTCCTAAACTTGCGGGTTTGCTTTTGGTGCTGAATAGTTTGGTAAAGCTCATATAAATTTGAAAACTTATGCGTGTATATTTTGACAATGCGGCGACCACGCCAATTGATGAGGCGGTCATAGCAGCCATGACGGCTGCCATGCAGAATAATTATGGCAATCCTTCGTCTATTCATAAATTGGGGCGAGAAGCACGTGCTGTCATTGAGGAAGCTCGAAAAACAGTTGCTAACTGTCTCAATGCTTCGATTGGTGAAATTTTCTTTACTTCGGGTGGGACAGAGTCCAATAATATGGCTTTGAAATGCTCGGTTCGGGATTTGGGTGTGGAGCGAATTATCACTTCTCCAATTGAGCATCATTGTGTTTTGCACACGATTGATACCTTGAAAAAATATGACAATATTGTTTGTGATTTTGTCAATTTAGATAAAGAGGGAGTTCCAGATTATATGCACTTAGAAGAATTGCTACAAGACCAATCCAAGAAAACCTTAGTGGCTTTGATGCATGGCAATAATGAAGTAGGCTCGCTTTTGGATTTAGAAAAGGTAGCAGAAATCTGTGAAAATAATAATGCACTTTTTCATTCGGATACGACTCAAACGATGGGATATTTTCCGATTGATGTGAGTAAAACAAAGATTCATTTTTTGACAGGTGCGGCACATAAATTTTATGGCCCCAAAGGCGTTGGTTTTATTTATATCAATGGCGATAATCGAATTTTTCCTTTGATGGATGGCGGAGCGCAAGAACGCAATATGCGTGGTGGCACAGAAAATATTTATGGCATTGTTGGCATGGCCAAAGCCTTGGAGTTGGCTTATCAAAACCTCGACGAGCGCAAGCAGCACGTAGAGTATCTACGTGCCTATATGAAGGCACAATTGGAAGAAAATTTTGAAGACATTCAATTTAATAATTCGGATGAAAAGTATTTATATAAAGTATTGAGCGTTTCTTTTCCGCCTTCGGCAAAGTCCGATTTATTATTATTAAATTTAGATATTGCTGGTATTTCTGCTTCGGGCGGAAGTGCTTGTAGTTCGGGGGCAGAGAAGGCTTCTCATGTCTTGGAAGCCCTTTTTCCAGATTCAGATCGAAAGACGATTCGCTTTTCGTTTTCTCATAAAAATACGACGGAGGAAGTGGATTATGTGATGGAGAAATTGAAAAAGATGGTCGCTGTGAAAGCATCTCAAACTAATCAAATTTCCATATAAATCAATTGCTTTCCTAAACTTGAGGGGAGTTTGAGAGAGAAGCTTAGTTTAGTAAAGCTCAACGATTTTCTTAAAGTTAATCTTCTTTTGTTTTTACAATCCTTCGATAATAGGGGAGGTTTGCAATAAAATGTCCGACCATTCCTGCCAAAGTAATGTACAAACCCATCCTCGAAATAGGACGTTTCAAGTGTTCAGTTGGGTACTCCGCCCAAAAACTATAGACCAGCAAACTCGTGCCAATAATTAATAAAAGAGAACCCAATAACTGAACGACTTTTCGCCACGACCTCCGTAAAACCCGAATATAAAGTCCTAAACCAATATGAATTAAACTGGAAAGTAAAATGTAAATATGCCCAGCCCGAATCAAGGCTCTACTGGTTGATTCTAATTGTGCTACTTCAATGGAATGTCGCATGATTTGTCCTGTAAGGAGGAAAATCAAAAAGCACACACTTCCAAAAATGAGATGTGTATTTCTTAGGGTGTTCATTTGTTCATAGAATAAACTTGCTTGGCAAGTTTTTGATGTTACTATTTATCGTATTTCAGCACAACTGTTCCCAATTGGGTGGAAATTTCAGAGTGCATGGCTTTCAATTTAGCTTGAATTTTTAGATGAACCATTGTCTTATCAAAGTCGCCTTCGTCTTGAGCAGTTTTGCCTTTTTGAAGGTTGGTTGCCATCATTTTTTCAATTTTTCTCAGTTTGAATCGCAGTAGGGCATCTTCGCTATCTTTGATGAAATTTAGCTCGGGCATCTTTTGAGTTTGAAGCAAAACCTTATGCATTTCTTCCCAATTGGGACTATATTCATATGGACTTGCCGACAAATCCAAAGCAATTTGACTAAAACTTTGATTGCTATGATTGAGAAAATAATGCAAATTAGGTTTATGATTTTGGAGTAATTGTTCGGCATAGTGCTTAGCAATTGCCTCGTACTCCTTATTCTCAAAATCATCCAAAACATCCTCAATATTGGCTAGCAAATACTCCGCAACCGACAAATTATCCTCTTTGTCATAAATATTATGTCCCAAATTAATCAAGATTCGAATAATGTCTCGTTCTTGAATTTCTGCTCCCGTAGCAGCAATGTTAGGTTGAACTCCTAACTCCTCTGGCGGTAGCTCACCACCTTCAGGTGGTGGGGCATCTGGAAAACTAGGGTCGGCAGATGGAGGAGGCGCATTCGTAGGAAAATTCCCAGAATTATTAGTTTGAGCATTATTTTGTCTAGCTGTACGTTCCTTTTGGCGTTGCTCTCGCTTGTATTCCTCTCTACGTTTCCGAACTAATAAGACGACTTGTTTATTGACAGATTCAACCAAAACATTTTCTTCAATTTCAGTCAACTGAGAACATTTTTGAATGAAAACAGCACGCTTGAGCGGGTCGGGAATACGAGCAATACTATTGATAATCTCTTGAGTTACTTTAACTTTTTTGATGGGATCATTTGCTGCATCTTCGAGCAACAAATTGGTTTTGAATAAAATAAAATCCTTAGCTTCTTTATCAATATATTCTGAAAAAGCCGTACTTCCTACTTTTTGTAAATAGGAATCTGGGTCTTCGCCATCGGGCAAAAGTACGACTTTGACATTCATATCTTGTTCTAAAACCAAATCCAAGCCACGCAAGGCGGCTTTGATTCCAGCCGCATCACCATCATAAAGGATTTTGATATTGGGCGTATAACGTTTTATCAAATTAATTTGCCCAATCGTTAGTGAAGTGCCTGACGAAGCCACCACATTTTCGATACCCGCTTGATGCAAAGAAATAGTATCGGTATAACCTTCTACTAAAATGCACTCGTCCTTTTTACGAATTTGTTGCTTCGCAAAATAGATACCATAAAGGACTTTACTTTTATGATAAACTTCGGTTTCGGGGGAGTTGATATACTTCGGCCCTTTGGCATTCTTGTCTAAAATTCGTCCTGCAAAAGCAATGACTTTGCCCGTCATATTGTGGATGGTAAATATGACTCGATTGCGAAAAAAATCGCTATCGTACTTTGTCGTCAAAGCCAATTTGCGGAGGAGATCAATATTATAACCTTTATTGATAGCCGTTGAGGTCAATTTATCTTTTGTATTTGGTGCAAAACCAAGTCCAAATTTTTTGATGGTTTCTTCTCGAAAACCTCTTTGCTTAAAATAACTCAGTCCAACACTTTTGCCAATATCGGTTTGGAACAATTGTTCTTGATAAAACTCCAAAGCAAATTGATTGACCAAATACAAACTATCTTGTAGTTGACGAGCCTCAATGTGTTCTTGTGTGGTTTCGGTTTCTTCTAATTCAATATTGTATTTTTTGGCAAGATAGCGAAGGGCTTCGGGAAAGGAGAGCGTTTCATGCTCCATCAAAAATTGCACAGGGCTGCCGCCTTTTCCACAGCCAAAACATTTAAAAATGTTTTTGGCAGGCGAGACGACGAAAGAAGGGGTTTTTTCATTATGAAAGGGGCAGCAACCTTTGAGATTAACTCCCGCCCGTTTTAGATTCACAAATTCCTCTACAATATCTTGAATCTTAGCTGTCTCTAATATCTCTTTAACCGATTTTTGTGAAATCATAGTATGTACGACAGACTTTAGTCTGTCAGGAAATTTTACAGACTAAAGTCTGTGTTACAAATTATTTATCACCATAAATATTACGGAGATAAGTGTTTAATTCATCAATTGACATTTCTTCGATAGCTTCTGTAATTTCTATTTTTTTACCTTTAGCAACACCACGAATTCTTTTGAGCAAAGATTGACGTGTTTGTTCCTCTGAAGGTGCAGGTTTCTCTACGACATAATTGTTGGGCTTTTCGTCAGGAGTCGAATAATTTTTATTATTCATATTTTGGTGTAAAAATTCATAGTACTCATCTGTCACAAAGCGGAACAAGTGCGCATTATCATGCGTACTTGTCAAAATTTTGGAAAGCACAAGGGTTTTGTCCGTCACTTTATACACAGTATAACCACCTTGTACCATACCTGCATAATCTCGCTCTAATTCTTCAGGAACATTAAATTTGATAACAGCATTGTCCACAATTTCGTAATCACCTTTGAAGGTACGATTTCTGTTATCACTCATCGAAAAGGTTTTGTCATCCAAAAACTTGAGCGAAAAAGGAATGGTCCGATTCCAGTAATTATTTTTTTCCATGACAAAGCGGTCTTCACAATGCCATAAAGTGGTTTGAATTTGGCTCATAGTTATGTCGTCTAATTCAAGGGCATGTTCATCGTCTAACTGGAAGGGAGCAACGGCTTGACTATAGCTAGTTATAGCAATGGAACAAAATAGTATAGTTAATAGTGTAGAAAAAAGGAATTTCATTATCCAAAGATTTAAGCGGTTCGCAATATACAAATATACTAAAAAAGAGGCTTTTATGATTTAATTTCTTCTAAAAATGACTCCATCAAAGACTATTTTGATGCCTTAACACATCTTAAAGATTCTTAACATATCTTAACAAAAACCTTGATTAACTAAAAAGGGTTTGAAAATCAATAACTTAAATATTTAAAATTAACTTTAGTTAAATGTGATAACTTACTTCAGGCTTGGCCAAACGTTTAAATAGTACAAAATGACTTGATTACATCTTTTACCAATAAAGATGACAATTATAAAGAAATGGGTGTTCTCATAGTGTGTGGTCTGCCTTTTGAGCTTGGTGCTCGGAAGGCAGTTTTTTTTGCTTATCCCTGTCACACTAAATTAGGTCGCTTTGTAGATATTCTTAAATATAGAATTTATTTTTATAGGACTTTTTTATTACTTTTATTGTCGAAAAATACGATTGGTTGTTTTTGAAAATACCACAATCCCTTTCCCGACAAAAGTAATCTTCAGTATTCTCATTCCTTGTAGTATTTATCCAAGAAATATTTTGGGCTGAACAGTATGTTCAGCAATTGAAAATCTATTTGATACACCCTATTTATGTTTTTACAAAAATCAACTTTAATAGGTCTGTTGTTTCTAAGTCTGTTTAGTTCTACTTTGTTGGCACAAAGTAAAATTATAGATTCTCGCAACAGCAATGTGACTATTACGACGAGCCACAACAGTTCTAATACGAGTGGCCAAAATGCTTCGGATGGCATTGGACTCATGCCCAACCAAAATGCAAGTGCTCGATTTTTGGCGCAAGCCACACTGGGTGCCGACTACGAAACCATACAAGCAGTAGCAGGCATGAGTTTTAACGAGTGGCTTGACCAGCAATTTAATTTGCCTATCAATGCGAGTGTAGAACAACTCACCAAAGATATTGTATTGATGTCTTTGGACTCAACTTTTGCATTTGGCTTGGACCCCAATAATGTTGATGCACAACGTTGGTATTGGCATTCGGCTTGGTGGGATTATACCTTGCGCCAACACGATTTGCTCCGCAATCGGATAGCTTTGGCATTGAGTGAGATTTTTGTCATTTCAGAAGTTCCACAACTCGACGAAGTGCCATTGTCCTTACCCAATTATTACGATATGTTGTTGCAACACAGCTTTGGCAATTTTAGAGATTTGCTAGAAGCCGTGACCTATCATCCAGCTATGGGCGTTTATTTAACGCACGTCAATAATCCAAAATCAGAACCCTCGCTCAACCGCTTTCCTGACGAAAATTATGCTAGAGAAATCATGCAATTGTTTACGATAGGCTTGTACGAACTCAATCTCGATGGTACAAGAGTCCTTGATGGTATGGGCAATCCCATACCAACCTATGACAATGACGACATCAGCGAACTAGCAAAGGTTTTTACGGGAATGACCTATGGCGATACGTTTATTTTTGGGCAAGACCCACAAAGCGAATTGAGTTTTTTACAGTCCATGCAAATGATAAATTCTTGGCATGAGCCAGGTACAAAAAATCTACTAAATGGCTATGTTATTCCAAACCGAAATCCAGTAAATGGCGCAGCCGATGTGGATGATGCACTCGACCATTTATTCAATCACTCCAATGTAGGCCCCTTTTTTGCAAGATTGATGATACAACGCTTGGTCAAATCCAATCCTTCTTCTGGTTATATCGAGCGAGTTGCTACAACATTCAATGATAATGGAAATGGTATTCGTGGTGATATGAAAGCCGTGATAAAAGCAATTTTATTAGACCCAGAAGCCAGAGATTGTAGTTTGATTGATGACCCACATAATGGGATGCTGCGTGAGCCAATGGTACGCTATACACAATTGTGTAGAGCTTTTAATGCGACTAGCGTCGAGGGAATTTTCCGTAGTCAGATGAATCGTTTTTATGAATTGACCGACCAACGTCCATTGGCTGCCAATACGGTTTTTAACTTTTTTCAACCCGATTATCAACCTTTGGGCGATGTGCAACAAGCTGACCTTGTTGCACCAGAATTTCAGATTACCAACTCCATCACAATTTTGGGTTATGCCAATGAATTGCACGATTGGATTATGGATGAAAACGAAGTGATGGAATGGGGACAACTCTTTCAAAATGAAAATTATTATTACGACAAAACCGTCAATATAGACTTATCTGATGAGATTACACTTGGCACCGATGCTAATTTAGGAGAATTACTTGAACGTATTAATTTGATTTTACTGGCTGGACAAATGAGCGATGAGACCCGAGGCATTATTCGGAATACCATTAGTCAATTACCTGAAGACCAAAGCCACATTCGGGCTCGATTAGCGATTTATTTAGCTATGATTTCACCAGATTATTTGATTCAAAGATAAGAACGAGTATTCACGTGTTCACGTATCTACGTGTTCGCGTTTGTCATATTTCTTTTAACGTGAACACGTGAATACGTGAGCACATAGATACGACTTCAATGAAAAACATCTCCAGAAGAAAATTTTTAGGACAAGCCAGTTGCGCAGCAATTGGCTCAACCACCTTTTTTTCCTCGATGGCCAATATGATTTTAGCCAACCGTTTAGCAGGAGCTTCATCTAGTAATGGAAGTGACTACAAAGCCTTGGTTTGCATCTTGCTTTCGGGAGGAAACGACTCTTATAATATGTTGGTGCCAAGAGGTAGCTTTGAGCATGGTATTTATGCTCAAACACGTTCGGATTTGGCACTCGACCAAAGTCTCTTATTGCCAATAAATCCACTAACGAATAATACCTTTAGCTTGGGCTTGCATCCGAGTATGCCAGAGGTTCAACAACTGTTTGAAAATGGTAATTTGGCCTTTGTTTCTAATGTAGGAACATTGATAGAACCCGTTGCTAACAGTACCGAGTTTTATTCAGGTGCAAAGAATATTCCTTTAGGTTTGTATTCGCATGCCGACCAAATACAGCAATGGCAAACGAGTATTCCTTATAGTCGAGAATCCATTGGTTGGGGCGGTAAAATTGCCGACCAATTGAGTAGTATGAATAGCAACCAAGAAATTTCGATGAATATTTCTTTGTCTGGGCGTAATGTCTGGCAATCAGGAAATTCCGTTTTGGAATACTCAATTTCTAATTCGGGCAATGGAGTAGAAGGGATTGAACAATACCAACCTTGGCTGCACAATTCGGGATTGATACACGAGATTCGTGAAACGGCCATTAAGGATATGGCAACCCAAATGTATAGCAATGTCTTTAAGAAAACTTTTGGAAATTTGACAACTAATTCATTTCAATCCTTAGAGGTTTTCCAAAATGCAATAGCAGGTGTAGCTCCTTTTACAACCAATTTTTCAGACCATTATCTTTCTCAAAACTTACAAATGGTAGCTAAAACGGTTGCCGCCAAAGATACCTTGGGAATGTGTCGCCAGACCTTTTTTATGGATTTTGGAGGTTGGGATCATCACGATGGCACGCTGATGTATCAGCAAGCCATGTTGGGTGATTTGAGTCAGGCTATGGGTTCGTTTTATAGTGCTTTGCAAGAAATAGGAATGGAAAACGATGTTACTTTATTTGTAATTTCTGACTTTGCAAGAACACTCACTTCCAATGGCAATGGCTCTGACCACGCTTGGGGTGGCAACGTAATCGTCATGGGAGGCGAAGTAAATGGACGAGAAGTATATGGCCAATATCCATTATTGGATTTAAATAATAATTTGATGATTCACAGTCGTGGAAATTTGATACCAACCACTTCTACCGATGCTTATTTTGCGGAGTTGGCTTTGTGGTTTGGTGTACCAGCATCCGATTTGCATCTGATACTGCCCAATATTTCGGAGTTTTATTCGACAAACAGTGGCAGTATGCCGCTAGGATTTTTGCCAATGCCCTAGCAAGGTATGTGCGTGTTCACGTATTCACGTGTTCACGTTCAATTTTCTCAACGTGAACACGTGAATACGTGAACACATAGATACCTGAAAAATGAAAAAATCAATTTTATATATTTTATTATTTGTTAGTCTATTTTCAAATGTAAATCATGCTTTTGCACAAAGCGGCTGTATTGGTACGGCAGGTACGATAGATTGGTATATTTATAATCGAAATTATGGCTCAACACTAGATTATTTATACCATCAACATGGCTATCCAAATAGTCCCGACGAAATCAAACAATTAGGAGCAATAGCGACTACAGTCAATTATAAAAATAGTTATGGAAGTTTGTTGCGGGGCTACATACAAGCACCCGAATCGGGCAATTATACTTTCAATATTACAGGAGACGACTATTGCAAATTCTTTTTGAGTACAACAAATAATCCAGCCAATTTAGTAGAACGTTGTGAAGTGCTAGGCTATACAGGTACAGAAGACTATAGCACATATCCAGAGCAAACATCTAGCTTAGTCAATTTGGCAGCAGGGCAATATTATTATTTTGAAGTGCATCATGCCGAAAGTAGCGGTGGCGACCATGTACGAGTACAATGGAGAAAACCTTCTGCTCCTAGTGCAGATTGGGAAGTCATACATGGAGCTTATTTGTATAGCTATACTTGTAGTACAATTTGTCCAAGTGCTGGTACAGCTTGTGATGATGGCAATGCTAACACGATAGATGACCAAGAAGATGGCAATTGCAATTGTGTAGGTACACCAAACAATGCACCTACTTGTGTAGGTACACGAGACTCTTTATTGGCATTGTATTACGACAATATTACAGGTTATGGTTTGAGCAATTTGCTTGCAGATGCGTCTTATCCCGATAGTCCAACTAGAGGAGCCTATTTTGATGAATTTAATGAAACGCCCGATTGGGGAAATCCTACGCCTAGCGAGTTTGGTACACGAATACAAGTGATGCTACGTGCGCCTGAAACTGGAAATTATACCTTTAATGTGACAGGAGCCAACCAAATGAGTTTGCGATTAAGTACAGATACGAACCCTGCTAATGCGACCGAAATAGCTACAACATGGTACGCTGGGTTTAATGACCATTGGTCAGACCCAAACTCTACGTCTAGTCCCGTTTTACTACAAGCAGGCAATTTTTATTATATGGAATATGTACGCCAAGTTGGGCCAAATAGTACGCCTTTTTTTAATGTATCTTGGAAAATACCAATGGCAAGTGATACGACTTATAAATACTTAGACCCAACGTTTTTGTATCAATACAATTGCGAAACAGCTTGTATGCCGCAAGGCTTGGCTTGTGATGATGGTAATCCAAATACTTTTAATGACCAATTTGATACCAACTGCGCTTGTGCTGGAACGCCATGCAGCGATCCTGCATGTACCAACGCTTTGGACTATACACCGATAGATAATTGTGCTACTACAGATGAACATTCCAATTATCAAAATGATTCTTGGCTTTCTTGTCAAGCTAGTTCGAGTCCCAATATTATTAGAGGAACAAGCCATTGGATTCAATACGATTTTGGACAATCGTATTTGATAGAAGATGTACAAGTTTGGAATTATAATGTTTCGGGGCAAACCCAACAAGGTTTTAAAGATGTCATTATTGATTATTCGGTTGATGGATTTAATTGGACTACTTTGGGTGTATTTACTTGGTCAGAAGCTCCAGGAGTCAACTCTTATACAGGTTTTGGTATGGCACAGTTCAATGGTATTTCGGCGCGTTATGTGTTAGTAACGGCTCAAAATAATTTTGAAAATTCCAATTGTATGGGCTTGAGCGAAATCCGTTTTACCGTAACGGATTGCCCCACTGTAGGCATGGCTTGCAATGACGGAGACCCCACAACAAGCAATGACAGATACGATTCTTATTGCAACTGTGCAGGTGTGGCAATTGTAGAAAACAATTGCGCTGACCCTGATTTGATTATCAACGATGTACCCGTTATTTCGGATAATTATGATGCCATCAATACCATTTATTCTACTGGACTTGTACCCAATGGAGCAGTAGTCAGCTATATTGCTGGCGATTGTATAACGATGGATGCTGGATTTGAAGTAAAGCTAGGAGCAGATTTTTTGGCCGATATTATCCCTTGTTCACCTGCTGATATACCTGACGATCCAAGTTTGCGAATGAACATGGAGCAAGATTGGATAGATATTCTTCCACACGAAAATAAAAGTTTACAAACGATACATTATAACATTGTTGAGGAAGGAGATATGGAGTTGGCACTTTATTCTATGAATGGCGACTTAGTGACTACGCTCCAAAAGGGAGCAGCTCAAAAAGGAATTTTTGAAACACAAATTTCAAAAGAGACTTTACAAGATGGCATCTATTTATTGACTTTAAAAACAGCAAAATCTCAAACCAGCGAACGTATTGTCATTGTGAAAAATTAAAATATAAATTGGAATAAGCCATAAATACACTATTCACTGGATAAATTGCCGAATTTACCCTAATGGTAATTTTTCCGTGAATAGTAATGCAAAAAGGCTGCTCAATCGAGCAGCCTTTTTGGGTTATACAAAACTAAATTTCATACTGTTTTGACCAATATTTCTAAAGTTTATACGCACCTTTGTGTCTTTATTTAAGATGAAATATAGAACTTTTCAACCGCTTATTCCTTTTATTAAAATGATACGTTTATTTGCATTACTAACGTTTGTTCTTACCAGTTCCCTTTCTTTTGCTCAAACTCTCAAAGGGCAAATCGTTGACCAAAAAGGATTGCCCGTTGTCGGTGCCGAGATTTATAATATGAGCAACGACAATCATACACATAGCGATGATAAGGGGGCATTTTCATTAGAAGATGTTCAGGTTCAAGACACGCTCAAATTTATGCTTTTGGGTTTTGAGTCACTTCAAAAAGTGGTTGTCAATTTAGAAGTGAATTTGAACATTACGATGGTGGATAAAAATTTCACTTTAGACGAAGTTATAGTTTCTCCTAGCTATGATGCGCTCAATCAAATTTCTAAAATCAAACTCCAATATGCTCCTGTCAATTCATCGCAAGAATTGCTACAAAATGTACCTGGACTTTTTATAGGTCAACATGCGGGCGGTGGTAAAGCCGAGCAGATTTTTCTTCGAGGATTTGATATTGATCATGGTACAGATGTGAATATTACTGTCGATGGGATTCCTGTCAATATGGTTTCGCATGCACATGGACAAGGTTATGCTGATTTGCATTTTTTGATTCCTGAAACTTTGGATAATTTGAATTTTGGAAAAGGCCCTTTTTATGCAGATAAGGGCGATTTTGCAACGGCTGGATTTGTTGATTTTCGTACCAAAGATGAGTTAGAATCTTCTTTAGCGAGTTTTGAGGTCGGACAATTTGATTCGTACCGAATGATGGGAATGCTGAATCTGCAAAATACCGCCAAGCAAAAAAGCTATATAGCCACAGAATATATTGCTACACAAGGCCCTTTTGAGAGTCCTCAAAATTTTTCTCGCTTCAATGTATTTGCAAAACATCTAGCAGAATTGTCTGAATCCAATCAATTGAAATTGACTTTTTCTCATTTTACAAGTCAATGGGATGCTTCGGGGCAAGTTCCAGAACGTGCAGTTCAAAGCGGACGCATCACTCGCTTTGGAGCGATTGATGATACCGAAGGAGGCAACACCAGCCGCACTAATTTTATTATAGACTATCGAAAGCAATTGTCCTCTAGTTCCTTCTTAAACAGCAAATTATATTATAGCAAATACGATTTTGAGTTGTATTCCAACTTTACTTTTTTCTTAGAAGATCCAGATAATGCCGACCAAATCAGACAAAAAGAAGACCGCAATATTTTTGGCGTTCAAAATTCATATAATCGAATTTTTAATATCGGATTGGCCAAGGCCCTTTTTCAGGCGGGCGTGACTTTAAGACACGACCAAGTAAAAGATATTGAACTTTCGCATTCAGCTAATCGTATCGAAACCTTAGAAAATTTGCAATTGGGTGATATTTTACAAACCAATATTTCTGCTTTTACAGATTTATCAATTGAGTTAGATAGATTGCGAATCAATCCAGCATTGCGTTTGGATTATTTTCAGTTTCAGTACGACGATGCTTTATTGGGTTTTTACGAAACCCAATCAGCGGACGAGTTTACCTTTAGTCCAAAGCTGAATATTCAATATGATTATTCAAAAAATCAACAATTTTATATCAAAACAGGAAAGGCTTTTCATTCTAATGATACCAGAGTTGTGGTACAAGAAACGGATGGCAATTCTATTCCTGCTGCCTTTGGTCTTGACCTTGGACATACTTGGAAACCTCATCCTGCATTGTTTATAAACACGACACTTTGGTATTTATATTTAGAACAGGAATTTGTCTATGTTGGCGATGCAGGAGTTGTAGAACGGAGTGGAAAAACTCGTCGTCAAGGTGTGGATTTAAGCCTCCGTTTTCAACCCAAAAAATGGATGCTTTTTGATGTAGATGTAACCTATGCTCACGCACGTTCTATCGAAGATGCAGAAGGAGAAAACTTTATTCCTTTAGTACCCAATTTCACCTTGTCGGGTAGTCTCAATATTGATTTGCCCCTTGGATTTTATAGTGGCATAAAAGTTCGTCATATCAATGACCGACCTGCGAATGAAGACAATTCTATCCTTGCCGAAGGTTACACGGTTTTTGATATGAATTTAGGTTATAAATACAGAAAATTGAATTTTAATATTTCTGTTTTAAACCTATTGAACACCGAATGGAACGAGACTCAATTTGCAACAGAGTCTAGATTGAGAGATGAAATTGCGCCTGTTGAGGAAATCCATTTTACACCAGGAACGCCCTTTAATTTAAGGGCAAAAGTGGAGTATAGGTTTTAGAGAGAATATATACTGTTCACGGGATAAATTCCCGAATTTACCCAAAGGGTAATTTTCCCTTGAATAGTGATGCCGAAGGGGTAAAACCTTCACTTCATGTTCGGTTTTTTACCCCGTTCTCGGTATATATCACAGACTATTAGTTTTTATAAAAGCAAGATAGATTATACTGTTCACGGGATAAATTTCCGAATTTACCCTAAAGGGAATTTTCCCGTGAATAGTGATGCCGAAGGGGTAAAACCTTCATTTCATTTTCGGTTTTTCACCCCGTTCTCGGTATAAAGTCCGTGGTACAACAATTTTTAATTTGTTTATATAAATTTAGACTTGTACTTTTTTAGAATGCTTATTTTCTTGAACAGCTTGTAAAATTAGATCCGCCGCTTTTTCAGCAATCATAATCG
>JAHDEQ010000117.1 GCA_020628755.1 Saprospiraceae bacterium
CTTTACTAACCGCAATCCTCTCCCTAGGTTTAGGAAAGTCCTTAGCAAATTATAACATTGGTTAAACTTTGTTTAAAATCGCTTTCAGATATGTGCCTTTACTTGTAATAGTTGTTTTAATGTTGTTATTTTGAATATCGAAATCTAATAAGAATATTAAACTATAATGAGATTTTTGTTTTTTGCTATCATTTGTTGCTTTGCCATAAGCCCTGTTGTTGCACAAGATGCAGCAACCATACAATGGATGACTTGGGAAGAAGCCCAAGAAAAAACGAAAGAAGAACCCCGAAAGATTTTTGTTGATATTTATACCAACTGGTGTGGCTGGTGCAAAAAAATGGATAAGGCGACTTTTCAAAAACCGCACATTGCCCAATATATGAACGAAAACTACTACGCTGTAAAGTTCAATGCCGAACAAAAAGATCCTATCTTTTTCAATGGCAAAGAGTACAAATACGTCAAACAAGGTCGTCGAGGTTATCACGAACTCGCTTTTGCCATTACACGTGGCCAACTCAGCTACCCAACTATTGTTTTTATTGATGAAGAATTAGAGGTCATTCAGCCAATTCCTGGTTTTCGTGACCCAATGGAGTTTGAAATGATGATGACTTATTTTGGCTTTGACCAGCACAAGGCTACGCCTTGGCCTGTTTATCAAAAAAATTACGAGCCTCTACGCAAAAGCAAAGCTCGTATGGTGAAAAAAGCCAATCCTGAAGACGATTGTCCGTAAAATTTTAGAATTTAGACTCCAAATCTTTTATTTTCGATTTTTCAATTCTGCTAAAAAACCTTGTGGTTTTTTATAACCCGAAATGATTTTTTCTACCTCTAGGTTTTTATTTAAAATCACAAATGAAGGATAATTTTTTTTACCATTAAGGAAAAAATCAGCTAACTCATGCTGATTTTTACTGGTATCGCTCTGTCCATTATATACTTTGTTATGAAAAGTTATCGCCTTTTTCGATTTTGCGTCTAATCCTACTGTATAAAAATTGGAGTTCAGATAATCTACCAAAACAGGATCTTTAAAGGTTTTTTTCTCCATAATTTCGCACCAGCCACAACCTTCCGTATATACATTAACCAATATCCGTTTGGGATTTTCTTCATTTTGTGCCAAAGCTTCTTCAAAATCTGACCATTTGATCGTATCTAATGCAGTAAAACTCATCAAAAATCCTATCAACATAAAGAATCCAAAACCAAGCAAAACTTTTTTCATCAAATTCTATTTTATTTAGTAACGATTTAGAGTGTCATTGTGTTTTATAAATCTTAATTTTCAACATTGCATATTTCAAAAAAGAGAATAGTAGTAGGTGTTGCTGGTTCAAGCGGTTCAATTTATGCCAAAGTGTTATTTGACCGATTGCAGCAACTTAGCCCTCAATGGGACAAAGTAGGTGTTGTCATGAGCACCAATGCGCAATTCAATTGGAAATTAGAATTGGGCAATGAATCTTACCAAGATTATCCCTTTGATTTTTACGAAAAAAAAGACTTCATGGCTCCCTTTGCATCGGGTTCGGCACGTTACGAAACCATGATTGTGTGTCCTTGTTCTATGGGAATGCTCGCACGCATCGCTGCGGGCATTTCGGACGACCTCATGACCCGCGCCGCCGATGTCATCTTAAAAGAACGCCGCCGACTTATACTTATTCCACGAGACACGCCACTCAGTTTGATTCACATTAACAATATGAAAACCATTACCGAAGCTGGCGGTATTATTTGTCCTGCTTCGCCTTCTTTTTATAGTAATCCTCCTGATTTTGAAGCACTTGTAGCCACCGTTATTGATAGAGTTTTGGATTTAGCAGGTTTTGATGTTCGTACTTTTCGGTGGGGTGAATAATTGGTTTTCAAAACTCATTTCATCGCTTCATTTATCGAAACAACCATCTCTTTTACAGGATAATTGTTATCGGATAAGACATAGATTTTTCCTGCTCGTTCTTCGACAACCAAAAGATAAGTCGTATCACGAATAATTTGTGGACTCAAATGTGAAGACTGAAAATCTTGTTTTAAATATACCCTTTTAAGTTCCTTTAAAGGGATTTCTTCGCCTTCGATTTTCAAGTGCATTTGACTCAATTCAACCGCTTGCAAATGCCGCTGATTGAGCAAACTAAAAATAGCGACACTCATACAAATCATTATTCCAAATAGACTCATCAAAAAAACTAAATTCTTTAAATTACGATTTTTGTAACCTACCTCCTTCTTGGATAAATAAATAGCTAAACCTATCAGCGCAATCGCCAAAAGAATAGGTAAAATAATTGTCGAAAAATATCCAGTATCGCTGGCTTGGTAAATTGTAGGCATTTTTTTCGTGTTTGTGTGTCGAAGTGTTTACGTGTTTGTGTACGTGATTTGACATAAAGACACAAACACATCGGTACATCGACACAAAATTCAACTCAATGTCTTACTTTCTCTTAAATTCTACTATTTTTGGAACGATTAATTTCAAATGAATATGTACGAACGTGTTGAAGTCAACTATTGGTTGTTCCAATCCAATCCTCAAATTTTTCAATTACGGGAGGCTTTGCGAGCAGGCTTGTTGTTTTCTTTTCCAGTAAAACAACATCAAAAGAAAATTGTAGAAGGAGACCGTATCATTCTATGGCAAACGGGTACTTTTGCCGGTGTGTATGCGCTTGGGACAGTCGTGTCCCAAGTGGGCGAAGGCACGATTCCTTTAGAGGAGGCCATTTTTTTTAAGCAAGAGCCCGAAAATATTCCTCGTGTTTATATCCGAATAGATTATAATTTATGGAATAAACCCATCACTAAAGAGGTCATTCCCAATAGCAAGTCCTTTGAGCGATTTTATGCGGGCTTGCCTGGTACCAATTATAAGGCTACGGAGCAGCACTACAACGAAATTGTGAGTTTGATTGAGCAATATGACTTGATTAATGAGCCTGTCGAAGAATATGTCGTTCAAAAATCGGCGCACTTTCCCTTAAACTTGATTTTGCATGGCCCGCCTGGTACTGGAAAAACTTATTTATCGGTCAATTATGCCTTGGCTATCATCGAAAATCGCAGCCTCGAAGAACTCATGTACGAGGATAGAAATATACTTCGTGCTCGATTTGACGATTATATGGAAGCTGGAATCATACATTATGTGACCTTTCATCAATCCATGACTTACGAGGATTTTGTGGAAGGTATAAAGCCGCAAGTGGATGAAAACAAGCAAGTTAACTACGTGGTTGAAAATGGAATTTTCAAGCGTGTTTGCCTCGAAGCCAAACGAGATTTGGTCGAAAGTCTGATGAATCAAATGCCCAAACAAGAGTTGCGTATTGACTACAATCAATTGTATAAAGCCTTTACGGCTTATTTACGAAGCAATGATTTTAATAGTTTTTTGACTCCAAAAGGCAAGAAAATCATGTTGCATAAAATTGTGCGATTTGGCAATATCTCGGTACGTTCGGAGAATAGTTTTACGGTTTATACTTTGTCAAAAAATAGCTTGCGCAAAATGTATAAAACCTTTCCAACTTTACAGGGAATTGAAAATGTAGATGATGCTATTCGCAATGTCATCGGCACTGTAAATGTACAAGCCTACACGGCTGTTTTTAATGAATTGAAAAAATTTGAAGGCCATTATATTCAACAATTACTCAAGGCAAAAGAAGAATTGGAAGTCAATGATGAGGCCGTTCAGGAATTTGATTTGAATAGTATTGCTTACGCTGCCCAACTCAATGCACGCAAACACGTTTTCATCATTGATGAAATCAACCGAGGCAACATCGCTGCCATTTTTGGTGAATTGATTACTTTGATAGAGCCCGATAAACGAGAAGGACAAGAAGAGGGTCTGAATGTGATTTTGCCGTATTCCAAACAATGGTTTACTGTGCCTCCTAATTTGCACCTGATTTGTACTATGAATACTGCCGACCGAAGTGTGGATACGATGGACTTGGCCTTGCGCCGACGTTTTACTTTTGTTGAAGTTGGGCCTCGTGCCAATATACTCAAAGAGGAAGGCCGCCGACCTGCCGAGCTTGGTGTTGATTTAGAAAAATTGTTGAATGCTATGAATCGCCGTATCAAAGCCCTGATAGGTCGAGAGTATTGTTTGGGTCATGCTTTTTTAATGCACGTTTATACGCTGGATGATTTGAGGGAAGCTTTTGCGACTAAGATTATTCCACTACTTCAAGAGTATTTTTATGGCGATTATTCCAAAATTGGTTTGATATTGGGTAATGAATTTTTCTCTAAAAAAGGAGCAGGTTCTAAAAATATTTTTGCAGATTTTGACCACGAAATTGCCCAAGAATGGGAAGAGCATAGCTTGCTCGAATTTGTACCTATGGAGTCTTTAAAAGAAGGTGCTTTTATCAGAATTTATGATAAAAAATTTGAGGCTTGATAGTCTTTGTATTACAGAGAAAATACGGAGGTTCAAAGAGCTTGCGCTAAGTCACGGCTACGCTTAATTTGCTCGTATCGTCCAACTCTCTAAAATCAACCGCACTTACACCCGAAACACCTTGCTCGGCCATATATACTCCATAAATGACATCTACGGCTGACATTGTTTGCTTGTTGTGTGTTACGATAATGAACTGCGAATCTTTGGAGAATTTTTTGATAATTTTATTGAATTTATCAATATTAGCATCATCCAAAGGTGCATCTACCTCATCAAAAATACAGAAAGGCGCGGGTTTGAGCAGGTACAGCGAAAAGAGCAAGGCTGTAGCTGTTAGCGTTTTTTCGCCACCCGACAATTGCGAAATGGATTGAGGACGTTTACCTTTTGGCTTGGCAGTAATTTTGATTTTGGATTCGAGCGGATCTTCAGGATCTTCGAGTATAAGGTCGCAAGTATCGTCTTCAGTAAACAAACTTCGGAAGACTTCCTTGAAGTAAACTCGAACTTGATCAAATGCTTTGATAAAATGCTCCGTAGCCGTTTCTTCTATTTCTTTTATAGTGTCGAGCAAAGTCGCTTTGGCATCGAGAATATCTTGGCGTTGGGTCGTAATGGTATCAAAACGCTCCTTCATTTCGTCATAGGCTTCTACTGCCATTGGATTGATTTCGCCATAATTGTCGAGGCGATTGCGAAGGCGGCCAACCTTAACATCTAGCTCTTCTTTTGCAAGTTTAGATGTCGGTTCTTGATTGATAATTTCGTTGATTTGAACACCAAATTCTACATTAAGACGCTCTCCTACGCTCGTCAATTGGAGTTTTATATCAGTTAATTTATCTTTTAAATTATTGATTAGAATTTGAGCGTCTTGGTTTTTGCGGTTGATTTTGCGAAGCTGGTCTTCAATTTCATTGATACCTCCACGCGCTTTGAAGTAAGATTGTTCGGCTGTCGTAAGCGAGGCTTCTTTTTCTTTTTTGGCTTCGTATTTTAGGATTAATTCTGCCGTTATTTGCTTTATTTTATCGGTAAATTCATCTAACTCTGTACCTGTATTGCCAATGGATTGGAGAGCTATATCGAGTTTGGAGATGGTTTCTTGCAACTGATTTTCACGAAAAGAAAGCTCTCGTTGATAAGAACTGACTTTGTTTTGTTGCTTGATAAAATTGATGTTCTTTTCATTAAAATTTGTCGAAGCATTGCTCAATGCTTCGGCTACTTTACGAAACGAACCGTCAGTGTTTTGGATAGCTTCTTTTACAACCTGAACTGCTTTGTTTTTTGCAAGCAACTCTTTATCAATATGAGCTACTTTATTGGTTAAATCCTGAATGGATTGTTCTGAATTTTTCTTCTTTTCATCGAAGTCCGAAATGATAGAAGCTGCATTTTCGATGCGGGCGGCAATTGTTGCTTTTTCTTGCAACAATTGGTTCAATTGCCTTTTTTCTTGTTCAATCTGAGGAGTCGTAATTTCACCTTCTAACTTTTCTAAATCCGCTTTTATACTATATAGTTGAGCTGATAATTTGCTTTCCTCTTTTTCAATTTTTTTAATTGAAACTTCAAGGACTTCTAAATTCTTCTTTCGGCCAATACGCTTGCCTTCAAACAAACCAATCGAACCACCAGAAATACTGTATTTTTTTTGAATAAAACGACCACTTTTTGATAATAAAGTGATGTTGTTTTCAACCTGCGTACTCGTCAAATCCTCATTGTCTGTAACCAATACATTTTCGAGTAAAAAAGAACATAAATTAAGGTATTCTTTGTCCGTTTCAATCAGGTCAATAGCCAATTTGGTTTCGGGTAGCATGACCATCGGCGGTACATAATCTTTGAAAGCACTCAGGATAAAAAAGTTGGCTTTTCCTTTTTGTGTTTTACTCAATAATTGAATTGCAGATTTGGCATCTTCGATGGTTTCTACCACATAATAATTGAGGTAGGGTTCGAGATAATTCTCTATAGCAACCCGATATTCTTCTTTACAATAAATAAGGTCAGAAAGCAAGGGCGTATCTTTTTTCCAATCCTTGGTGCTACTCAAAAAACGGATAGATTCGGGAAAACCTTCGAGGTTGTCCACCATACTTTTGGTAAGGTTGTACTCATTGCGAAGCGCATCAAGTTTACGATTTTTTTCAACGATTTTTTGTTGAAGTTCTTCCGATTTTTCTTGTGCTTTTCGAATAGCTTCTTGTCGTTTGGTCTCTTCTGTTTCTAATTTTTCGATACCTGCCAAAAAGGTCTTTTCTTTGGCTTCGATGCCCGAAAAGGTTGTATTTAAATCTTTTTGTTCGTTTTTTCTTGCCGTTATATCAGACAAGTTACGCTCCAAATCAGCTTGTAAATTGCTGATTTGATTGGAGTGAATGGCTTTTTCTTTTTCTAAGTTAAAAACCTCACGTTCAAGACTTTGTTGTTTGCCTACTACATCGTCAAGGTCGGTTTTAAGGAGATTATGATCTTCCTTTATTTTTTTGAGACTTGCCTCTACTTCATCGAGTTGTTTTTCGAGTTCGGCTTCGAGAGTTTTTTCCTCGTTAAGTTGTGAGCGATAGCGCACAATATCTTCTTCGAGTTGGGTTTTTCGGGAACGAGAAGTTTTGATTTCAGTTGAAAGTTTGACTTGATTTTCTTCGATAAACTGAATGCGCTGTTCAAAGATTTTCTTGTCATTTTCCATCCCTCTAATGTTGCCCACTAGGCTGTTTAAATCTCTTTGTCGGTCAGAAAGTGCTTTTTCTTTATCGAGATTTGCTTTCTTTTCGTTTTCGAGTTGGGCTTCGAGTTGGCGGCTTTCAATTTCTGTTTTTCGATAAGTATCTAACTCCGTTTCAAGTTTTGATTTAAGCGTATTTTGAGAAACTTTGATGTCCCTCAATTTTAGGATAGCCAAATCAATACTAAGGTCTTTGTATTGTTGTTTGATTTCGTAAAATCGCTTGGTGCGCTTGGCTTGTTTTTCGAGCGATTTGAGATTGTTGTCAATCTCAAAAAGCAAATCTTCGATACGATCGAGGTCGGCCGAGGTGCTTTTGAGCTTGTTGAGGGTTTCTCGCTTGCGTTTTTTATACTTAGAAATACCTGCCGCTTGCTCGAACATCTGACGGCGCGAATTGTCTTTGTCGTTGAGCAAATCATCAACCATTCCTAGCGAAATAATCGCATAAGAATTGGAACCAATACCTGTATCTAAAAATAGAGAAGTAATATCTTTGAGGCGGCAAGGTACATTATTAAGGCGGTATTCACTCTCTCCTGTTCGGTACAGGATTCGAGTAATTTTGACGGTTTGATAGTCGGTAGGAAGTATATTTTTGGTATTCTCAAAAGTCAAAGCAACGGAAGCCATTCCTGAGGACTTTCGTTTTTTAGAGCCATTGAAAATGACGCTAGACATTTTCTCTAGGCGCAATTCTTTACTTTTCTGCTCTCCCAAGACCCAACGAATTGCATCTACGACATTGGACTTGCCCGAACCATTCGGCCCTACAATCCCAATGATATCTTCATTGAAATTGATAACAGTTTCGTTGGCGAAACTTTTGAACCCTTTAAGTTCTAGGCTTTTTAATCTCATACTTTTGCTCGTATTTCTTGTTAAATTGAAAAATCAAATATCATTTTAACAATCAGCCTGCAAAAGTAAGGATTATTCGATGGATAGAAAAATAATTATTCGTGGAGTTATCAACATCTGACTATAGCGTATCAGATAGTGTAAAGTAAAATTTGCTGCCTTGATTGTACTCCGACTCGACCCAGATTTCACCCTCGTGCATTTCGACAATTTTTTGGCATAAGGCAAGTCCGATGCCACTGCCTTCGTATTCATGGCCAGGATGCAATCTTCTAAAGATTTCAAAAACAGCTTCAAAAAACTTGGTTTTTATACCAATACCATTGTCTTCGATTGAAAATTGATGCTTATTTGGTATTTTGATATAATCTATTTTGATGATAGGATTGACCTCTTTTTGACTGAATTTGAGTGCGTTGGCAATCAAATTTTGAAAAAGTTGTCGTATTTGGAGACCATAACAATTTATTGTCGGTAGTTCGCCAATATGCAAACTGGCTTGTTTGGATTTGATAAGTTCGTTGAGATCCAAACAAATATTTTCTACTAAAAATTTAGTATCAATTTCAGAAGTGTTTTTGAATTGGTCTATAGTCGTATATTTCATCAAACCTGTAATCAGGTTAGACATTCGATGCGAAGCATCAATGACATACTTCAAATAAGTTTTATCCTTTTCGTTGAGTATATCTTGGTTGTCTTTCAAAACCAAAGAAGAAAAACTAAAAATACTGCGCAATGGCTCTCGCAAATCATGCGAAGCAGCAGAGTTAAATTGTTTGAGTTGTTTATTTTTACCTTCTAATGCTTTGACTTTATATTCCGCTTCAATTGCTCTTCTTAGTTCAATTTTATACAACTCAAGGTCTTGGTGTAGATACAAAAGACCTTCTAAAATTCTTCGTTCATTTGCATCATTATAAGAAAAAATATAGTCATCATTGATACTGCATTGCCCTTTGGCAATGCCCAAAATATGCTCAAAAACGGTATTTAGAAAAGCATTGTTATTTGGCGAAGTCATACTAAAGCGGTTTTAGCTGATTTTATAACTTTATTAAAATCATGGTTTACCGAATAAGAATTTTCTAAACCATACATGACAAAACGTATAATTGTGTTAAACAAGATACCATTTGTATAATATGCTATATGGCTGATTCCTTTTGAGATATTGGTAAATTTTTCAAAAATAACCCTTCTTGTTTTTGCATCGGGACGCTTTGTCTCGGTTATATCAACGATTAAGCTCCATTTGTCAAATTGCTTGCCTAGCTCAAGGGCTTGGTCACAAACTAAGTTGACCGTAAAAGGAGAAGGCACAGGTATTTCTTTGATATAAATAATACCTGGTTCATAAACAAAAACTCGATTTTTAATGGCTTCGATAATAGCTTCGTCGTTATCGGCGTGGTATTGTTGTGGCTGAATTATACTTTGTGTATTCTCCATATTTGCTCATTTATTCTTTAATAAATTGAATACATTAAAGCATACAGAAATTAATGTGCCAAAACTCAAAGCAATTATACTATAGCTTTTTGGGCGGTCTTTAAAACTTTATCAAAATCGTAATGTACAGAATAGGAGTTTTCAAGTCCATACATGACAAAACGTATAATGGTATTCAACATAAAGCCATTGGTATAAAATGAAATATGCTGAATGTCATTTGACAAAACGGTAAATCGTTCAAATATTGTCCTTCTAGTCTTGGCATCGGGACGACTTGCCTCGGTCAAGTCAACAATAAGACTCCATTTGTCAAATTGTTTAGCCAGTTCAACAGCTTGATCACAGACTAAATTGATGCTAAAAGGTGATGAAACAGGCATTTCTTTGATGTAAATAATACCTGGTTCAAATACAAAAACACGTCTTTTAATAGCTTCGATAATGGCTTCGCCACAATCGCTGTGATATTGTTGTGGCTGAATAATACTTTGCGTATTTTCCATTTAAAAACTTATTTTTCTAGGGTTATAGTACCATGTAACAAAAATTATTAAAAAAAACCGTAGGGGCTACTTTAGCTGCCATCCTAGATTTTCAGCGACTAAAGTCGCTGTTACGGACAATTTTAAATTTAAACTTATTTTCGTTCCACAGTAATAGGTAGTTTGGGGGCATTATTTGAAAGGAAACTTCAAGAAAGTTCCTATGCAATAATAGTCTCCCTTTACTACAATTAGCTCAGTCAATATAAAATACAGAAATTAATGTGCCAAAATCGTAGCAGCTACGCAGTTGTAGATATTAATAGCATTTAAAAAGAAAAAACCTTCTTGCAAAAAAGCAAGAAGGCTGTCTAGATATTTGGGTTAAAATAACCGAAGGTATAGTTTCTTTGGAATAAAATTGAACTGCTTATCAACTTATGCGATGAAACTTCTATAGCTATTTAAAGCTTGGAAGCTTTAGCTCGTAATCCTGTTTAGCTAGGAAGCTAAACTGAACATAATTAGCTTAGAAGTTAGACAGAACAAAAGTCCTAATTGGGATAGGCAACTGCGATTGTACCTGTACCATCTACAACTCGCAATGATAAGCCTGTTTCAGTATAAACATTGCATTGGTATTGAATGTCTAGTTTTTTGGTAGCTTGGCTATTTTCATTAGAAATGTAATCTTCTATGGAAGTAACTTTCAGATAACTCAAAGCTGATTGTGGACCGAGGTCGGAACGATAAGTTGTACCGTTTTCATCGGTATATTGTATAACAAATTGTGAAAAGCCATAGCGAGATCCGTTCTCGATTTTGGCTAAGACTTCGTGGTCGTAATTGGCAGAAGCGTAGGCAAGATTGCCATTGGCATCTTGTGAGAAGGTGCTTGTTATTCCAACATTACATTCAGGAGCAATCCCATCAAATACAAGTAAACCGATACTCCATTGTAAAAAGGAATCAATGGGTGCTGTAAAGCTAGTTGTAAACAAATCTGTTCCTGCTATCATGTTGCCATTGCTGTTGTCATCAAGCCAAAAATAAGTTGCATCATTGATATTTTGTGTGATGACTTCGGCTGTATATGTGCCATCATTGTTGTCGCTCATGCTAAGGTCGGCCGAACAAGTAATTCCTCCATTGAGTGGTACATTGCGAGATAAGCTGTATTCATGGCCATTTGTACTAAGGACTCTTAGAATAGGATCAAACCTATTTTCGCTATCAACGGTATAATTATGGATATAACTGGCTTGGTTAACTATTTTTAGTTCATTATTTCCGCCAAGGTTGCCCCAGAAAAAAGAATCTAAATTTTCTTCTTCGATATTTGCATCTAGTTTTACTTGATAGACATCTGCATCTTCGGCAGTCAAGTCCATGTATTCGTAATCTTTGACCATTAGGTCGTTGGTTGTAGTGGTTTCGTCGGCAAATTGAGTCGAACGAAGTTCAAATTGTATGCTGGAAGGACAGTCGGCCTGACAACCTTCTTCGGCAAAATGGCCGAGGTAACGAAGGACATTTTCGTTGTCTGCTTGGTAGTTGGTGTGCATATAATAGTCATCTACACCAGCTACAAAGTTGACCGTTTCGCCATTGATTGAAAACTGTGTTTCAAAAATGGGTTGGGCTGCGCTTTCTTCGGGTAGTTCAATAAAGTTTCGTTTACAGGCTGAGAAACTTACTGCAATTAGGATTAGGAAAACAGCTTTAATGTTGATTAAAGCTACTTTCTGTTCATGAGATTTTTTCATTTAAAAAAGGTAAAATTTTGCGTTAATGTCAAAGTAAAAATTGTCGGGTTGTGAAACTGTAGATTCATCAAAAAACTCAAATGAAGGGTCAACAATTCCACCAATAGCATAGCGAGCACGAATACCCAAAGAAAAATAGTCTTTGACATAATGATTGTAGCCCAACAATGCGTTGGCATACAGCTTGCGATAAGCCTCGGTTCTAATCCAGCCTTGTTCTAAAACCTGCTCTTCGCCAGCATCTATTACGTTGACTAATGTTCCTTGCACACCATATAAAAAGACGGGTGCCAAGCCTAGCTCGATGCTATGCTTATTGTAGCGTTCTCTCGTAGTAAAGTCAAAAGGTTCTTTTTGCTTGCTCCCAAATCCATACTCTATATAAATCGGAAATTCAAAAGAGTGTATGGCCGAAGGTCGTAATTGTACGCTTTGGTCAATGCGACCAAAAGCATAAGCTACTTGAAAACTTCGGTTTAAATCATTGAATTGGTGACGACGAAGGTGATACAAGACATCAACTCCCAAAGCCCATTGTGGATGAAAACGGTGTTTGCTTGTCAAACCAGCAGTCAATCCCATTTTTCCATCAGGAATAGACATCATGACGGTACTTGCTTGTAGTCCAGCCGAAAACGAGTATCGTTTTAGTGGTTTGAGCAATTCGCCTTTCATGGTTTTATCCAAATCTTCATCCGTCAAATCTTTTGAGATGGTCATTTGTTGAATACCCAAAGTCGTTAAAGATTCGTTTGGTGCAAGTTCTTTTAATTGGTTCGGTTTGTGGGAGGCCTCTTGCATATTTGTAAGGGTCTCTTTAGGTTCGGTTTTGGTAACAGTTGTAAGGATATCGGAGGTAGAAGTAGAAGAAATTGCTGTAGCCTCGGTATATGGGTTTGGAGATGCAGCAACTTCTTCTTTCTTCATAATCCATTCATTTCTATTTTGAGTAGAAATAGTTGCGCCAGTGTTGGCACTTGTTGGTGTATCAAAGTTCAAATTTTCGGTAGTAGAGGGCTTAGTAGTAGCCACCGAATTGCCCTTTTGGGGCAATTCGGTTTGTAATTTCTTGTCATTGGATCGATTCGTACTTGTGTCGAAATTATCTTTATCAAGTTGTTTAGTTCCTGATGTGCTACTTGTAGTTTGGGTTTCTGATTTCTTTATATTAGTAGTAGATTCGGTCGTATTTTGAGCAATGGATGTATCAGCAGAAAGCTTGTATTTTTGGATGGCAAAAAAGGCAATTAAGGTAAAGACTGCGGCCAAACCAAAGAGCCAAAAGAAAAAACCTTTTCGGTCTTTCTTGTCTTCGGCTTCTATCAAGTCCAAGGCATCGGCCCAATGCGCCTCATCGAACTCAAACTCACGTTCGCCTAATTTTTTCTTAAAAAAGTCATCTAACTGATGTCCCATTTTCTTTTGTTTATTATGATTAATTGCTGGCTTAAAAATTTAGCTTCTAACTTTTGCGCTGTTCATTTTGGTTTGAATAGCCTCTTGAAGTTTTTTTCGAGCCGAACTCAAATGCCACTTCGAAGTACCATCGCTTATGTCGAGCAAGTCAGCAATATCTTTGTGTGTGTATCCATCAATAGCATATAAATTGAAAACTTTTTGAGTCATGGGAGGAAGCGTTTGGATAATGACCTCTAAATCTTCGGCATCAAACTGCTGGTCAGCAGTATTAAAATCAAATTGGTCAGCATAGCGTTCCTCTTCCTCAAAATTGGTATATTCGATGAGTTCTTTTACCTTTCGATTTTTACGAAACTCATCAATAATTGTATTTATCATGATTCGTTTTATCCATGCCTCAAAGGGGGTCGAATCATCGTATTTATCTAAATTATTTAATATTTTCAAAAAGCCTTCATTCAAGACAGCCGCAGCATCGTCTTTGTTGCGCTTGTAGCGCATACAAACACTCATCAAAATCGAATAACAAGCCTTATAAAGTGCAAACTGTGCTTTCCGATCTTTCCGCCTACAATCTTGTAATAATTGCCTACTTATTTGCATAAAAACGTTGAATAGCTGCTTGAGTTTAAAACGGTTGTATGTGCAGCTTTAGTGCAAAAATATGTCCAATAATATGACTCAAGTGAGTAATATATGGAGGGTGTATAGGACAATTTTCAAATTTTGGTGTTTGCTAACCGTATCCATAAATTATATTGGGTCTAAAATAAGTTTACGCTTGTATTTCCTCAAATAGCTTTATTTTGCGTCATTGAAAAATGACTTATAA
>JAHDEQ010000118.1:0-6344 GCA_020628755.1 Saprospiraceae bacterium
CGAAAGTACAAATATATTTTCATGGCACAACATAATGAAACGGGAAAACAAGGAGAAAAGATAGCCATTGATTATTTACAAAATTTAGGTTATCACATCTTGGAAGCCAATTGGCGATTTAGTCGTGCCGAAATTGATATAATTGCCAAAGACGATGAAATACTCGTTTTTGTAGAAGTCAAAACCCGTACTTCAACTTTGATGGGACAACCCGAAGAATTTGTCACCAAAAAAAAAGAAAAACTCCTTGCCGATGCAGCAAGTGTGTATATGAAAAAAATAAAGCACGATTGGGAAATCCGATTCGACATCATAAGTGTTATACTAAAAGACGAAACCTTGTACAAAGTCAATCATTTTAAAGATGCCTTTTTTCCAGGTATAATTTGAAAATGTTATGAACAAAATCAATATCCACCAAAAGCTCCAACTCTTTAGCGACCAATGGTCACCAAAAATCATCGGCTCACTCAATGGTCAAGATGTCAAATTGGCGAAGATAGAAGGCGAATTTGTTTGGCATAGTCACAAAGACGAGGACGAACTATTCTACGTACTCAAAGGAACATTAATAATGGAATTTCGAGATAAAACAGTCGAACTTCAAGAAGGCGAAATGATTATTGTTTTCAAAGGAGTCGAACACCGACCTATTGCCAAAGAAGAAGTTCATATCATGTTATTTGAACCCTCTAATATCAAACACACAGGCGAGGTTAAACACGAAATTACTGTCGAAAAATATGACCGTATTTAGAATCAAACGCTAAACTGGACACTAGACGAATAAGTGTCCTTTTACTAAAGTAAGCAAAAAGAATAAATGTCAGAAAACTTCCATCCTGTAGTCACCAATCAGTTTGTCAAAATCATTTTGCCCATTGCGATACCAAAGGCTTATACTTATTATATCCCGACCGAACTGCAAGGCAAAATCAAAAAAGGTGTTCGGGTAGAAGTACAATTTGGTAAAAATCGAGTTTACGCAGGTTTGGTTTTAGAAATGGCAAGCGAAGCAGAAAAAGATACCAAACCTAAACCCATTATTTCGGTCATTGATGACGAACCCATTGTCAACGAAAAGCAACTCCAATTGTGGCAATGGATTGCCGAATATTATGCTTGTACAATAGGTGAAGTGATGAATGCTGCCCTTCCTGCTAATCTCAAATTGGCTTCAGAAACCCGTATTTTATTGAGTCCTGTTTTTGATAATAATTTTGATGGACTAGACGACAAAGAATATATGATTGCGGAAGCTTTGAGTATTCAAAATGAATTGTCTATCGAAGATGTCCGTAAAATTTTAGAGCAAAAAACCGTTTATCCACTCATCAATCGCTTGCTCGAAAAACGTATTGTTTATGTAAAAGAAGAAATCAAAACCAAATACAAACCCAAGAAAATCACCTGCGTAAGGTTCGCTGAACCTTACGCCTCGGACTCGAACACACTCCAAGCAGCCTTTGACCAGTGCACCCGTTCTACCCGACAAGTTGAAGCCATTATGGCGTATATCCAACTCGCTCGCAATCAAGAATTTGTCCGCAAACAAGAAATTTATAAAGCTGCCAATGTTGATAGTTCCGTCATCAATGCCCTTGTCAAAAAGAAAATTTTTGAAACCTACGACAAAGAAGTAAGTCGTATTGATAGCTACAAAGATGAGCTTTCTGAAGCTCACGAATTAACCGAGCAACAAACCAAGGCCATTGCTTCAATTGACACTCAATTTCAAGAAAAAAATGTAGTTCTATTACACGGCGTTACAGGAAGTGGCAAGACACGGGTTTACACCGAACTTATTCAAAAAACGATTAAAGAAGGTGGACAAGTTCTGTATTTACTACCTGAAATTGCTCTTACAACTCAAATCATCAACCGCCTAAAAGTTATTTTTGGCGATGCCATTTCGGTGTATCACTCCCGACTCAATAATAACGAAAGAGTGGATTTATGGAAAGCTGTTTTAGCAGAAAAATCGGTTGTACTTGGTGCAAGGTCAAGTCTATTTTTGCCGTATAAAAATCTGCAACTCATTATTATTGATGAAGAGCACGATGCTTCTTATAAACAATATGACCCTGCCCCTCGCTACAATGCCCGTGATGCGGCCATTTACTATGCACATTTGACGGGTGCAAAAGTACTGCTCGGTACAGCGACTCCTTCTTTAGAATCCTACCAAAATGCACGTTCTAATAAATACGGTTTAGTCGAGATGAAGGAACGTTTTGGTGGAATGCAACTCCCCGAAATTGTAGTGGTGGACAAGCGAGAAGAACTCAAAAAACAAACCATGCAATCACATTTTACTTCGGTATTGATTGCAGAACTCAAACAAGCACTCGAAAATGGCGAACAAGTCATTTTGTTCCAAAACCGTCGTGGTTATTCGCCCACGATGCAGTGTCCAGATTGCGGTTGGCATTCCGAGTGCCGCAATTGCGATGTGAGTATGACCTACCACAAATATTATGGCAATTTACAATGTCATTATTGTGGTTCGCAGCAAAATATTCCTAAAGAATGTCCAGCTTGCGGAAGTCGAAGTTTAAACTTAAAAGGTTATGGAACTGAAAAAATTGAAGATGAACTAAAATTAATCTTCCCTGATGCCCAAATCGGACGTATGGATTTTGACACTGTCAAAACCAAGCACGCCCACGCCCGCATTATCAATGATTTTGAAGAAAAACGAATTGATATTTTGGTCGGAACACAAATGGTTACCAAAGGTCTCGATTTTGACAATGTGAGTATCGTCGGAATATTGAGTGCTGACCAGCAATTGCAATTTCCTGATTTTAGGGCAGGAGAACGTTCTTTTCAATTGTTTACGCAAGTGAGTGGACGAGCAGGACGTAAAAAGAAGCGAGGAAAAGTTATTTTACAAGCCTTCGATGTCAACCATGCTGTTATCAAAGAAGTCATTGAAAATGCTTACACCAATTTCTTTAATCGAGAAATTTTTGAACGCAAAACCTTTGGTTATCCACCTTATTCAAGATTGATAAAAATTACCTTAAAACATAAAAAGCCCGCTTCTTTAAATAAGGGAACACAAGTGCTTTCAGATTTTTTAAAAGCCAAATTGGGTTCACGTGTAATTGGCCCTGCTGTACCTTATGTTTCACGGGTTCGTACCTACTACCTTATGGATATAATGTTAAAATTGGAGCGCAAAGTCAATGTGATTAGTCATACCAAAAAACTGATTCAAGAAGCAACTTATTTGATGCAAAAAACGCCCGATTGCTCGCAAGTCCGAGTAAGTGTAAATGTGGATCCGTATTAATTGTGTTCAAGTGTTCGTGTGTTCACGTATTCAAGTTCTGTTTATGACGTGAACACTCGAACACTCGAACACTCGAACACTTTCAAAATGATTACCTATCGAAAAGCAACTCCTGCTGATGCTCAAGCGATTGCCAACTTGCATGCGCTAAGTTGGCAGCGACACTACAAAGGTTTGGTAGATGCCTACTATTTAGAACATCTTTGTTTAAAAGAAAGAACTGAAATTTGGCAAAACCGTTTTGAAGAAATGCCAGAAAATCGTTCTATTATTCTTGCCGAAGAAGAGGAAAAATTGTGTGGATTTGTTTGTACTTTTTTGAATAAAGGTGATGAGCATGGCGCATTTTTAGACAATCTACATGTATTGAGCGAGTGGCAAGGCAAAGGCATTGGCAAAACACTTATGCACAAAACGACTCAATGGATTTTAGAAAGAGCAGGAAATATTCCAATGTATCTTTGGGTGCTTCCTGATAATCAACAAGCTATTTATTTTTATAAAAAAATGGGTGGCGTAGCTCAAGATACCAAAATGTGGGAGCTTGAAGGCTATTGCAAAGCACCTGTCGTACGCTTTGTGTGGGAGAATTTGGCTCGTTTTCAAAAATCTTAAATAAAACTCCTTACTTTTGGACAAATTTTTGGAAGATATTTACACAGTTAAAAAACCAATTTAAAATTTACTAAAATGAAAATACTAAAAATAACTTGCCTCATAGCTTACTGTACAATGATGTTGGCTGCTTGTGGCGGAGATTCTGCAACGGCGACTCAAGCTAAACAAGATGCCCATGCAGGGCATGACCACAGTCACGACGGACACGATCATGCAGGGCATAACCATAGCCATGACGGGCACGACCACTCAGGTCATGATCATAGTCATGATGGACATGACCACAGTCATCACGGACACGACCATTCGGGGCACGACCATAGCCACGTTGGACATGATCACAAACAGAAAGAAGTTTCTGCCGAAGAAATGGAAAAACGCAAAGAACTACAAGCCAAAAAAGAAGCTGCTAAAAATGGAAAAGCAACTGCTGCCGAGCTGGCAACTGCAAAAGCTTTGTGCGCTTGTTTAACCAAAATTCCTACCCTAAAAAAAGTTCTCAAAGCAACAGACGAAGCATCTTTTGAAAAAGCAGCAGCCGATAATGTAGAAGATGTAAAAGCTATGCAAGAATGCCACAATACTATTGTGACCAAGGCCATAAAAACAATACCTGATGCACAAAAAGGAGTATATGCTTATCGAGCTAGACGAGAAGCCAATAAAAATTGCCTGAATCGTGATAATGATGATTTGTGGTTTTTGATGGGTAAGTTTGTAGCTAAAAAATCCAGTCCTTCTTCTAAAATGGACATCAAACGCCCTCACCCTGACCAAATCAAAAAATCGAACAACTAAATTGCTCTAATAAAAAAGCCTTTACGAATCATCGTAAAGGCTTTTTTATTGTTGTTTGTTAAGTCAAAAAACGAAGCCCTTGCAAGTAATAACTTACAAGGGCTTTTTTGTAGTACCGGCGGGGGGAATCGAACCCCCACTCTCTTGCGAGAACTGGATTTTGAATCCAGCGCGTCTACCAATTCCGCCACACCGGCATCTTTTATTTTTCACTTTTCCGTTGTGCAGGCACACTCGGCATTTGTGATGGTAGTTCTTTTAAATATTCTCTTCCATTTGTTGTTTTCATATATTTTTCTCTTTTCCTAGCCTCGATTCTATTATTTACCACCTCAAAATATATTAGAACAAATGGTGCAAATTTTCTTGTTGTTTTTTCTTTTCCTTTATTGTGTTCTGTTATTCTTCGCTTTAAATTATTTGTTAATCCTATATATACATAGTTTTTAACAGTTGACTTTAAGGCATAAACATAATACACATTTGTATATTTTATTACTCTCTTGCGAGAACTGGATTTCGAATCCTAGCGCGCCTGCCTGCGCAGGCAGGTCTACCAATTCCGCCACACCGGCATCTTTTATTTTTCACTTTATCCGTTGTGCAGGCACACTCGGCATTTGTGATGGTAGAGCTTTTAAGCGGACGCAAATTTATTTAAATTTTCTCGAATACGCAACAAGTATCGCTTTTTTAAATAATATTCTTTGATACTTATCAAATTTGCACCTGAATTTGATGCAAAACTTTTTAAATCTTCTTGTATGTTATCCAAAAGACTTTGTTCGAGTTGATTGATTTCTTTTGTTACTTGATTGTGACTTTCGGAATCGTAGTCAAATTCAAGCTCCATCAATTTTTCATTGATGTCCATCATTTCCATTAGGAAGTCTTGTGGGATTTTATTTTGTCCTTCTTCGCCTAGTACCTCTTTTAATTCTAAGATATACTTCATGCGTTTATCAAAATCCGAAAGGGTTTTGTAGGCTTGATTGTTGAGTGTTGACAGTTCCAAAATCTCTGCTTGCTTCTCTTCTGACTCTAAAGTATAAAAATCGGGATGATATTTTTTGCTATTCGCAAAAAATATTTGCCTCAAAGCAGCAGCATCTACTTCAAAAGACATTGGTATTTCGTAAAATTCAAAATAGTTTTTATTCACTACTCAATTTTTCACCACAAAGTGGCAATTTTTTCAAACCTAAAATTAACTAAGTATATGTCGCCAAATATCAAGTCCTACAACATATAACATCAGCGCCATCAATAAAATAAAACCTGCTGTGGTCGCATACTCCAAAAATTTGTCACTGGGTTTTCGTCCTGTGATAACTTCGTAAAGCAAGAACATCACATGGCCACCATCTAGTGCAGGAATGGGCAATAAATTCATAAAAGCTAAAATCATAGACAAGGCTGCCGTCAAAAACCAAAAGCGTTCCCAAACCCATTCGCCACCAAAGGCTTTTCCGATTGTTAGGAAACTCCCTAAACTATCTTTGGCTTTTAGTTTTCCTGTAAACATTTGCCCAAAGGCTTTAATTTGGGAAGTCAAAAATCCGATTCCTTTGTCATAGCCAGCAGGGATGGCTTGCAAGAAATTATAGTCTTGGGTTGCTGTTTGCAAACG
>JAHDEQ010000118.1:6444-10332 GCA_020628755.1 Saprospiraceae bacterium
CCATTCAACTCAAGCAGGCGATCGCCTGCTTGAATGCCTGCTTCTTTGGCAGGGCTATCATCAGGAAATTCTTTATCGGCCACAAAAGGAAAACGTGGTGCAAACAATGAAGCACCCGAATTTTCAAATTTTGACAAATTAGAAGCCTGTTCATCCGAAATATTAAGGGTCTGCTCTCTACCATCTCGTTCTACTACAAAAGACCTTGCCCCTTCTATGATAATATTGCTCTTGAAAGTCCCCGACTCCATTTTGGTCAACTTCAAATCACCAACACTTATCAATTTATCGCCATCACGCAGTCCCAAATCTTGTCCTAAAGAATCGGTATAAATTCCATATTTGGCATTCTCAATAGGCAAATATTCTTCGCCCCAATACCACAACATCATGGTAAAAATAAAAATACCCAATATAAAATTGACCGTCACACCGCCTAACATAATAATTAAGCGTTGCCAAGCTGGCTTGGAACGAAACTCCCAAGGTTGCGGTGGTTGCTTCATCTGCTCCAAATCCATACTTTCGTCAATCATACCCGATATTTTGACATAACCGCCCAAAGGCAACCAGCCAATTCCCCATTCGGTGTCGCCAATTTTCTTTTTGTATAATTCAAAACCAGCGTCAAAAAACAGGTAAAATTTTTCGACTCGTGTCCCAAATAATCGAGCAGGTAAGAAATGACCAAACTCATGTAAAACCACCAATATCGACAAACTCAAAATGAGTTGTCCTGCCATTATTAATACATCCATTTATTATATCGTATTTATGTATCTATGTGTTTACGTGTATGTGACTTAAACACATAGACATCTACCTGTCGTTAGACAGGCACAAACACGTAGGTACGTATCTTGCTTAATCTATTGAATAGAACAGTATTTTGCTTGTTGTTGTTGTATCCTTTAAAATTTAGCAGTGCAAAGGTCAGGTTTTAAATCAAAAATGTAAAATTTTAGGCTAACTTTGTTCGATGATGTACTTATGTAACACACGCACATAAACATCTACCTGTCTTAGATAGGCACAAACACCTAGACACACAGAATATGTTTCTCTTTTATACTACCAATATCAAAGACGGATTTGCTTTTTTGGATGCAGCGGAGGCTCGACATTGTAGCCAAGTGTTGCGTAAAAAAGTAGGCGATACCATCAACTTTGTTGATGGAAAAGGTGCTTGGTATGAAGGCATTATTTCTGAAATTGGTAAAAAAGAATGTGTCATTGGTATCCAAAGTGAAGTGCAGTCGTATAAGCAAGGCACGGTGCATTTGCACATTGCAATTGCACCCACCAAAAATATAGCGCGCTTGGAGTGGTTTTTGGAAAAAGCCACAGAGATTGGCATCAGCGAAATTACGCCCCTACTCTGCCAGCGTTCTGAACGAAAAAAGATTAGACTCGACCGATTAGAAAAAGTTCTAATCACAGCCATGAAACAGTCTTTAAAAGCCTATTTGCCTAAACTTAATGATTGGTCAACCGTCAAAGATTTTGTGCAGAAGTATCAAGATTCAACGGCTCAAAAATTTATAGCGCATTGTGCGTATGAGGAGAATATTGATTTAAAAGAAAATTATACGGCTGGAAAAGACGTTATTATACTAATTGGTCCCGAAGGGGATTTTACAGACAAAGAAGTTGACCTTGCTCATGAAGCCCACTTTAAGAGTACGGGTTTGGGCAAAAATCGTCTTCGTACCGAAACAGCAGGCATTGTGGCTTGTCACACCGTTAATTTAATGCAAGAATGAGGAAATGCAAGAATGCATGAATCAATTATATTAAGGTGTTCAAGTATCTACGTATTCACGTGTTCATGTTAAACATGTACGTGAACACATGAATACCTGAACACGTGAACACTTTTATAAATGAAATACTTACTATCCTTTTTATTAGGAACATTTTTATTATTTGGATTTACAACCAATACCAGTTCGACTTTAAAATTGGCTTTGTTGAAATACAGCGGCGGCGGCGATTGGTACGCCAATCCGACGGCTTTGCCCAATTTGGCTGATTTTTGTAATAAGAACTTAGGTACTGACTTTGAATCTGATTATGCAACGGTTGAGGTTGGTAGTGCGGAATTGTTCAATTATCCTTTTGTGCATATGACGGGACATGGGAACGTGGTTTTTTCGGATGCAGAAGCTGAAAATATGCGGATTTATTTGATGGGCGGCGGCTTTTTGCACATTGATGATAATTTTGGAATGGATAAGTTTGTCCGTGTAGCGATGAAGCAGGTTTTTCCAGAATTGGATTTTGTGGAGTTGCCTTTTAATCATCCTGTTTATAAACAGAAGTTTGAGTTTAAAAATGGTTTGCCCAAAATACATAAGCACGACGACAAACCAGCCCAAGGTTTTGGGCTGATTTGGCAAGACCGAGTGGTTTGTTATTATTCTTATGAAAGTGATTTAGGCGATGGTTGGGAAGATTTTGAAGTGCATAAAGATCCCGAAGAAAAACGTCGCCAAGCCTTACAAATGGGCGCAAATTTAGTACAATATGCTTTTGAGCAGTAAAGAAAAAGCCAGTATGGAAATTCCATGCTGGCTTTTTTATTTCAACTATCTGTTTTTCTGAAATCCTTTATCAGTTTACTGAAATAGAAATATTACCATTATCTGCGCTACAAGCTCCCGATGTAATAGTCAAAGAGAAAGTTTCTATTGTTTCGCAAGCATCGCCTGGATATGCAGGAGCAGCAGCCGTACCACTCATATTAGAAAAAGGAGCAGTCGGTGTAAATGTACCTGTGATAATATAATTTCCTTCATCTCCTGGAGCAGGGTCAAAAGTAAATGTTCCATCTCCATTATCTGTAAAGCCACTTGGTAAAGCTGGAGAAATCGTATAAGCCACTGTTCCTGTATTCGTTGGTGAAGATACTTCCGTTATCATAGTGCTAGTCGTGCTAGCGTCATTAATAGAATAACTTGCACTTACTCCAGTAATAGGACTGATTTCAGGATATTCACATAGGTTAGAAATTTGTACTACTGTATTTCCTATTGTTCCAACCGCCGCAGGCCCTTCTATCGTAATGAAATAACCATTGTCATCTGTATGTTCTATATCTAAAAAGTATCGAGGTTCAGCTCCGCTATTATCAAAAGTCAAGGTTGTTGTGTTTGGAACAACAGCTCCTCCTCCTGATAAAGTTGGCATAGCAGAACCACTCAAAGGTGTAATCCCCGTAACGGTCCACATTTGTCCAGCAATAATATCTCCAGGGTCGCCTGTAACAGATACTGTTTCAGCGAATGTCCCATCTTGATTGCCATTTCCCGTTTGATTATCGTTGCAAGAACAAGGGTCATTTGGATTAAAGCTATTACCTGCTTCAAAATTAGGAACAGCAGCGCAATTATAAGCTACTGTTGCTGTACCATCGGTCCAGCATGCTGGCGCACTTGCCCATGTAATTGTATAATTATTTGTACCTGACTCCCCTGGCATCGGTGCAGTCGTAATATCATCAGTATCGCCATCTAAGTTTACTACATAATTTCCACAACTTGTTGTAGCTGTTGGTATTGTAGCACAATCGCCTGTCGTAAGGGTCAATAAACTTGCATCAAAGGCTGGATATACCGTAATCGTAACTTGGCCTCCTGCTATAAGACTATTATCATCTATACATTCTACTGCGGCATAAAGGAGTACTTCTTCTGTTGCACAATTGTCTGCTCCTGAATGGTTGAGAACTCCTGTAAAGGCTGTTGTCAAACCTGCATCCGTGTACCACGTTACCGTTACATCTGTTCCTGTCGGTTCTGCTAGGCTATTATCATTTAGGACTAAATCGGTGGTACTTAGCGTTGGTGAAGCTCCCGAACAGATGGATTCTGTACCATTTATTGGAGT
>JAHDEQ010000118.1:10432-13980 GCA_020628755.1 Saprospiraceae bacterium
CCCCGCACCTATCAACTCTAAATCTCCGTCATTAGTTGCCGCATCAATAATTGTTGTAGAATTGGTACAACAATTTGGACCAGCCGCATTTGGAACATAAGTCAAATCATAAGAAGCTGTTCCTGACATTCCAGCACTAACTGGAAATGATGGGTTAGCACCATCTCCTACTATAGTAACATAACTTTCACAACCCGCAATAGGTGTAACCATTGGTTCATTACAAGTATTCTCTCCTGAAATAGTAACTAAAGAAGATAAATCTGCTGGTGCGCCAGGGTAAACATTTATGGTAAATGTTCCTCCATCTAAAGTAGGTGTAAGTGGCGTGGAGGCACAATCAATGTTTAAATAATAGACCATTGTAGTAAGCATACACGGTGAGGTAGTCACCGTGGGCGGCGTTGCACTTACCATTGTTCCACCCGAAGAAAGGTAATTTCCAATAGACCAAGTATAAACAGCATCTGAATCATCATCTAATACAACTCCTTCTTCTGAAAGTGTAAATCCAGCACTTGTATCGCAAAAATCCATCGTTTCTGATAGAGGTGTTGTGACAGCAGAAGCACAAGCAACTGCGCAAGCTCCTGCTTGTGCAGTTCCACAAGGAGGATATGAAGGTTGACAAGAAACACCACTGGTTGTCCAAGCATTTTGTGGCGCAGCAGCCGCAAGCATTTGATCAACTTGGTCTTGTGTAAATGTAAACATACAATCGTCGTTTACATAATCCATAAAATTACCTGCATAGCCATCGCAATCTCCTGTACAAGCACAGGTACTTGAGTTGACAGTAGGACAACCATAATTGGGGCCTCCTTGATTGGGTGTATCAGCAAATGAATCATCCCAAGTATGCTGTAAACCAAAGTAATGTCCAACTTCATGCGTACAAGTTGCTCCACCATCATAAGGGGCTTGCATATCTATAGGGCCTCCTGAAGTACAACCTGCAAAAGCCTGAGATCCAAAAGCATTATGCGTTACATAAACACCATTGCCATTCGGATTAGAAGCCCCAAAAAGAGGAGCTATACCTAAGGTCGTTGCAGCTTGTCCTGCTGTCGTTCCATCACTCACAAAAATATTTAGCCATCCGTCCCAAGTCGTTCCAGGCACACTCGGCCAAGTATAATCTCCTACCGTAATGGCTAAACCTCCAATATTGTCTTCTCCAGCAGGTAAGTTTTGATCGCCTAGACAAAACTGAATGCAAGCTCCATCGTCGGGCATTGCATCTGCGCCTACTGTACCGCCATAACTATCACAACCTGCATTTATCCAATCGCATAATAAGCCTGCACTCATATTACAGCCACTAAAATCCAGATTCATTTGGTCAATCTGTGCTTGTGCTGCATCTATCAAACATTGAGTGTTTACCGCCGTGATAGGATTATTGTAATGAATGGCGACTGGAACAATTAGAGGACTTGAACATGGAGCTTTTTGTAGTCCTAGTAAATGTGCTTTTTCAGAAATTTTTGCTTTCTTCTTTAAATAACTTTCTTTGAAAGCAGGGTCTTGAAATAGCATTTGCATATATTCTTCTGTCCCACATCGTTGAGGAACTAGACTGTTCCCTAAATCGCCTTTTTCTTGGGCAAAGCCTTCCATCGAAAAGGATAAGAAAACAATGCTTGTCAATAAGGCAATAAATTGTATTTTTTTCTTTCTTTTTTGTTGAAATAATAGAGCTGTTATACCCAACGTCATCAACATGCTAAATGCTGTCCATGAAATCATAGATTAAGTTTAATTTGTAGTTATTGAAAGTTTATTTTGTCAAATAGCTAGTTTGGGAAATACAAATTTCCTTTTGGGAAGTTGCCTTAGAGATTAATTTTTGCTTATACAAAAATTTGAAAATTATCTATTACAACAAGTCGGTATGGGAAAGATTAATTCTTGGGGTGTGAAATTGAAAAGGGAGTCAAATATAGTTATTTTATCTGACAAATTAAAAACTAGAAGTGCTTTTGGGTAAAAAATAAAGCCATAGCTCCAAAGAGCTATGACTCATTTTTATGATTTTCACTAATCACCGTTGAAAATAATTAGAAGTTCGTACCATTTTCGTATTCTGCTCTTGGCAAATTTGACTCAGTTTGAGCCGTTCCAAAGGCACTAGAATGGTTGAATCCGATAGAGCGATTTGAACCAGAAGTACGGGATACTTTTGCAAAACGTTCGGCTCTTGTTCTAAAGAAATTATCCAAACGTTTAGTCAAACCATACCAAAACAATCCCAAAATCGAATCATCTTTTTCCTCCTCGTCATACTCAATTTCAATACCTGCACCTCGGCGATACACTTCTACCGTAACAATACAAATAAATGCTAAAACCACGCTAAATCCTACAAAGTAGGAAAATAAGACTCCCCAAAACTCTGCATTTTTGGACTTGAATTGATGCTTCTTACCGATAACTTTTTCGGCTTTTGCAACATTCGCAGCTAAAACGGCTTCCTCCGTTTCGAGGGCTTTGTTTTTACGGTTTTGCCAAGCATCTACTTTTTGGTTGTAGTCTTCTTTGAGACTAGCCAAAGTAGCGGTTTTGTCCGTGTTGATTGTACCGATTTTGTTTCGGTATTTTTCAACGTGACTTTTGGCCCAAGACATTCCTTTTTTGTCTCGATAATCGTAATCTTCCAACTTAATTTGCGCAGCATTGATGCGTGCATCAAATTGTGCGGTCATGCTTGTAACGGACTCTTGGTGACGTTCTTTCAATAAAGTCAATTCGCCATCAAAGCGTGTTTTTATCTCTTTGATATTCTCTTTGTATTCTTTCTTATAAGCAGAATCATCAAAAAGATTCGGCACGGTAACATTGCTCACAAAAGCATGATGAATACCGTTGGTTGATAATCGAAACGAGATAATTCCCATTCCAATCGTAATCAAAGTAACAATAACAAAGAGGGTTTTGTACCAAGCGTTTTTGAGACGCTTCCACACAATGGCTCTGGTTGCTACTTGTAAAAATTTTCTGCCACCCAATTCCAACACTGCTACGACGAGCAGTGTAGCCAAAATGGAGACCACAATCGAGACCGTTTTTGAAGTATTTGCCATTTCGCTTTGGGTGATAAACCAAATCGTAATGGCTTCTGTCAATGCACTCACTACCTGCGCCGCCTTTCCAATCACATCAATACTTGGTGCTATGGGACGAAACAGGTTGTAAAAATCTCTGTTGGTGGCAGTCGTCTCCTTGACTGTCAATTTTACCTGTTTTTTCATAATCAAAAATTTAGTTTTAAAAAATCCAGTACGATTGAAGATTATCATCTTCAATGCATACCTCAGCTTTCTTGTTTGGTAAGAACAAGCAAAGCAAAATCAATTGATATTTAAAATGGGAAAAGAAAAAGAGACAAATTGAATGAAAATGAAAATTGCAATGAAAATAAAAGTCCAGTTACCCGACTTCTATTCTGATTTTAATAGTCATTTAATTTCTTAAAAATCAATACCTGATGGGGTTCTCTTAAAAAAACTAATACACCAAAAATAAATACGTAATTTGTAGTAAGGGAC
>JAHDEQ010000119.1:0-9276 GCA_020628755.1 Saprospiraceae bacterium
GCTGGACAGTTAGAGCAAGGAGACGGTACTGTTATCATTACATCTGTTGAACACATCGTAGTTGTATTAACAATTGTCAAGGTATATGGAGAACCCCCTATAAGAGAACTAATATCTAATCCAACCGCATTATATGAAAATGCACCAAATATCATTTCATTTGCTGATAAACCTAGTGCAGTTCCATCAAATACATGTGAACCAGGACTAGTTACCGTTATTGAAAAAGAAAAGGTATCGTCTGAATCATCGCTTTGTGTATTATTATTATCACAAGCACCAACATTAACTATCACAGTCGGTGAAGGATTTATGACTAGCGTAATTTCTCCCACATCAAAACAACCATTGCTATCTTCTACTCTTACATAAATTGGACTATTAGCAGCCGTCAAATCATCGCCATTTGCAAGGGCATTCATACCACTATCTGCATCTGTAGAAGTAGCATGATAGGTAACTGTAAGACTAGCTACTCCATTATCAACATCCATACCTCCTGTATTGCTGGTCGCTGCTGCATCTTCTGCGTCCGTCAAAGTGAAATCACCTTGACCACTACCTGCAGCATCTTCGCAAACCGTTAAGGTCGTATTGTTTACTGTAGGAAGATCATTTATAGTGATAGTAGTTTGTCCATTACCTGTACAACCATTATCATCTGTTACGGTATAATTTAGAACGACTGTTCCAGCAGTTGCACTAGCTCCACTTGCGTCAACAGTCACTGTTTGCATGTCATCATTTGTCAAGGTGATATTGGTAGCTGTGCTTGATGCATCAATCGTCCAAGCATGCGTTGTATATGTTCCTGAACCACCACTCGGTGTTCCATCAACTGTAGTAGTCGAACCTAGACACAGATCCATTCCTGTAGGAGCTACAATCGGACTTGAATTTACAGTCAAACAAACAAACTCGGTCAAAAAATCATCGTTGAAGCAAGCTGTTTCAGAGCTAACTGTACTCGCCATAGGCATTGTACTTCCGACCAAAGTATCATCAGAAGGATCCAATGGAGTACCCCCATTATCTACGAAAGTTGGTAAATCGTTTAAATCATAGGTTAAAATATAAACCACATAAGTACCCGCTCCTTGAGGAGTGCCATCTAAGTCATCCATAAAATCGCCATCTGTATTAGTAGTTAAAACAGAACCACTTGTATTGGCCAAAATATACAGTGTTGTTTTATCGCCGTTTGGCCCATCTGGGTCACTTGCAGTTATTGTTAAATCATCACCTTCGCAAATTGTTGCTTCTGGGTTGATAACAATTTGTACTTTTTCAGAATCTCCATCCACACCATCGTTATCCAATTCATCAATATCAAGGCATAAAGTGCCAAATGCGGCTGGATCAGTAATGGCGGTTGCGCCTTGACTTAGACCATAAGAGGAATTATCGCTATCGTCAGCAACAATAGCTGCTATATCGCCTCCCATTTGAGCAGCATCTATATTTGCTAAATAAGTGTCTATATCATTAGGCGTATTTCCTGTTTCATCGTAAGATAAAACAAATACATCATATGTTCCAACACCTAAAGATGCGGTTGTAAAATCACCTGTTGCGCTAATTTCTATGATTTCTCCTGTTGCATCTGTTAAGATGAAACGTAAATCATAACCATTGCCTATGCCATCAGTACCAGGATCATCTTCATCAAAAGAATAGTTTACACTAAAACCATTTACTTCTTCACCTAGACAGATGCCAATGGTATTTCCATCAAGAGCCGTTCCAACATCAGTTGGAATGACGATGTTACCTGCATCGGCATTGCAACAAACACAAGCTAAATAAACCTCCTCACAATCGGAGTAACAAAAAGCAGCAAATGCTCCAGCTTGCGAAAGGACATCATTAGTTGAAGCAATAGATGTTAAAGCATTGACATCATTTTGAAAAGCTGTTAATTCATCATCGGCTACATTGAATTTATAAACGGTATAATTTGTATTATAATCTAAAGTAAATTGTCCTGTTTGATTGGAAGTACCGACCAACATATTAGAGTTGTCATTATCAACTAAAACATAAACCATGCTGAAGCCATTACCATTTCCTGATGTCTGCGAATTTATAGTGTACGACGAAGAAGCATTTGAACAATCACAAGTTTCGGCTTCGGTACAATCTAACTGTAATACATCATACTCTACCGTACAACCAGTTGCTTCATCTTGAACAATAATTGTGATTTTAGTATTTTGAGCTGCATAAGTTATATCTTCTATGGTAATTACTGCAGCACCTGTTTGTCCACTTAATGTAGCAAACTCACCTCCATCTGCAGAAATTTCATAAGTAGCACCTGCCGAACCATTCATAATTTGTAACTCAATATCAAAAGTGGTCATGTTTGCTCCATCACAAACTGGATTTGCTATAAGCATAAAATTATTATTAGCAGGAACAGTTGTTATCTCGTCTGGAGTTGAAGTATTAGAAGGGTCGGAATCACATTGACATCTTGTATAAATGGTCTGTGCCATTGTATTGTCATACATCGGCAAATCTGTTGACCAATTGATATTGTCTAATGAATATTGTAAAGTACTATTCGTAGGACAAGCTGTTGTTGGAGCAACAATAGAACCATCTACAATAGTAGAAGTCCCTGCTGTACAAGTACTATTTGTAACTTGAACATCTAAATCATCTGCATTTAGTGTTGAAAAATCTGGACAAACTGGACAGTCACAAATATAAGCATAAGAACCCGTCGTATAACATAAACCATTGAATGGGCCACCTGTATTCATCCCATCTTCTAGCAAACCTCCTGAAGTATCTGAAGCGTCGTTAGCGATGACGGTTGTACCTACCATAAAACTGCTAATAGCCGTTGTAAAAGTAGCAAAATCAGCATCGGCCACATTAAAAGCATATACAGTATAATTGGTATTCACATTAAGACCAGTAAATGTACCGTTGGGGTTTGCAGCAACAAAGGTGTTCCCATTGTCATTATCCGTTAGGACATAAAACATACGATACCCGTCGGCAGTACCAGCAGCTTGTGCATTGATAGTAGTAAATTGTGGATCATCCGTACAGTTACAATCGGTAAGAGGGAGACAGTTGAGCTCGAAAACTGCGGTTGTTGTCAAACAAGCATTATTGTCAAGATCAGTAACTGTAAGTACAAGATTATCTTGTACAGGATCAAGACCATAAACTAAACCTGTAATAGTATGCGTAGCAGGGTTAGCAGGATCATAGACATGAGAAACTGTATTATCTGCATTAGAACCTTCTAATATAAAGGTATTCCCTGATGAAGTAATACCGCCAGTAATAGAATTGATAACGATTTCCCAAGTTGAACCATTGCAAACAGACTGAATATCTGTTTCTATTGGGTCGCAAGTAGGAGGCTCTCCAGTATTACTACCAGGCACATAAGTTTGAGGGCCACAATCGGTATTTATGGAAACAACTCCACCATTAACAAACATACTTGTTGCTCCATCATAAATAACAGCTTCTCCATCATTTGTTAAACCTGTATAAGAACCATTATTAGTAGCATTGGTTACACAGATAGCGTCTCCTCCATTATTTAGAAATTGCCAAGTGGAAACCATCAGATAATTAACACCTGAAGGAACTGTTCCATATTCAGCTTCCCATGTAGCTTGAGCTAGAGGTGAAATAATAACATTTTCTCCAGGTGGCAAATTGAAAGTGGGTAAGACTGTTCCGTCTCCATCTGAACAATCTCCATCATCATCAAACTCTATACCATTCAAATCAATTGCAGCATTACTTGTGTTTCTAATAACAATATATTCTCCAACAGTAGAAGCTCCAGAGCCGTCTGTTAATGAGCTTCCATTACAAGGATCATATACGAATTCAGTTATTAATAACTGCCCACTCACTTGCCCAACTATACCAAAACATAGAAAGGCAAAAATAATTTTATATAAGTATATATTTTTCATAATTTATTCTTCGTCTTTATTCTTTTTGGATATAGGATTAATTATTCACCACCTGTTATAAGAGGCGTACAAGAAGGTATATTTTCTTTTGGAGCAGCTATTGGACCAAAAACATTGCTACAGTTAGCCTCTGTATCTTCAATCAATTCAAAATAGTAGCTATCAACTCCAGGCGTACCTGGCAAAGTAACATTCATTATTTCTTGATTAGCAGTACCAGTGTATGTACTTCCAATTGTCGTAAAAGGACCAGTTTCGCTGGTGCTTACACCCACAGTATAGCCATCTGCAGCTCCTTCAAATGCCACATTTGAAATTTCGACATCGTAAACACCACAATCTTCTGTTATAACTATATCCGCAGATATTCCACATGGAGGAGGAGGTACACAAAGGGTTATTCCAGAAAAAGAACCCGATGGATTTGTATTAACAGCCGTATCGTCTGTATCCCCATCAAATGTACAATCAGAGCCTGGTGCATTCGAGAGACCATATATAAAGGTAACTTGTGTAATCATATCATCTGGGTTTAAACCAGAAACTCCACCTGCATCGCCTCCACTGTTCGGTCCAGAACCTGAACCTGTATCTTCACCTCGTTCACCAGAAGTATTACAGTCATTTATCGTAGCATTTAAAGCATCTCCTTGATTAGTAAAAACTCCAGTGGAAGAAGCTAAAGCATGCTGTGATACAGTTGTTCCAGCAACATATTGAGCATTGCAATATGTTGGCAATTGAGTTTCAACAGCAGCCAAGGTATTCAATCCAGAAAGTGGCGCGCCATTGACATCAGTTCCTGCGGATACAAATCCAAAGCCATATTCATAACCTTCAGAGCTACCATTGATACTTGACCAATCGAAATTAAATCCTGCAGCAGTAGATTTTAAGCCACCAGGTGTACCAGCATCTGTAAAGTCAACAACCATTACGACATAACCGTGTGCACAAAGGCAATCATCATCTGTCGCCCCTCCAAAATCAGAACCAGAACTTGGTCCAGGTAAAGGCAAGGATGCTCCACCCCAAGATGCTTCGATTAAAAAATCACCATCTTGGTTTGCACAGGCATTGGGATAGGAAACCACCGCTTTGTAGGTTAATTGTATATCTCCTGTACCATCTGTTCCAGATGAGTTTGAAGAAGCATTCCAAACATCTAGATTATTGGACATAACATCACCAGAATTTGGAGCTGCTTCTGTAGCAGAAACTGTTCCTGGATCAAAGTCATCTTCATCAAAACTAAAAGTCGAGTTTTCTGGTGGACATTGAGCGAATACGCTCATGGTCGCAACAAAAAACAGGGTAAAAAGTAGTATTATTTTTTTCATCATGGATTGATTATATTTTTATTATCGCTCAGATTTATCTATTCGTTGTTTGCTGGAAAAGTAAGAATTGTAGGGTTGCAAGAAGCAGCACAATCAGGAATATCTATCGTCACACTTGCTACATCAAAACACCCCGTAGCAGTATTAGCAACCATAACAAAAATGCTTGCATCTGCTGTTAAGGTCAATGCTGCACCTGTTAGTTCATTTGCCGTATCTGTAGCACTTGTAGGCATTACTGTATGATAAGTCGTTGTTGTACTAGCTACATTATTGTTATCTGTTACTGTCAAAGTTGTTAAATCAAACATTTGGGTTGGACAGGCGATTGTTGGAGCTGTGATTGCCGCAATTTCAGGTACTGGATGAATGGTTACTTCATCTGTAGCTGTGGCTCTACAAGTGTTAGTAGAACTTGTATAAGTAACCATATAGGTTCCAGGTTGAGTAGCTGATACATCAACGAAGCCCGTAATAGCATCAATAACAAGACCTAAGCTTCCTGCATAAGTGCCTCCCATAGTACCTGTGATAGTTGGACTCAAATCAGAACCATCCATACACTCCATATCATCCATATATGTTAATGTTGCAGTTTCTTGAGTTTCTACCACAACATTTACATTTTGAGTAGCTGCGACACAAGAAAGTGGAGCATCAGAGGTCAAACTCAATACATATGTACCTGCACCGCCATCTGGTGTAAATGAAACAGTAGAAGGGTCTGCTACAGGATTGGTATCGCTTAGTTGAGTAGCATTGGTGCTAGGTCCTGATACAATTGCCCATGTACCTGTAGTAGCTGCACCTCCGATAGCAGCATCTGTAAACACGATTGTTGTACCATCACATATTGTATATGGTCCATCAGGATTTACTGTTGGGTTTTCAGGGCAAGAACAATCGGGTTCGGTGTAAGTGGTAGAGGTTGAGCAAGATGCGCCAGATGTACAACTTTGTATTTGTATATTATCAAAAGCTATATCTTCATCGCCCGAATCTAAATCAACGGTAATTGTTAATGTTAACAAATTACCTGTACCTGTAATATTGGAAGTAAAAGTAGTCCAAGTATCTGTGATGTTCGTTCCATCTCCATCTCCGTCAAAATCTGTATCAATTGCTGGTACAGTATTGAAGGCATCTCCATCAGGTACACTTTCTATCCAAAGTAAATTCTGTGTAGTACCGCCATCAATTGAATAATCAAAATGAACAAAATCTGCAAGATCCCAGTCTTCTCCATTATCATCTGCATCATCTTCAGCTAAATCTACTGAAAAGGAAATCGGTGATGACAAGCAAGAAATATCAATATTGGCAATAGTAATTGTTGAGGGATCAGGAGCTGCAGAATCATCCTGTGATGCAAAATAATTACCTGAAGATCCAGTGAATGATACAGTAATACCACTATCATCAAAAACACCCCAATAATCAACGCCATTGCCACTTTGGGGTGAACTAAGTGTATAACCAGTATCATTTCCATCAAAATCAATTACAAAATTTCCACTACCACCTCCTCCAGACTCCCTTATCGTTATATCTACATCTGCTGTAGTATCTCCATCTGCAATACCTGTATATTTTTGTTGCTGAATATTTCCTGTTGTGACTACATTTGAAGAAGAAGTAATAACACTTCCATCATTTACTTCAATATCTACCAAGGCATTAGCATCAGGATTGGAATGTGTAAAATCAATACAAAGATCGTAGTTAGTCGTACCATCATTGGAACAAACGGCAGTGACTTGCTGTATGCTCATCATACAAGCGGCAGGACATAAATCCATTTCAACAGTTCCGTTTACTACTTCTGGAGCACTACAAATATTATTATCTAAACTTATTGAATAAGAATCCCCTTCTGTTGCAGCAAAGGTAATTGTACCTGATGCCATCGTTGCTGGATCATCTCCAGTATTAGTTGCAGCGGCTCCGCCAGCCATAAGGGTCAAAACCTCTGTACTAGAACCTGCACCTGAAAAAGGAATTGAAATTTCAACGGCATCTGTGTTTGCACCTTCAAAGGCTGAATCATTACAACTAACCGTTGGAGTACCTAACTCTAATAAACAAACTGGACAAGCTCCTTCTGCTGTGATATTCGCAGCAGTAGCTTCTCCTGAATCATATGCAGTTACTGTAATATTATCAAAACTCAAAAACTCTGCGCTTGCCCACATGGATAAAACTAATGACAATTTGAATTCTGTAGAACCTGTAACATCAATTGCCTGACAAATAGAACCTTCATCTGCTGTTCCTGATTGTCCAAGTAATACCTCATTCGTTATATTTCCGCCTCCTTCATCTACTTCAAAATAAACAAAATCCCAACAATTATCGCAACCTCCAGTTGTAGCACTAGCTACTGTTCCTGCACAACCTATTCCAGAATTACATTCGTCAGCAGTCTCTAAATTTCCACTTCCTGCATATCCTCCTCCCTCTGTTGCATCAAAGTCCATCTCTAAGACTATATATTGTGTACCAGCAGGAATTGAAATTGGGTCTGTACACCATGTAGCTGGTCCATTTGTATCATTACCTCTGAAAGCACCACTTGGCGAAACTTCATAAGTGTCGCCTGCTGCACAGTCAGGACAAGTAGCACTCCAATTAACACCTTCAGTACTTGTTCCCATCATAGAACCTGCAGCCTCATCAAAGCTTTCTGTAAAAATGATTGTCTGAGCAAACAAATTATTGGGTAGAATACAAGTAATGACTATTGCTAGAATAAATAGGGTTGAGTATTGTAATTTCTTCATATTCCTTTTTTCTTAAAAGACAAAAAATATATAGATAGAATAAGACTAACTGTCAAATTCTAAAATAATTATCAATATTAAAATTATACGGAATATGGGCTAGACTAATCAGGTAGGGAGGTTTTCCTCTTTTTATGCTACAAAGATACAAATTCTATTGTAAAGAAATTGTTAATCCTTATACCCTAAATAGGGTATTTTAGAAATATGTGACAGGCAATTTACATACAATTTTATAACCTGTCACACAGGCTAATATACACCTATATAGTTATGTGGTGTGATACTTTTGAGTTCTTCTTTTATGGCTTCACTAACAGATAGTTGGTCTATAAATTCGTGAATATCCGTTTTATTGACGACAGGTTTTCCTCGTGTAAGTGATTTGAGGGCTTCGTAAGGCTGTTCGTATCCTTCGCGACGAAGGATATTTTGTATGGCTTCGGCAACAACCATCCAGTTGGCTTCTAAATCTTCTTCTAACTTCGTTGCATTGAGCAATAGTTTGTTCAGTCCTTTTAAAATGGATTTGAATGCGATGATGGTGTGGCCAACTGGCACGCCAATGTTGCGTAGCACCGTACTATCCGTCAAATCTCTTTGCAAACGAGAAATGGGGAGTTTATCCGAAAGGTGCGTAAAAATTGCATTGGCCATACCCAAATTCCCTTCGGCATTTTCAAAGTCAATGGGATTGACTTTGTGGGGCATAGCCGATGAACCGACCTCGCCCTTGACGACCTTTTGTTTGAAATAGTCTATCGAAATATACGACCAAATATCTCGACTCAAGTCTATTAATATAGTGTTGATACGTTTCATAGCCTGAAAAAGGGCAGCCAAATTGTCGTAATGTGCAATTTGTGTGGTGTATTGCGAACGTTCCAAACCGAGGTATTCATGGACAAAGTGGTTTCCAAAGTTGCGCCAATCTATGATTGGGTAGGTAATAATATGTGCATTGAAATTGCCTGTTGCGCCTCCAAATTTGGCTTTGTATTTTACTTGTTTTAATGCTTCAATCTGAACATCTAAGCGTTCGACAAATACTTTAAATTCTTTTCCGAGTAAGGTCGGCGAAGCTGGTTGTCCGTGCGTACGGGCAAGCATGGGTATGCTCGCCCACTCTATCGCATAATCATTTATTTTTTCACGTAAGTCCAAAATCATGGGGAGGTAAACCTCATGTACGGCGTTTTTGAG
>JAHDEQ010000119.1:9376-13975 GCA_020628755.1 Saprospiraceae bacterium
TAATAAGGGCATATTCCGAAAAATACTCGGAGAGTTCTTTGGTTTTGGATTGGTAGCGTCCGTCTATTGGTGAAATTGCAGTGAGCATAGTTTTTGCTTGCAAATGTAAGGAATGATATTTTAGGAATGCAAAAATCTATTCTTAGTTTCGTTATTATTTTTTTTCTATCCATCAACTTTGTTTGGGCGCAAGTCAAAGTAAAGGGGCGTGCCTTTTCGAGTGGCAAAAATGTGATTGCTAGTATCTATTATAAAGATAGTCACTTGCTCACTCCAATTGATGCAAATGGCCAATTTGAAGCGACCTTGCCTCGTTTTGAAGAATGTATCTTGTTATTTTATGGCATTGATTTGTTACCACGTGCTTTGAGTTTTAATACTTATGAATCTTGCCCTCAACCTATTCCTGTTTCTGTGAATTTAACAACTGGAGACATTGAAAGTAAAGGCTATCTGTTGGCTGGTCCCAGCCAACGATTTGTAATGGATGGACGTGGTTACAAAACTTCAAAATTTGATTTAGACAATCTGGAAGATAAGGAAGGCTATGCCAGCCTTATGGCCATCATGGCAAGGGATTTAAAAATCTTTTATGAACAAAAAAAGTTTCCAGAAGAGCGCATCAGTAATACGAGCAATGTACCGCAAGGAAAAATAACAAAGACCGACCACCAAATTGGAGAAGAAATCTATCAATTGCTACAGCAAAAAAAAGTGTTGAAACAACAAGTGGAGCAACAGCAAGCTCGGTTTGCGGCAAACTCAGCCAATTCGTGCCAACAAGAATTGGCACTGCTCAATAAAGAAATGGAGTTTGCCCAACTTGAATATGATTTGTCTAATCTTTATCTTCAAAAAGAGCAAATTCAAATTCGTAAAAAAGAATTTAGTCAACAGTCGGCTGGTAAATTTAAACTCAATAAAGCCAAAGACAGTTTTGTAGCAGCGGAAGCAAGCTACAAAATTGCCGCCCTCAATCTTGAAAATAAAGAACTCGATTGTCAGGCTGATAAATTGGAAGTACAAATCCAAAACAGTCAGGGCAACGCTGCTAGGCTCAATATCAAAAAAGCCGAAATGGACATCAACCGACTCCAAAAACGTTATAAAAATGCTCGACAACTGACAGAATACCACAATCAATTGGCTAATAAAAAAACTGGACGAGATAGAATTGTAGAATTGGCTTACGCTCAAAAATATATTTCGGAACAAGAAGAACTACAACTTTTTCAGAAAAAGAACATCGTTTCTATCTGGAAATATAAAAACCAACAATCGGGCAAGTACCAAGAACAAATCGAACTGGCTCAAAATGCCTACACACAACAGCGTGAAATAGCTTGGCAAGCCGAAATGGCTTACTTGGAGCATATGTGGCATTTGCGCAAAGAGCCTGAAGTCGAAGATTTGATAGCTGATATATATAATCGTCAAAATGGTATCTTGGCAGTTAAACTAAATACACGTGAAGAAGAACAATTGGCCGAAATACCCGAAGCTCCGCCAAGTTCTGGCAATGCGATGCTCAATAATATAGCTTTCAAAGAAAAAAAGGGTGAAGAAGGAAATGATGTGCAAACTTTTTCGCTTGAAGAAGATTATTACGAAATCGTAATCAACTCAAAAGGGCAAAAACAATATTCTAAAAACAATAAACCCATCACAAAGCTCACTTACCGACTAGAAACGCAACGAAAATTTGGCGAAATGCTTGAAAATATTCGCTACGAAGAAGAAAAAAATACCCTTTGGGAATTTTTTAAGCGCAAAATCCAACAATAAAGCTACATTTAAGACAAAAAATTTGGCATCCATTTTGCAATAATAATGTTATTCCACATTTTTTTTCTTCTATGACTAAAAAAGCACAATTTTTAGTCGTTCATTTCCACGTTTTTACACATTTCATTTTGCTTACATCCAACAATTACCACAGCTAGGGTATGTTCTTGCCTTTGGTTTTGCCCTATATTTGTACCAGAAGTTAACCAAACAATATAATTACAGACCACAGAACACACTATTTCTCCCCTCGATTACTTCCCCTCAATTGAGTGTATAACACTCGGAAAACGAATCATTTAATATACTTTTTGTTGGACGCTTGGTAAGCGAATCTTACAACTCAGTAACCAAGACTATAAGATATGAGAGCGAATCTACAAGCTTTTGTGACTCAAAGGAGTGTACAATTAACCATACTACTATTTTGTTTTTACAGCATACAATGCTTGCAGGCTGAAAGAGTAGCTCTATTTTATAATAGTGACTATGTTCAAATATCAGAAGGCAATCTTTTTGCTGAAGGTTCAAATATGTTAGCAACACTCGATGCACTTGGCCATGAAGTCAATCCTTTTTCGAGTCTTGATGCTACAGATTGGACAACTATTTTAAACCAAAATGATTTATTAATTATCCCCGAATTAGAAATCAAAAACCTAAATGAAGACTTACCCTCCGAAACAAAAATCTTGCTACACAATTATATCAAAAATGGTGGTGGCTTGATTATCTGCGGTGTTGTCGCACCCAATCCCTCCAATTCAGGCAATGCTTTGCGACTTCTTAATGGTGTTTTTGATTTTGATTTACAATCAGGAGCTATTGCATTATCGGGTCAAAGTAGCATGAACCAAAATCAAATACTTAATACTTTTTATAAAGACTGCGATGCTTCTGTTGAAAATAACAATTCCATTTCTTTTATTACTGGTGGTTTGCCAGTTGGAAGTAAAAGAATCTACTCCGACCAAATAGAAACAAACAATACGACTGTAGCTTTAGTACCTTTTACCAATGGCAAGATAGCTTATTTGGGCTGGGGATGGTGGAATGCTGCCCCACTTGGCGACCAAGACAATGGTTGGCTGAGTATCTTGGAGGCTTCTATTAAAGAAGTTGCTTGCAAAGCTCCCCAGGCAAAAGCAGTTAATTCTTTTACCTTAGAATTGTCGGGCGAAGAAACGGTGCTCGATGCTCAATTGCTCGACGAAAATTCGGTAAGTTGCAGTGAGTTAAATTTTTCGGTTAGCCCAAATACTTTTACCTGCGAAGATGTAGGAACGCACACTGTCTTGTTTGAAGTAACAGATGGCATAGGTCGAACTGCAAGTACGACCATAGACCTTGAAATCATAGACCCCAACTTTGTTTGTTTGGCTGTTCAAACAGCTTCTATCACAGGAAAAATTTCAACGATAGATGGCGACAATATACAAGCAGCCAATATTGAACTACTTGGTGCTATCAGCACCACCGTTCAAACCTCCGAAACAGGTAACTATCAATTTCAAAACCTTAATCTCAATCAAGCATACGAAATTGCGCCTAGTAAAAATGACAATCCACTCAACGGAGTAAGTTCTTACGACTTGATTTTGATGGGATTACATATATTAGAAATCAACCCTCTTCAAAACCCTTATCAATTAATAGCAGCCGATGTTGACAATAATGGTTATATCTCTACTGCGGATATTGTGGAACTCCGAAAAATGATTCTTTATCAGCAAACCGACTTTAGCAATAATGAATCTTGGAAATTTGTCCGCAAAACGTATGTCTTTGAAAATCCAAGCAATCCTTTTCAAGAATTGCTCCCTTCAACCTCTTATGTATCTGCTCTAAGTAGCAACACACAATTTGATTTTGTTGGTATCAAAATCGGCGACCTCAATGGTTCTGCTACTGTAAATGATATGCAACAAACGGACGAGCGCAACCATCAAGATGTATTACATCTTGATGCCACGCAGCAAAGCAACACGACCAACTTTAAACTAAAAGAAGCAAAAGAGCTTATGGGTTTTCAACTGACTTTGGCTTTAGAAAATACAAATTTAGAAATCCAAAAAATTGAATCCGACCTATTTTCACCAAGCGAAATACATACAAACGTGGATGCTACAAACGGACTAATCCATATCAGTTGCACCGCATCAAACGCTAAAAAGATAAATAAAGAAACGACACTTTTTTCTATACACTATGAACACAATACAAGCCCCCTTTTTACCCTTCACCCCCGTTTTTTGCAAGCAGAGGCATACAATAATCAGCAAGAAGTTTTGAATTTGCAACTTAGCAATTCCACCAATGAAAGTCTTGCAGAAAATCAAGCCTCAGCAAACTTAGAAGTTTTTGAAAACTACCCCAACCCCTTTGAGACACAGACGACCATCCGTTTCCAATTGGAACAAACAGAAACCGTACAAGTCATGATTTTTAATGTAGCTGGCCAGCAAGTATATGATTATGAAGGAAATTTTGAAGCAGGCCAAAACGAGATTATTTTAAATGCAGACGAATTAGCAGGCAGTGGGTCTTTTATTTATGTACTAAAAACACCTTCTAAAACCCAAAGTATGCGACTTATAAAATTATAACACTTTTAATGTGCCATTTAGGGACAAAACAATTAAACACACTAAACACTCAGATTAAGTTTTGGAATGAACAACACCTTTAATCTCAAAACGTCAAGAAATCTAAGAACCAATTTATTTTATGATAGTCAGCCCCCAAGGCAAAAGATAAATATAGTTTGACGGTTAATGGGATTATGTCTCTCCCCTTCTGGGGGAGAGGCCTTTT
>JAHDEQ010000120.1:0-8007 GCA_020628755.1 Saprospiraceae bacterium
CATTGTTGGGAATTGATATTTATTTTTGATTTTAATGATCTCATGTAGTAATTTGTGCTTAGTTAAAAGGCATAAAAAGACTGTAAGTCTGTTGGGAAAGGTTCGCCTAGTTCTTCAAAATAGTCTTCGCCAAAGAATTTTTTAAAGGCTGCAAGTCCTCTTTCAGTCATGTGAGGAATAAGCAAACTCCAAATCAATTTTTCGCCATCCTCTTGGTTCTTTTCACCTCGAATGATTTGCTGAGGCAGCCAGAAAAAAGTCAACATCCAAGTCATAAAAGCAATATTGTGATAAAGGCCAGAGAAACTTTCGGGTTTCATGTTTCCTATTTGCACAGCAAAAGCGATGGCGGCTTTATTATCCAAAATATTTTGCTCTGTGACTTCTCTAAATTGTGATTTGATAAGAGGATGTGTTAAAACCAAAGGATCTAAAAAGATAAAGGCGTATTCTTTTTGGAATTTATAGTACAATTGAACCTCTTTGTGGAGATTGGCAAATGAAGGAAGTCTTCTTGATTTGTTGCGTTCTGCAAAAATATTATCCCACATTTGTTGAGCTATCGCTTCCAACAAACTGTCCTTATCTTTGAAATGATAAGTGAGGTTGCCTCGACTGATGCCTATGATTTGTGCCAACTCGTACAAACTTACCGCATTGAATCCTTTGGTATTAAAGGTTTCGGTAGCCGTTTTAATTATTTTCTCTTTTGTCGTCATAATCTCTTAATTATCTCTTTGTCCCGTAAAGGTAGTAATAAAAAATTTATTAGTCAAAACTGACTAATAAATTTGTTGTAATTATGCCATGTTTGAAAAGGACTCGCAAATTTTCCAAATTATCAACGAATCATATTTTTTTGATAGCTTTACGTATAAATTCAAAATGACTATGAAAAAGTTACTTTTGCTTTCATTCTTATTATTTTGTCTTGCTTGCGATCCCTTTGATGCTATTATTGAAGAATCTGACATGCCAGTTGTACTCTACGAGGCTAGCTCTATAAGAGAGCAAAGTGCAGCAAGTGATTCTTTAAAAGTTGCTAGTTGGAATATTAAATTTGCAGGAGGACGCTTGGATTTTTTCTTCGATTGTTATGGCGAGCGTTCCTTGATGGAAACCACAGAAGTAAATAATCATTTAGAGGGACTTGCCGCTAAAATCAATCAAATGGATGTGGACATCCTTTTTGTCCAAGAGATAGATGTGAATGCCAAACGATCAGGATATATTGACCAATTGCAATACCTGCTAGATGCTACGGAGTTTAGTTATGCCGCTTATGCTTCGCAATGGAAATCAGACTATGTGCCGAGCGATGGTATCGGACTTATCAATTCTGGTAATGCTATTTTATCACGTTATCCTTTAGAAAATACAGAGCGTATCGCCTTACCTCTTATTGAGGAACAAAGTGGTTTTATCCAGTATTTTTACTTACGAAGAAATATGCTAAAAGCTCAAATCACAGATGCTCAAAATCAAGCGATCGTTCTTATCAACACACATACTTCGGCCTTTGCCAAAGATGGTACTAAGGACAAACAACTTTTACAAATCAAAGCAGAGATAGACCAATTACAAACAGCAGGGCAGTCTTTTGTTTTGGGAGGAGATTTCAATTCGCTGCCTCCTTCGACAGAACAAGTCGAAGGCTTTTCGGACGATGTCTGTCCCGAAGATTCGGAGTTTAGTGCCAATGACTTTAGTGCAGAAACGGATATTATGTTGCCTTTCTATGATTATGAAGCCTTGATTCCATTAGAAGACTATGCCGCAGATAATACCCCTTATTTTACCTTTACGGCAAATAAAGATGGTTTTTGGAATCGTAAACTAGATTTTATGTTTACCAATGCTCAATTTCGTTTTGGTTTAGTTCATTTAGATGAAGCTCGTGGAGGTATGGCAACTATGCCGCTTTCTGACCACGCACCGCTTAGCGGTACAGTATTCAATTGGTAATACAATCATACTATATTTTAAGATGCAAAATAAAATATTCTTATCTCTACTATTACTATTTGTTTGTTATTGTCCACAAATTGCTTCTGCGCAAGAAGTCTCAGATACTATCGCTGTGCAAAAAAGTATCTGGCCCGACCAAAGTACTAAAACCCTTACAGCTAATCGTAGAGTATGGCCTTTGTTTGGGGTGAAAAAGTTGGGTGCTAACAAAAATATGGAATGGCAAATTCAACCACTTTTCTTTTTTATTTCACCCAATTTAGGTTTGAAAAAGCACTGGAAATCCTACAAGAATGGTTTGAGTATTGCTAGTTTACATCGAGTAAACTATCCGAGTATTTATTTGAACTTATTTTCAAGGGAAGGCGCTGGAGGAGTTTTGCCTAAAGACAGTAAAATACCTCCAATGCTGAGTATAAAGAATGAATTACTACTTGGTTTTAATAGTAAAGAAAATGTGATAACACTCCGTGCAGGTATTGCTTTGGCTTTCAAGCTAAGTGGTGCTGAAAAAAAGTTTCCTGACCTTGATTTCCCATTTTTGTATAATCGCACACTTGCATTCAACCATTCCCCAAACATCTATATGGGAATCAATTACAACAGAGATTTCCTTCCTAAATGGAATATAGAAGCAGATTTTGCGGCATTTAGTGTTGGCAATGAAAACCGTGACTTTGTCCATGAAAGTCGCTTGGTATTTCTTTGGAAAAAGTCTGACAAATTAGGATTGAGGGCAGGCGCAGCCGCAGCCTATGGCAATTATCCATTTGGCTCCGTCTTTCGAGCAATTCCAGTTTTTGATATCATCTTTGCTTGGAATGGTAAGCGGAAGAAGTCTTTAAAATAATACCAAGAACGTGGTAAAAGTCGAAAATGAAATGAAGGTTTTACCCTTTCGGCATCACTATTCACGGGAAAATTCTCCTTAGGTTAAATTCAGGAATTTATCCCGTGAACAGTATATATGAAATTAAATCATAACACTTATGGAAAAAATTCTTCTAGTTCTATTGATGTTTTTTAATTGCAATCAACAAGTAGCATCAACGCGAACGGTACAAAAAGTAGAGGTGCAATACGATAAGGATGGCGCAGCCTTCCTTACTGTAGATGGAGAAAAAATGATCATTAATGGAATGAATTGGGATTATATTCCCATTGGTAGAGATGCCGTAAGTGCTGAGTTTTGGAAAAAGTCAGACGAAATCATCAAAGCAGGTTTAGAAATAGAAATGTCTTTGCTCAAAGACATGAATGTCAATGTAATCCGACAATATTCAGAAGTGCCGCCTCGCTGGATTCAATACATTTATGAAAATTATGGAATCTATACCATCTTAAATCATTCCTTTGGAAGATATGGAGTTTCTTTGGAGGGAGTTTGGACTCCCGTTACAAATTATGCAGATGGTAGAGTGAAAAATCAGTTGCTTTCTGAAATAACAAAACTTGCCAATGAATACAAAAATACGCCTGGTTTGTTGATGTATCTTTTGGGCAATGAAAACAATTATGGATTATTTTGGCAAGGAGCAGAAACGGAAAATATTCCAAATGAGGAAGAAAAGAAAAAAATAATCGCTGAAAAAAGAGGAAGACCGATGTATCAGTTGATGAATGAAGCAAGCAAAAAAATTAAAACAATTGATACTAATGTACCAATTGCTATTTGCAACGGAGATGTACTTTTTATAGATATTATTGCAGAGGAATGTACAGATGTAGATATTTTTGGCACTAATGTATATAGAGGCTCATCTTTTGGGGACTTATTTCAAGTAGTTAAAGAAAAGTTGAACAAACCTGTCTTATTTACAGAGTTTGGTGCGGATGCCTTTAATGCGATTAGCAATAAAGAAGATCAAGCAGATCAAGCCTTTTATATGATTGAAAATTGGAAAGAAATTTATGCGAATGTGGGCGGATTAGGGAAAGCGAACAATTGTATTGGAGGCTGTACTTTTCAGTTTAGCGATGGCTGGTGGAAATATGGTTTTGATAATAGAATCAATGCTGATAAACATGATAATAATGCTTCTTGGTCAAATGGCGGTTACGGAAAAGACTATATAAAAGGTAAGGACAATATGAATGAAGAATGGTTTGGGGTCTGCGCCAAAGGAAAATCAGACTCCAAAGATTTGGCAACACTTTATCCCAGAGCAGCTTATTTTGCTTTGAAAGAAGCACATCAATTCAATCCTTATGCAAAGGATGCCACACTAAAATCTATAGAGGCTCATTTTTCTAAAATTCAAATCGAAAAAGCACTACAAAAGGCAGAAAAAAACAAGGCAATATTGGAATCAAAGCAATAATCTAAATAAGAGCTATCCAAGAATTTTTTTTACTACAAAACAAAACACCAAAGCGATTCTCGAAGTTTCCAAACTTCGAGAACTGTATCCTGCAAGTTTCCAACTTGCAAAAAATACTACGAATTTGAACCAAAATTCTCTTTGATTTTATACAAAGTGTATTTTTTACACTTTTATCTTTTTGTAAACCCCATAAAATTGTATCTTCACTCAACAAAATTCATAATTATATTTTCTTAAATGCCTTACGGGGATTAAAAATAGTAGAGATTTTGGTTTCAACAGAAGAACGTATTGATAATAAAAAGGATGTAGAACTTCAAAACGTCCAAATTGATGGAGAACAATTTTTTAAACTCAATAATAGCAATCAACTCCGTCCATTTTTTATGAGCATTGTTAGCGCATCCAACCACTGGATGTTTATTTCTAGCAATGGCGGATTAACCGCAGGAAGACGAAATGCTCAGTTCGCACTTTTCCCTTATTACACCGATGACAAGATAACCGAATTTGCCGAATTTACAGGCTCTAAAAGTATATTTAGAGTCGCCAAGTTGGGCAAAACCTATTTGTGGGAACCCTTGTCCATGAGACAAGAGGGACGATATGCGACTACCAGAAATTTATACAAAAGTATCTATGGCAATAAGGTGGTTTTTGAAGAAATCAACCACGATTTAGGTTTGACTTTTAGGTATCAATGGAGCAATAGCGATCAATATGGCTTTGTCCGAAAATCTACTTTAATCAATACCAACGACCACGAATTAAACATCCAGTTACTCGATGGTATTCAAAATATTTTGCCTGCTCAAGTAGAGACGGGTTTGCAAAATGATTGTAGCAATTTGGTTGATGCCTACAAAAGAAATGAACGAATAGCTGGGACAAACTTAGGGCTTTACGCCCTAAGTGCAAAGATTGTCGATCGTGCTGAACCTAGCGAATCGCTCAAAACCAATTTAGCTTGGAGTTTGGGTTTTGATGCACCTACTTTGTTATTGTCTTCGATGCAATTGGATACTTTTAGAGCAGGGCAAAACGTAGAGAACGAATACGATGTAAAAGCCGAAAAAGGTGCTTACTTTCTTTCCGATACCATTACTTTAAATTCAAATACTTCAAAAAATTGGTACATTATTGCCGATGTCAACAAAAATCATTCGGCGGTTTTAGCTTTGGTACATGAGTTAAAAGAAAACACCTCTATTCTCGACGCTATCCATAAAGATATAGAACAAGGGAGTCAAGAGTTGACCAAATTGGTAGCGGCGGCGGATGGGGTACAACATACCAATGATTTAAAAAGAGACATCCGACACTTTTCCAATACCATGTTCAACATTATGCGAGGTGGGATTTTCCCCTTCAATTATTCCATCAATGTTGAAGATTTTACTCAATATTTAGAAAAGGCAAACAAGGAGGTTTTTCATCGAAATAAAAAAGTCATAGATAGCATTCCTGCAAATTGTTCTTTGTTTCAGCTTCAAGCTCAAATTACCAATGTTGAAGATGCTGATTTAAAAAGACTTTGCCTCGAATACCTGCCGCTCACCTTTAGTCGAAGACACGGTGACCCGAGCCGCCCCTGGAATATTTTTGACATCAATACCAAAAACCAATTAGACGGTTCTATCATTTTTGATTATCAAGGAAATTGGAGAGATATTTTTCAAAATTGGGAAGCCTTAGGACGATCCTATCCTGCTTTTGTCGAAAGCATGACACTCAAATTTCTGAATGCGACTACTTTTGAAGGTTATAATCCTTACCGAGTCACCAAAGGCGGATTCGATTGGGAAACCATCGAACCCGACAACCCTTGGGCCTATATCGGATATTGGGGCGATCATCAGATTATTTATTTATTAAAATTTTTAGAGTTTTTGGATGAGTATAATTCCGAAATCTTGGAAAATTATTTTGACCAAGATTGCTTTGTATATGCCAATGTACCGTACAAAATTAAGTCTTACGAAGAGATATACAAAAACCCAAAAGACACCATCAAGTTTGACTTTGAATTAGACCATCAGATTAGAAAAAACCGTGAAGAAATTGGCGCAGATGGCGCATTGATACACGACAAAAAAGGAGCAATTCATCGAGTCAATTTTATTGAGAAAATCCTTGCGACTTTGCTTTGCAAAATGTCCAATCTAGTTCCCGAAGGAGGGATTTGGTTAAACACCCAACGCCCCGAATGGAATGATGCCAACAATGCCCTCGTTGGAAATGGTATTTCAATGGTCACCGTTTATTATTTGCGTAGATTTATTTCTTTCCTGCAAAATTTACTAGCTGAAACTTCGCAAAAAGAAGTTTCGATTTCGACTGAATTTGCAGCCTATTTTGCACAATTATCAGAGGTTTTTAAAACCTACGAAAAATACACAGCTTCGTCTTTTGATGATAAAAATCGAAAAGCCTTTATGGACAAAGCTGGAACAGCAGCTTTTGCCTACAGAGAACAAATTTATAACAACAGTTTTTCTGGTGATAAAACAAAATTATCCTTAGAACAAATAAAATCATTTTTGGCAATAGCCAATGATTTTATAGCACACACTATAAAGGCAAATAAAAAAGAGAATGGACTTTATCATGCTTATAATCTGATAACGGCCCAAGAGTCGGGCGGCGTTTCTTTGAGTTATTTAGACGAAATGCTAGAAGGGCAAGTTGCCGTTTTGAGTTCGGGAATGTTAAGTGCTGACGAGACTCTTCAAGTGCTACACAGCATGAAGGCAAGCCAACTCTTTAGACCCGATCAATACAGTTATATATTGTATCCAAATAAAGAATTGCCGAAATTCTTAGAAAAGAATAATATTTCTAAAATTGACGTAGAGGCTTCGAGCTTGTTGAGCCAGTTAGTTGCCGATGGAAATTTAGAAATCATAGAAAAAGACATCAATGGCGATTTTCATTTTAATGGCGATTTTCACAACGCCTTTGATTTAGAAAACGCCTTAGATAAACTCAAAAATCCTTCCTATCAACAACTACTTCAAAAAGAAAAGAAAGGCATACTTCAACTCTTTGAAAAAGTATTTCAGCACAAGAAATTTACGGGAAGATCAGGTACTTTTTTCGGTTACGAAGGCTTAGGTTCTATCTATTGGCACATGGTTTCCAAGTTACTCCTAGCTGTACAAGAATGCAGTGTCAAGGCAATCAAAGACCAAAAAAGTGCAGCCGTGATTGGAGGTTTGCTCGACCATTTTTACGAAATCAATGCAGGGATTGGCGTACACAAACCGCCATCGCTTTATGGTGCATTTCCTACCGATCCTTATTCGCATACGCCAGGAGGAAAAGGAGCGCAACAACCTGGTATGACAGGACAGGTAAAAGAAGATATTTTAAGTAGATTTGGCGAATTAGGTATTTTTGTAAACAACAAAAAAATTGTTTTCAATCCTTGTTTACTCCGAAAAGAAGAATTTTTAGCTACAGCTAAAAAAGTAGAATATTGGTCTTTGGACAATACCATTTCTAGCATTGACTTAGCGGCAGGAAGTTTATTTTTTACCGTTTGTCAAGTTCCCGTTGTGTATTCGATAGGAGAGAAAGATAGTTTGACGACATATTCCAAAGAAGGTAGTCATACTCAAGATTCGCTTACATTAGATGAGATGACAAGTAAAAGCATTTTTGAACGAACAGGAAAAATAGAACGAATAGAAGTACAAATAAATCCTGCTCTGTT
>JAHDEQ010000120.1:8107-13926 GCA_020628755.1 Saprospiraceae bacterium
GATATTCTAGGCAACTCCAATTATTTGGCAATGTCTTACGGAGGCTATCGTCACAAAAGTAGAGATATACAACCTACAGTAGAAGATTTTAAAGAAGACATGAAATTGCTAAGTGCAATGGGCGTTAAACTCATTCGTACCTACCAAACAAAATTGGAACATCCACGCAATGTCCTTAAAGCAATTCGAGAACTTAAAAAAGAAGACCCATCCTTTGAAATGTATATGATGGTTGGTGCATGGATGAACTGTAAAGATGCGTTCACTCCAAACCCCAACCACCTCGAAGAAGATGAAGTAGAAAATGCTGCCGAAATAGAACGAGCCGTACAAATGGCAAAAAATTACCCTGATATTGTAAAAATCATTGCGGTAGGCAATGAAGCAATGGTTCATTGGGCAGCAAGCTATCACGTCAAACCTGCCGTCATTTTAAAATGGGTCAATCATTTACAAAGTCTAAAAAATAAGGGTGACTTGTCAAAAGACCTTTGGATTACAAGTTCCGACAATTTTGCGTCATGGGGTGGGGGAGAGGTTGTCTATCACAATCCCGATTTAGAAGAACTCATCCGAAAAGTAGATTTTGTATCTATGCATACTTATCCGATGCACGACACGCACTACAATCCTGATTTTTGGGGACTTACAAAAGCAGAAAAAGATAAATCTAATATTGAAAAAATAGACTTGGCCATGTCTCGTGCTTTGGCTTACGCCCAAAATCAATACAAAAGCACAAGTGCTTATGTCAAAAGTATTGACCCAAGCAAATCCATACACATTGGCGAGTCGGGTTGGGCAAGTGCATCCAATGGTTTTTATGGAGATGGAGGTTCTAAAGCAACCGACGAATACAAAGAAGGTATTTACTACAAACTCATGAGAGATTGGACAAATAAAGAAGGAATCAGTTGTTTTTATTTTGAAGGTTTTGACGAACCTTGGAAAGATGCCAACAATCCTGGAGGTTCCGAAAATCACTTTGGACTGTTCACCGTAGAGGGCAAAGCCAAATACGCCATCTGGGATATGGCCGATCAAGAACGATTTAAAAACCTCAGCAGAGGCGGCAATAAAATCACTAAAACATATAATGGCGATTTGGATGCACTACTAAAAGCAGTCAAAATCCCAGCAATAAAAGATACACTAAAAATGAAAAATCATGAATGAGACAACTACTAAAGTTCCAATGGGTCAAAAAATAGCCTTTGGAATAGGAATGCTTGCCAATCAAATGTTTCCAGCTATTTTAGGGATTTTTATGGTAGTATTGGTACAAGATTTAGGATTTCCAGGTTGGATGTGGGGACTGATTTTTTTTGCACCCCGTATTTTTGATTCCTTGACCGATCCTATCATGGGCTTTATATCCGACAATACCAAATCTCGGTGGGGGAGAAGGCGGCAATATGTATTTATCGGTGGTATTATCATGGGGATTGCTTACATTTTTATGTGGCAACTCTACAAAGCCAATACGCTCGAATATAATTTTTGGTATTTCTTTTTGTGGTCATTGGTTTTTTATTTGGGATTGACCATTTTTAGTGTTCCCTATGTAGCGATGGGTTACGAAATGACGGACGATTTTCATGAACGCACCAATATCATGGCAGTTGCCCAATGGATTGGGCAATGGGCTTGGGTTATTGCACCCTGGTTTTGGATTATCATATATGATCCAGAATGGTTTCCATCAGCCGAAGTTGCCACCCGTGAATTAGCTTATTGGGTTGCTATTCCTTGTGCTATATGTGCAATTGTACCAGCTATTTTTATCAAAAGCGAATCAACTTTGGACAAAGACTATGAACCCCTTAATGCTGCTAATATTGGCAATAGCTTGGTCAAAATCGCCGAAGGATTTGTAGAATCGTTTAAGATAAAAGCCTTTAGAAAACTCTGTATAGCGACCTTTTTTATATTTAATTCATTCAACACTGTTGCAGCGTTAACTTTTTTTGTGATTGTCTATAAATTATTTAATGGAGATGCAGGAGCATCAGGTGTTTGGGTAACTTTATTTGGTTGTTTGGGCGCATTAGGTACGACTTTTATAGTCATACCTACGGTAACATTGATGTCCAAAAAACTAGGTAAGAAAAAAGCATTTATCATATCTCAATGTATTTCATTAATCGGATATATTATGCTTTGGTTTTTGTTTATACCAGGAAAACCTTGGCTGTATATACTCGCTTTGCCATTTTTCTCTTTTGGAATTGGTAGTTTATTTACCATCATGATGTCAATGACTGCCGATGTTATAGATATTGATGAACTCAATACAGGATTACGACGAGAAGGAATTTTTGGAGCTATTTATTGGTGGATGGTCAAATTTGGCTTTGCCATTGCGGGTGGATTGAGTGGACTTATGATTGTCTTTGTTGGATTTAACCCTGAGCTAGCCACCGTTGACCAACAAGCAGCCGTAGATGGTTTACACGCTTTCTTCTGCTTCTTTCCAATGGCAGGAACAATTATCGCCTTAGCCGTGATGTGGAATTACGATATTACAGAAGAAAAAGCCAATGAAGTCAGAGCTGCTATCAATGCTAAGAAAAAAGGACAAGCATAAATAGTATCAGCGACTTTAGTCGCTGAATGCTAGAACGGCAGCCAGAAGCAATACCTACAATTTTAAACAAGCCAAAATATTTAAATTTGAAAAATACAATCTTTTTCTTAGCCCTAGCTCTTTGCCTTTTCACAAGCTGTGCTGAAAAGCAACAGCTAGCCACCCAAGCCATACTCGTTACATCCGAGTCAGGCGATAAAATGGCTTCAAAGCCAAATGTAAAATTTAAAGAAGGAACACCTAAAGGCAATATCGTAGAAATATTCCCCGACAGCCTCAAACAAACCTTTAAAGGAATCGGAACATCTTTTACCGAGTCATCGGCTTTTGTACTAGCACATCTTGATCCAGAAAAAAGAAAAGAAGTCATGCAAAAAATCTATAGCGAATCGGGGGCAGATTTTAGCATAGCAAGAACGCATATCGGGTCGTGCGATTTTAGTGTAGAAGGAAAATATGCCTATGTTGATTCAGGTGATAAATCACTTGAATCTTTTAAATTAGATGAAGACAAAAAGGGTTTTGACACCAAAAAGTATAGCGGTGTAAAAGACCCTAAATACGATCTTTTACCGATGATAAAAGAAGCCCTCGCTATAAAGAAAAAACAAGCCGACCCAACGCTAAATATTATTGCATCGGCATGGACAGCGCCCGATTGGATGAAAGATATAGAAACATGGTTTATCAAAGGCTCAGAAGAAAATAATTGGCAAGGGACAGGTGGCTCGTTAAAGCCAGAATATGTCAGCACTTATGCTAATTATCTTGTGAAGTATATAAAATCTTATAATTCGGAAGGTGTCAATATTTGGGGCTTGACTCCCGTCAACGAACCAAATGGTAATGGCGGAAATTGGGAAAGTATGCACTTTTCACCCCAAACTCAAAGAGATTTTATCAAAGAACATCTCGGCCCTAAACTCAAAAAACAAAGTCCCAATACACAACTGCTCATTTATGACCAAAACAGAGAACACCTTAAAGAATGGGTAGAGGTCATTCTTGGCGATAAAGAAGCAGCTCAATATGCCGACGGAACAGCCATTCATTGGTATTCCAATACAGAAAAAGTATATGAAGATGTTTTAGATGAAATTCATGATAAGTTTCCAAACCATACGATATTTCATACCGAAGGATGTATTGATGATTTGGGAAAAGAAGCCCCAGGAGGAATCCAAGATCCTGAACGTTTTCAAGAAAAAAATTGGTTTAAAAACGATTCTTTTTGGTGGAATAAAAATGCAACTGATTGGGGCTATTCGGCAACTTGGGCTATGCCATCAGCAGCAGATCACCCCATCTATACACCCGTACACCGTTATGCTCGCAATATTATAGTGTCAGTTGACCACTGGCTAAGTGGTTGGGTGGATTGGAATATTGTCCTAGATCACAAAGGAGGCCCCAACCACGTTGGCAATTTTTGTGGCGCACCTATTATGATTAATACCGAAACGCAGGATGTTTATTACACGCCCATTTATCATGTACTAGCTCAACTCAGTAAGACAATGCGACCAGGAGATAGCGTTATTCAGACCGAAAAATCGACTACAAATCTTGGCGATGATGATTTACATATCTGTGCATCGGTCAATAAGGAAGGTTTGATAAGTATTCAATACTTGAATACGACAAAAGATGCTATTCAGACCAATTTAAAAATTGGAAATCAATTTGCAGAAATTACGGTTGAAGCCAATGCTGTACAGACCGTCCAAGTATTGAAAAAATAAGAAGAAATTCAATCTTTCTGAATTAGTACACCGTGTAACTTGAGAGAAAATAACACTTATCTTTTTGTTAGTTTTGCGTAACAGTTATTGTGATATTTCCCGAATCAGCCTTGCAACTTTTTATAATTGTAAATGTGCAATCACTTTGAGTTGTACATCCTGAGGCATCCGTTACCGTATAGGTAAGGGTATGCGTACCTACGGATAACCCTGTCGGGTTTAGCTGGTTAGCCGTAACATTTGTACCTGCCGTTCCACCCCAAATGCCACCCGATGTAGTTGGTGCTAAGTCAGCTATATCACAACATAAATCAACTGTAGTTGGACAAGTAAAACTGGAGTTTGGTAAAGAACCAATTGTTATATTCGCAGTTTGTACAGTTGTGCATACGGTATTAGCTAGATCGACAAATGTACCAACAGCATTATTTGGTGTATAAGTTGCCGTTATGGTAAACGTTCCTGGTCCAGCAGTCATAGGATCAAATTGCGAACCTGTAACACCTGTTCCCATATAGGAGAAATTTCCTCCAAAAGTTCCCAGTCCACCAGGATTATCATTGGTAAGTGTTGCCATCAAATCAAGAGGAGTGAGGTCATTTGCACAAACTCCCGTTCCATCAATTTGAAAATCAATAACTGGATAGTAACAAGTATTTGAAATGGAAGTTACCATGCTTCCATTTTCCAATGTAACTGTTACGGGAAGTCCAGTACCACAATCAACAAAGTTGATGGTGTAACCAACGGCATCTGTGTGTTCGAAGGATATTGTATAGCTACTTGTAGAAGCATCTACAATTGTTTCAGGAAAAGGAGATCCAATAGCTATAGAAGGATTAATAACTCCTGATGATGAGGCAGCAGCACATATTTGTAAACTAGGCTCACCTTCAAGTGTTATAGTTTCACTAAATGTACCATTACCTGCACCATTGGCAGTTTGGTTGTTATTGCAAATACAAGGATCGGAGGCAGCAACATCAAGGGCACAATTTATTTTCTGGGCATAATAAGCATTTCCTAAAAAATCAGAATTAAAACAACCATCATTTGAAAAATCGGAAAGATTACCGCCTGTTGCAGGAATACTTGTTGGTGGATCGCTAGAATCGTATGCTAAGCTAAAAATGAAAAAATCTCCCATAGCTTCATCATTTCCAAAATTACCTGTAGAATTGGAATCTAGGATATTACCTGAGCTTGGATTAACTAGAAAATAAACCAACATATCTCCACCACCTGGTGTATAGCTGGCACTTATTTCATCTTCTACACAAAGACAATCCAGTAAAATAGTGGTACTTAAAAAATCGTTTACGCATCCACCTGTAATATCTGCTACATTGGTTGTATTAGCAATTGGAGGGACATTGGCAGGAGGGTTGGCCGAATCATATAAGAGATGATACGCTTGTAGAGAAGTTCCTGTCGTTATTCCATTGATAGATACGTTTCCACCACTGTAAACATCAGTAATCAAACCAGCA
>JAHDEQ010000121.1:0-3555 GCA_020628755.1 Saprospiraceae bacterium
ACTTTTGCTTTGCGCCTTCTATTTCATATTTTGGTTTGTTTGTCTCAAAATCTTCCACATTCATGCGCATTAGAGGGTCTATTTTGCATTGGTAAGGCGTAATATCTTCGCTCAGATTTTCAAAATTATTGGCTGCATCCAAATTGGCAAATTTGGCTTTTTCCTTGATACAAATTTCAAATTCTTTTTTCAAGTTGCCATTTTCATCAAAATGTTTATCATCAAAAATACCATCTACAATAACATCAGGCACATCTCGGCCAAATTTCATAAAGGCCAACAAACCTAGCTTGTTTTTCAAGGTCGGTATTTGCTTTTTGCGCTGAAAATTATTTTCGTGTGTATAAATACGATACGAATAAGGGTCGTATTCTTTATCTTCAAATTTCTTTTCTGTGATATAATAACTTGCAATGCCTATACCAAATGTCTTATTATCAATAATGTCATTGCTATAAATCTCAACGTCATTGCCTGCCAAAATCAGTATGCCAGTGCCAGGAGGCACTTGCCCAACAATATTACCTTTGGGGGCAAAATTTTTATAGTTGTTTTTTATAATCTTATTATTGTAAACACGAGTATTGCCTCCATCTTTCTTTATCAAGCCAGGCAAATCAAAAACTAAAATCCCTCCTGTATTTCCTTCGGCAATATTGTGATATACTTCGGCATTGGTTGTATTTTCGATTTCAATACCTGCAACATTTCGATAGGCTCGACAACCCTTAACTACCACATAATCCGACTGCCCAACATAGATTCCCGCATCTGATGCACCAATTGCCTCACATTGGTCAATCAAAACATTTTGACATTGGACAGGATAAAGGCCATATGCACCATTGGTCTTTTTGGGTTTGCCCGTCCACTCGGTTTTAACTTTCAAAAAAGTAAGTCCCTTAACATCCTGCGTTTTGATAGCATCGCCTTTGGTATCTTGCACCGTAAAGCCTTCCATAACAATATTTCTTGCATTGGTCACTTTGATACCTTCAGCCCCTTCTGTTTGATTTTTAAACGAAAGGATCGTTTTGTCCATCCCAGCCCCAACAATTCGGATATTCTCCTTGCCATCCAACCACAACGATTTATTCAAGGTATATTTTCCTTCGGGCAAGTCTATCCTGCCGCCATCTTCGACCATGATAAATCGCGTTTGCAATTGTTTTTGCATACTATTTTGTGCAAAAAGCGATAAGGTCAAGCCAAAAAATAAGGTAAAAAAAGATAATTTTGTCATAATAACTTTGTGTTTAAGTATCTAAGCCTGTCTATCGACAGTTAGATATTTATGTGTTTGTGATTTGCATAGATACGTAAACACGCAAACACTTAGACACATAAATTTAAGAATTTTTATGCAATCTATCTCTATCCAAGTATTCGGAAAAGTACAAGGGGTTTGGTTTCGCAAAAGTACCCAACTCAAAGCTGAAGAATTGGGCATTGTTGGAACAGTTCAAAACTTAACGGACGGCAGTGTTTTTATTGAAGCTACAGGAAACGAAAAACCAATCCAAGATTTTAAAAATTGGTGTAGTGAAGGGCCTCCACACGCCCGTGTGGAGAGCTTGGAGGTGAAAGAAATTCCCATCAAAACGTTCAAAAATTTTACGATTATTCGTTAAAATGAGCTTATTCCAACGCAAATATTCATCTCTGATTGAATCTGCGACGCGATATACTTTATCAAAAATCCTTTCTTGTTCTTTTCTAAAAATTCAATGAACGTACAGTATCGGAGTTTCGAACTTCGACAAACTACATAGGAACTATTTCAACTTACTTTGCTGTTTATTTTCAAAAAATTACCTTTGCAAAATCTGTAACAGCGGATTTATCCGCTAAAAAACACAGTAGCGGATAAATTCGCTGCTACAAATTAATAATAGAAATGCTCAATATCATCCAACATATACAAGAAAATGTTTTAGCTGGCATTCAACAAATATATGAATTGCCCAATATGACGATAAGCTCTAAAATGGTCAATTTGAGTCCTACTCGCAAGGAGTTTGAAGGAGATTTTACTTTAGTTGTCTTTCCCTTTACCAAAATGGCACGCAAAAAACCCGAAGAAATTGGACAAGATTTGGGTCAATATTTGGTCGATAAATCCGAACATATCGCCAATTTTAATGTCATCAAAGGTTTTCTAAATCTGTCTATAAGTGATGCTTATTGGAAAAACTTCTTGGATGAGATTTATGGGAATCCTGATTATGGAAAAGGTCAGCCCAATGGCCAAAAAGCAATGGTCGAGTTTTCCTCGCCCAATACCAACAAGCCACTCCACCTCGGACATGTAAGAAATATTTTGTTGGGTTGGGCTTCTGCAAAAATTCAAGAAGCCGCAGGAAAAGACGTTGTCAAAGTTCAAATTATCAACGATAGAGGAATTGCAATATGTAAAAGTATGTTGGCTTGGCAAAAGTTTGGCGAAGGCAAAACACCTCAATCTGAAGGTGTCAAAAGCGACCATTTTGTAGGCGATTATTATGTGTTATTTGAGCAAAAATTTCAAAAAGAATATAAAATTTGGCAAGTAAGTGATGAAGGGCAAGCCCTTTTGAGCAAACTCAAAAAGGACGGCGAAGACGAGTCCAAATTTTTCAAATCGTATAAAAACAAATACTTCAACGAATATTCTTCCATTGGCAAAGAAGCCAGAGAAATGCTCCTCGCTTGGGAAGCAAAAGACGAATCTGTCGTCAACCTTTGGAAAAAAATGAATGGTTGGGTTTATGAAGGTTTTGATGAAACCTATAAAAATCTAGGTGTTAATTTTGATAAATTATATTACGAATCCGACACTTATTTACTAGGAAAAGACATCGTTGAACAAGGATTGCAAAAAGGAACATTTTACAAAAAAGATGATGGTTCGATTTGGGCTGACCTCGAAGATGCCAAGCTCGACCATAAGATTGTTTTGCGTTCGGATGGAACGTCGGTTTACATGACACAAGACTTAGGAACGGCACAATTGAGGTATAAAGATTTTGGTACGAAAGAAATGGTCTATGTCGTTGCCGACGAACAAAATTATCACTTCAAAGTCTTATTTGAAATCCTGAAACGATTAGGCGAGCCTTATGCTGACGGTTTACATCATCTCTCGTATGGTATGGTGGACTTGCCGACTGGAAAAATGAAATCAAGAGAAGGAACGGTTGTCGATGCAGACGACCTTATGGCCGAAGTTATTGCAGAAGCCAGAAAAGGAACTGCCGAAAGAGGTGATATTGATGCTTTCTCTAAAGAAGAACAAGAAGACATCATCCGAAAAATTGGAATGGCTGCTTTAAAGTACTTTATCGTCAAAGTCAATCCACAAAAGAGAATGGTCTTTGACCCCAAAGAATCGGTTGATATGCAAGGCAATACAGGCCCTTATATTCAATATTCGTATGTAAGAGTATTTGGGGTAAGCAAAAAAGCCGAAGCAATGGGATTGGATTTAGCCAAATCTGCGGATTACGAAAAATTGCATTCTATCGAGAGCGATATTCTAGGTCAGTTGTATGCTTTTCCAGGTTTGATACAAGAAGC
>JAHDEQ010000121.1:3655-10954 GCA_020628755.1 Saprospiraceae bacterium
CAGAAAAAGCTGACTCCTCTAGCTCCGCAAAGCGGAGCGCGCTGACCCCTGACTCCTTTTTTATCAATTCCTCAACTTAAACTCCACTCGTCTGTTCTCGCTTCTTCCTTTAGGTGTTTTATTATCGGCAATAGGTTCGGCCTCTCCTTTACCTTGATAAGAAACTCTATTTTCCTTTATACCTTTTCGGATGATATAGCTCGCACAAGATTCCGCACGACGCTCCGACAAACGCAAATTACCTGCATCATTTCCTACATCATCGGTGTGTCCAATAATATCAAGTTTGGTATCTGGATATTTTTTGAGGATACCGACAATCTGCTGTAAGATTCTTTTTGAACTTGTTTTGAGTCGAGCACTATTGGTTTCAAATTCAACAGCTTGTATGGCTTCTCGAAGGACTTCTGCGTCTGCTTCTTCAATTTCTGGTTCTGGAGCTTTTGGGCAACCTTTGTTCGCTGAAGTCCCTTTTTCGTTCGGACATTTGTCGTCTTTATCATAAACGCCATCGCCGTCGCTGTCTGAAGGGCAGCCATTGTTGGATTTGACACCTGCTAAGTTCGGACACTTATCATCTTTGTCATAAATGCCGTCTCTGTCCGAATCGGCAGGACAGCCATTATTAGATGACGTACCTTTTTCTTCTGGGCATTTATCGTCTTTATCATAAACACCGTCACCATCAGCATCCGCAGGGCAACCATTGTTTGCCGACACACCCGCTAACTCAGGACATTTATCATCTTTATCATAGATACCATCTTTGTCAGCATCCGCAGGGCAACCATTATTTTCGGCAATACCAGCTAATTTTGGACACTTATCTTTGCTGTCTTTTATCCCATCACCATCGCTATCACCAACAGGACAACCTTCGTTGCGTTCTACACCAGCCAAGTTCGGACATTTATCTTGTTTATCATAAATTCCATCGCCATCTTTGTCAGATGGACAACCTTTATTCTCGGCACTTCCTTTTGTTGTTGGACAACGATCATCTTCATCATAGACACCATCACCATCAGAATCCGAAGGACAACCATCATTTACAATTGAACCTGCGACATTGGGACAACGGTCTTTTTTGTCAGGGATGCCGTCACCGTCGGTATCGGCTAGAGTGGCCTGAGTAGCAAGAACTGCATTTTGAGGATTTTCGGCTAGGTCTTGCAATTTTCCATCGCAACCTATAAATCGAGTCATTAATAATACGAAAAAGAGAATTACCACAAGGGCAATCAAAAAATCGTCACGTTCTTTTTTATTGGGAAATCCAAGAAGGTAGTTACTCATTGTGTGTAAAATTGGTTTTAAGAAATTTAAAAGCTGTATGTATGATATGGGTGTGGGATAGTTTTGGGAACAAAACTACAAGATTTAGACGTTATAAAGAGTAAAACGTCATCTTTTTAGATACATATATTTTTTTAGCAATTATTTAGTAACTGCCCAAACTCTAGCCTAAGGTGCGGGCAATTTGCCCGCACCCTGACTTTTGTTTCAGCAGACTGCTAAAGTGTTCTATACATTCATTAACTTTGCAAGCCTAAAATATCACACAAATTCTCAATATGAGCGATACAACAAAAGAAAAATTAAATTTTATAGAGCAAATTATCGAAGAAGATATTGCCAATGGTAAACATGAGGGACGTATTCATACCCGTTTCCCACCCGAACCCAATGGTTATTTACACATTGGGCACGCCAAAGCAATCACGGTCAGCTTTGGTATTGCCGAAAAATATAATGGTAAAGCAAATCTTCGTTTTGACGATACGAACCCTACGACGGAGGATACGGAATACGTAGAAAGCATTCAAAAGGACATCAATTGGTTGGGCTATGAGTGGGAAGGCAATGCTTTATTTACAAGCGATTATTTTCCACAACTCCATGCTTTTGCTGTGAAGCTCATCCAAAAAGGTTTGGCCTACGTTGATGACTCAACACCCGAAGAAATTGCCGAACAAAAAGGTGTGCCTACCAAACCTGGTACAGAAAGTCCTTTTCGTTCTCGCTCTATCGAAGAAAATTTGGACTTGTTTGAACGTATGAAAAATGGCGAATTTGAGGATGGTTCACGCGTCTTGCGTGCCAAAATTGATATGACTTCGCCCAATATGCATATGCGTGATCCAGTCTTGTATCGTATCAAAAAGGAGCATCATCACCGTACAGGCGATGATTGGTGTATTTATCCGATGTATGATTTTGCACATGGACAAAGTGATAGTATCGAAAATATTACGCATTCGCTTTGCTCTTTGGAGTTTCGTCATCATAGACCTTTATACGATTGGTTTATTGAAAATTTAGAAATATTTCCAAGTCGTCAGATTGAGTTTGCCCGTATGAATGTTGAGTACATGATTACGAGTAAACGTCGTTTGCTCAAATTGGTGAATGAAAATTATGTGGCAGGTTGGGACGACCCTCGTATGCCAACTATTTCGGGAATGCGTCGTCGAGGTTTTCCACCAAAAGCTATTCGAGATTTTTGTGTTTCAACGGGTTTGACCAAGCGTGATAATATGATTGAAATGAGCAAACTCGAACAGTTTGTTCGTCAAGAATTGAATGCAACGACTTCGCGTGTCATGGCCGTTTTGAATCCTGTAAAATTAGTCATCACCAACTATCCAGAAGGACAAGTTGAACAAATGTCTTTGGTCAACAACCCAGAAGATGAAAATTCAGGAACACGAGAAGTTCCTTTTAGCAGAGAACTCTATATCGAACGGGACGATTTTAAAACAGAGCCACAAGGCCGAAAATATTATCGCCTTGCTCCCGAAAAGAATGTCCGCCTAAAAGGTGCCTACATTATCCATTGTGAAGATTTTATAACCAACGATGCAGGTGAGGTAACTGAAATTCATTGTACATATTATCCTGATAGTAAGAGTGGTTCGGATACTTCAGGTGTCAAAGCCAAAGGGACTTTGCACTGGGTGAGTATTCCTCATGCCATCGAAGCTAAGGTCAATGTTTATGACCGTTTGTTTAGCGATCCGACTCCAATGGCACACGAGGGCAAAGACTTTTTAGAATTTTATAATAAAGAATCGCTTCAAGTCATCGAAAAAGCCTATTGTGAGCCTAGCTTGGCGAATGCTCAAGCTGGCGAGCGTTTTCAGTTTATGCGTTTGGGCTATTTTTGCGCCGACGAGCAAAGTACTTCGGACAATCTCACTTTTAATCGAACCGTTACATTAAAAGATACTTGGGCGAAGAAAAATAAATAAAAAAGGTGTTCATGTGTTCGAGTATTCACGTATTCAAGTTTCTAATTTGACGTGAACACACGAACACGTGAACACGTGAACACGTGAATACCTTTCTAATGTTAAGCATCTTCTATAAAGAAATCAATACCTTTTTTAGTTCCTTGATTGGCTATATTGTCATTGGAGTTTTCTTGGCAATATTAGGTCTGATGATGTTTGTCTTTCCTGATTATAGTTTACTCAATTATAAGTATGCGACGCTGGGACAATTATTTGATTTAGCTCCACTGATTTTTATGTTTTTGATTCCAGCTATTACGATGCGGTCATTTGCGGAAGAAAATCAGACAGGAACAATTGAGTTGTTGGCAACTCGACCATTAAGCGACATGGCAATTGTATTAGGCAAATATTTTGCCTGTGTCATGCTTTTGCTTTTTGCTTTGTTGCCTACCCTACTCTATTACTATACGGTTCATCAATTGGGCGCGCCTGTAGGCAATTTGGATTCGGGTGCGATTGCAGGTTCCTATGTGGGTTTACTATTTTTAGGAGGCGCATTTGCAGCGATAGGAATTTTTGCATCGTCAATTACCAATAATCAGATTGTAGCATTTATCCTAGCTACATTTTTATGTTTTATTTTCTATTGGGGATTTTTCTTTATCAGCAATCTACCCATTTTTGTAGGAAAAGTAGATGATATTGTACAAATGATTGGAATTGATTATCACTACACTTCTATCAGTCGTGGCGTAATAGATTCGAGAGATGTCATTTATTTTATTTCTTTGATAGCTGTCTTTATATTGATGACAGTGACGGCTTTGGGGAGACGGAAGTGGTAGCTTAGATTGTGTTTGCGTGACTACGTGTTTGTGTGTTTATGACTTAGTAAAGAGAAAAAAATTCTATCCTAAACTATGATTAATATTCTAAAAACTATTCATCAACTCAAAACAGAATGGGATGCGCTGCAACCCATTGCTAAAAAAGATGAAGTACGTCTTTGGGAGAAGCTGCGTTTGGAATGGAATTATAATTCTAACCATATAGAAGGTAATACCATGACTTATGGTGATACAAAACTATTATTTCTTCTAGGTGATAATTTCAAAGCCCAAAACAATTCATTGAAAGATGTCAATGAAATGCGGGCGCATGATACAGCCATTATCAATATTAAAGAATGGGCAAAAGACAAATCTTTTATTTTTACCGAACAAAGAATTAGAAATCTCAATAAACTTATTTTAGTAAAACCTTTCTGGGCAGATGCAGTCACCCCTAATGGACAAAAAACTAGACGACTCATAACTCCTGGCGAATACAAGAAATATCCTAATCATGTCGTCTTGAAAAGTGGAGAAATTTTCAAATATGCAGAACCTAATGAAGTCATTCCAGAAATGGAAAAACTTATAAATTGGTATAGAAATGATGAAGAAACACATCCACTTATAAAAGCTGCCTTTCTACATTACAAATTTGTCTGTATTCACCCATTTGATGATGGTAATGGTAGAGTTAGTCGTTTAATTATGAATTATCATTTGATGAAATCAGGCTATCCGCCTGTAATCATCAAAAGTGCTGATAAGAATAATTATTTATATGCTTTGAATCAAGCAGATGCAGGTAATACCGATGCTTTTGTACAATATATAGGCGAACAATTAATTTGGTCATTAAATTTAGCAATTAGCGCAGCCAAAGGAAATTCTTTAGAAGAAAAAGACGATTTATACAAAGAAATTGAGGTTTGGAAGAAGAACATTAAAAGTGGTATTCCTAGTAGTCCTAAACGAAGAGATGATATAGTTGGTGATTTATACAATTCTTCTTTTATTAAATTATTTAATTCGGTTTCTTCTAAAACCGAAACCTTCAAAGATTTATTTGATGAACATTTGCCTAAAAAAATTACTTTTACAACAATCAATGGTCAAAAAAAAGTACCTAGATATTATCTAGACCTTTCAAAATCTAATAATGAGGAAGATTCTGTTCAAAACATACAATATGAATCTAAATTTCAAACCTTAATAGTTTCTTCAACTCCCAATAGAGATTTTAATCCTACAATTTGGATTACAATAAACCTAAATATTTTTCAGTACGAAATCAAGTCCAATTTTCTTAAAACTGAATACAAAAAATACTATTCTGAAGAACTAAGTGAAACTGAAATCGAAGCTATCACAAAAGAAGTAACAGAAAATTTATATAATCATATTAAAGCTAAAACTGATATATAAACATGAACACTTGAACACGTAGATACGTGAACACGAATTATATGAGTAAAAAACGCAATCAATCATTAGTTCAACTCTTTTTATTTATTGGGATTATCATTTTTCTCAATATTCTGGGGAGTTTTTTCTTTGGCAAATTGGATTTGACCGAAGAGAAACGCTTTACGCTGACTCAACCAACTCGCCAATTGCTGACGGATTTGGATGATGTGGTTTACATCAAAGTCTTATTGGATGGCGAGTTGCCTGCGGGCATCAAGCGTTTGCAGAATTCAACCCTTGAAATGTTGGACGATTTTCGTTCCTATTCGGGTTATATTGAATACGAATTTGAAAATCCCAGTGAAGGCTCAACTTCCGAAATCAATGCACGCCGTAAGGAGTTGGCCAAAGACAATATTTATCCCAATAACCTCCGAGTCAAAAGTGCAGACGAAACTCGTGAACTTATATTTTACACCTATGCTGTTTTAAATTATAAAGGACGTTCCTTACCCCTCAATTTGGTAGATAAGGAAGGCGGCGTTTTGAGCGATAATGACATCAATACTTCTATAAGTTTATTGGAATACAAATTGGCCAATGCCATCCAAAAACTCAAAGCCAATAGCAAACCTGTTGTGGCTTTTACTACTGGTCATGGCGAGTTGAGTGCATTACAGACAGCAGACATTCGTCAATCCCTTCGCAATTATTACGACCTCGGCGTTTTCAACTTGGATAGTGCTTACGTGATTCCGCAGGAAGTACGTGTGCTGGTCGTCGCGCGCCCCCGAAGTGCTTTTAATGAAAAACATAAATTCCTAATTGACCAGTACATTATGAATGGCGGAAATGTCATTTGGCTCATTGATAAACTGGCGGTCAATTTGGATAGTATGTATCGAACTAGAGATTATGTTCCTTTGGATTATGATTTGAATTTGGAAGATCAATTATTTAAATACGGCGCAAGGATACAACCCAATTTGGTCTTGGATTTGCAATGCTCGCAAATCCCCTTGGTTGTTGACCAGCAAGGAACGCAAGATATGTTCAATTGGTACTATCATCCTGTGATTACGCCAAGTTCGCAGCATCCGATTGTCAAAAACATGGATGCGGTCAATCTTTATTTTCCAAGTAAGATTGATACCGTTCGTACCAAAACGCCCGTCAAAAAAACCGTTTTGTTGGAGTCTTCTGAGTTTACACGAGAACAATTCTCGCCTGTACGACTCAATTTTGAAATCCTTCGCTACAAGCCCGAACCTGACAAATTCAACAAAAAAGGTTTGCCTATGGCCGTTTTGCTAGAAGGTGAATTTCCATCTTTGTTCGACGGTCGGGTTTCGGATGGTATGACGGCTATGCTTTCGCAAATAAATCAACCTTTTAAAGGAAAAAGTGAACCCACCAAACAGCTTGTTGTCGCCGATGGCGACATCATCAAAAACCTGATTAATCCAGATACTAAGGAACCAATTCCTCTAGGATTAAACCGATATTCGGGTTATACTTTTGCCAATAAAGCTTTTTTGGTCAATGCAATTGAATATATGCTCGACAGTCGAGGCATCATAGAAGCACGTGCAAAAGACGTAAAATTACGTCTTTTGAATACCGTCAAAGCGCAAGCAGAACAAAGCAAATGGCAATTGATTAATATTTTACTACCATTGCTATTCCTAATTCTATTCGGACTTTTTTACAATTGGAATCGAAAAAGAAAGTATGCAGGGTAAGCAGTGAGAAAATGCACGAATTTTGAATGCAAGAATGTTTACCTCTTAACATATGAACGTAAACACATAGATACATAAACACAT
>JAHDEQ010000121.1:11054-13787 GCA_020628755.1 Saprospiraceae bacterium
GGCGCAGGAGCTTGGTGGTTTTCTCAGCAGAATGAGACTAAAAAAAGTACGCTGACTGTAGAGAATGATTTTTATATGGCAGTTGATGATTTGGAAGAAGTACATAAAGTATTTTTTGCCAATCGCAATGGAGAAACCGTTGAGATAGCACGCAAGGACAAGCATTGGATATACAATGATAAATACATCGCTCGTAAAAATGCAGTGGACAATGTTTTGGATGTTGTAAAACGAGTCCGTCTCAAATATCGCCCACCCAAAACAGCCGTTTCGGGTGCCATCAAATATATGGCGAGTAGCGGAATAAAGGTCGAAGTATATGACAAAAACGATAAAAATCTACAAACTTATTATATCGGAGGTGCTACGCCCGACGAGCGTGGAACATATATGATGCTCGATGGTGCCGAAAACCCTTATGTGATGCACTTGCCTGTGTGGGAAGGCAACCTTCGGACCCGTTTCTTTTTTGGCGATCATAATTGGCGTGACAAAACCGTGCTTCAAGAAAATGCCGAAACCATCAAAATGGTTTCGGTCAATTATCCCGAACGTAAAGATGAATCTTTTATTTTGGAGTTACAGAATGGCACTTATGACTTAAAGCCATTTTATGACGATAATAAATCGGCCTTGTCTCCTGACCAAAATAAGATTTTAGAATATTTGGGCATGTATAAGCGAGTGGGCGCAGAGGGTTTTGAGAATGATAATGAAAAAGTTACCGCCCTTTGTATGGGAACTCCTTTTTGCGAACTTTCTTTGGTGAATACAAAAGATAAAAAAACGACTATCCGCATTTTTCCACTCCTTCAAAAAGACGAAAAAGGCGTACCCTACCCCGACCAAAAAGTGGAACGTCTAATTGCCCACTCTTCGACGGGTGATTACTTTTTGATACAGCAAATCGTATTCGGGAAACTGTTTAGAACTTATGAATCTTTTCTAAATAAGACTACTCAAAATTGATGATTTAACTTATACCATTTTGTCGTGGCTAACAACTATTTTTTCATAATCACTAGAAATCTGGCTCAAGTGATGCTCCATATGAAATAGATAATCCCACACCAAATAGCCCAAAGTCGTAGGCTGACCTTCTGGGATTCGGTTCATACAAATGCGATGAAAATTATGCTGTGTGGTTTCTTCTTGGAGCAACTTATCCGATAAGCCTGCAATCATATAACTCATGTGGAAATTTACAGAATACCACATGATATGCAACTGCTCGGCATAACGATTTTGGTAATTATTTTTGAGTACCCACTCGTCTTGGTTGTAGCCTTGAAACACCAAATCTCCTTGCGCTTCGGCTCGCAAAAACCGTTGGTGATTGTTGTAAGCCGAATCTATCAAATGTCCCAAAATTTCTTTCTTTGACCATTTATGGGGAGCAGGTTTTACGGCAAAATCTGCCTCACTAATCGCTTTCAATGGCTCAGAAGCATTGAAAAGAATCGTTCGCAAAGTAGAAGAATAAGTATTCATAATTGGTCTTGGAATTTTTAAATCTGTACTAAGATGCTACAGCCAAACCCACACGGTCTATCGGAATCCGCAAGTTCAAGCCTGCTTCTTTGTAGGCTTTGGGCGAATGTCCTGTAACCATTTTAAATTGATTGGATAAATGCTGCAAACTCGAATAACCCAATTTATAGGCAATTTCTTTGATACTCAAATCATTGTATTGCAACAACTCTTTGGCTCGTTCTATCTTTTGCAAGATAAAATATTTTTCGATAGTCATCTCCGTATTATTCCGAAAATGTTTGCGCAAGTGTGTATAAGGCAAATCCAAAGTCTTCGCTATATAGTCTGATAATTTTGTCTTGGGCAAATATTCGGATTCTTGGATATATTGTACAATTGTCGTCTTTACTTGTTCGACTAAGATAGAGGCTTCGGTTTGCAACAATTCGAGGCCGAATTGTTGGAGGTGTTGGTTTAAGTCTTCGTCATTATGACTAAAGTCATTGGCTTCTACAATAACTTCTCCTAACTGTATAGATTTAACAACAAAATTGGCGGTTTCAAAAATGTTTTGTACGACTAAAATACAACGTGTACAAACCATATTTTTGATGTGATATATTTTTTGAGTGGTATTTTCCATTTTAAATTATTTTTTGTGGGAAAGTACTTTGTCAAGAAAGTATCTTTCGGATTTTTGAAAAAAAGAGAAGCCTATCGCCAAAATCAAAAGCCTTATTTTAGGCGATAGCCTAAAACTGACCTACAAACGATAGGTTTGGTACAAAAAATAATGGAAAATCAAATTAGAAATACTTCCCACAGTAAGTGGCGGGCAAGCGTATAAGATTGGTTGTGTCCCCGTAAATAGGACGAGTGGAAATGATGCGTTGTCAAAAAATCTCGTTCCGAAATTTGCAATAAATGCGCAAAGGTATTCGGATTTATTGCTTCTACATCAGAATCAGCATCTGTCAAAAAATCGGCTGCCTTATAAGTCGAATTAACCGCATATAAGCTCAACTGGTCTATTGAAAAATCTTTTTCAGAACTGTCTTTATCGTCAAGAGCTGATGTTTGCTCGGTAGGAAAGCCCCAAAGATAGCCCATTTCTGATAGTTCAGAAACATCTAAATCTCCGCCCAAAAATGAAAATATTGGACTGAGAAGAAATAGTAAAATGAATTTTATTTTGGGACTAATCACATTCATCGCTTCAAAAGTACGGTTTTTTCAACTAAGTTGCCTTATAAAATTTGA
>JAHDEQ010000122.1:0-8923 GCA_020628755.1 Saprospiraceae bacterium
TTTTTTGATTCTTTTTAATTCTCATTTTAATTTTGATTTTTATGCACAACATATACATTCAAGACGTAACCCTTCGAGACGGAATGCACCCCATCTGTCATCAATATACCAAACAACAAATCAAGGATATTGCCATTGCTTTGGACAAAGCCAAAGTAGATGCCATAGAAATTGCACATGGCGATGGCCTTACAGGTGGTAGTTTTAATTATGGTTTTGGCGCACATACCGATTGGGAATGGCTCGAAGGCATTGCCGAACACCTCCAACACGCCAAACTCACCACTTTGCTCATTCCTGGGATTGGTACAATTGAAGACCTAAAAAGAGCCAAAGATTTGGGCGTGGAGTCGGTGCGAGTGGCTACTCACTCGACCGAAGCAGATATTTCAGCCCAACACATCGAAGCAGCCCGTAAGATGGGAATGGACGTTTCAGGTTTTCTTATGATGGCTCATATGAACGACCCGAAAGGTTTGGCCGAACAAGCCAAATTGATGGAAAATTATGGTGCCTTATGCGTGTATGTAACGGACTCCGCAGGTGCATTATTGATGGACGGCGTAAAGGATAGAATCAAAGCCTTCAAAGATACCTTGAAACCCGAAACCGAAATTGGTATTCATTGTCATCACAATTTATCTTTGGGCGTAGCCAATACGATTGTTGCTTTGCAAGAAGGAGCCAATCGCTTAGATGCTTCTCTCGCAGGTATGGGCGCAGGTGCAGGCAATTGTCCTTTGGAAGTTTTAATAGCTTACCTCAATAAAATGGGTGCAAAACACAACTCTGATTTATTTCAACTCATGGATATAGCAGATGATGTGATTCGTCCTTTGCAAGAGCGACCTGTTCAGGTAGATAGAGAAACCCTTTCTTTGGGTTATTCGGGTGTTTATTCTAGTTTTTTGTTGCATTCGGAGCGAGCAGCGCAAAAATATGGTTTGGATACTCGAACCATTTTAAATGAATTGGGACGTAGAAAAATGGTCGGCGGCCAAGAAGATATGATTGTAGATGTAGCACTTGATTTGCTAAAACATAAAGATGTATAAACATTACTTTACCAAACCACCAATCAATTGGATAATGTCCGTTTCTATCGTTTTTAAATTAAAAAAAGCATCTAAGCGACTTTGTTGTGCATTGAGGTAGGCCAATTGAATGGCACGATAATCAAAGGAACTAATTTGCGCTCCTTTGAAACGCTCATTAGCAATGTCCAAGTTTTCTTGTGCATTTTGGACTAGGGTAGAGGAGATGTCGAGCAAACGCTTTTGATTGTTGTAATTTCCAAGCGCAATTTCCAATTGAGCCGCTAGATTTCGTTTTAAATCTTCAATATTGAGTTGGGTAATGATTTCTTGCATTTGTGCATTTTCAATGGATCGTTTTCTTGCACCGCCATCGTACAAACGATACGAAGCACCGATATTGATAAAGCCATTTAAGGTTTTGGCTTGTACCGCATCAAGGGCGATTTCCATACCTTGTTGGGTTGTTCCTGAACCTTGCGAAAGGCGAAAATCATAACTTGCCCCTGCTCCAAGCGATACGATAGGCGAACGGCTTGCCTCCGCCAATCGTGTACCAATTCGTCCGAGTTCTCGACTAACAAAGAGATTTTGTAAATTTCGATTATCTTCCAAAAGTGTTTTTTTCAACTCCTCCAATTTATAATCAGGCGCATCATAAACAATCGCATCCGATAATTGATAACGAGTCGCCAAAACATCTTCACCCATCGCTAAGTTGAGATTATAGAAAGCATTTTCTAGATTTTGAATTTGAATCAAATACGTTGTCGAATCATTCAAATAAGCATCTTGTGTTTGTAAAACATCAAAACGTCCCGCTTGCCCAAACTCTTGTCGCACTTCCTCTCGTGCAATACGGTCGCGCGACAAATCCAACAACTCCTCCAAAGTACCAATTCGTTCTTGCTGAATCAAAGCCTGATAGTAAGCCAAAATGATACTTCGAGTCGTAGTTTCAATTGCAATTTCGGCATTGACCTCGCCTTGCAATTCCAATTGCTCCAATTGTTGCTTATTGATCTTAAATTGATTGCCATTATAAATAACCCAATTGGCATTCACCGCAGGAGTCAAGCCTGTACCAACAGACGAAAGTTCAGATAAAAAAGATGCTGGATTATTTTGATTGATAAAGGAATTATTATTGCTCAAACTTGCATCAACAATCGGATAGCGACCTGTTGCGTACCAAGTATTATTATTTTGGGCAATTTTGATATTCTGTTCCGCTATTTTGATTTGAAAATTATTTTCCAAACCCTTTTGAATAGCATCCGCCAAGCTCAAGGACTCTTGAGCTTGCAGCCCTAGGAGAAAAAAGATATTAATTAATAGAATGATATACTTCATTTGTATTATTATTTCCTCGGTCGTCGCAGTTTGCAACTGCGATGAAATATGCATATTTAGTGAAAAATCTTTCGTAATAAATAATGAGCGCATGGTATCGCAGTTATAAACTGCGACAAGCATTTCGTTTTTTACTTAGGCTTACAATATATTTGAAAACAGCATATAAGCTCCAATCGCCACCAAAATCACCAACCACAAAGCCCCGTATTTACCATCTTCTTCTTTGACGGCAGGTTCCATAGAACGATAAGAATATTTTTCGCCATTCCAAGCGTACGAAAATAGATATTTAATACGATTGCTTACTATCAATAATACAGGCAATAAAAACAGAATTATCACCGTCACAAACAATAAACCAAATGCCACCGAAATCGCCATCGGAATCAAAAATTGGGCTTGAAAACTCGTTTCAAAGAGTAGGGGAGTCAGCCCCGCTACCGTCGTTATTGAAGTCAAGACAATCGGACGAAAACGAGACAAGCCCGCTTCGTATAAAGCATCCATTTGTCCCATGCCAGATTTGAGGAGGTTATTATAAGCCGATACAAAAACCAATGCATCATTCACCAAAATCCCGACCAAAGCCAGCGTCCCCAAATTAGAAAACATACTAATTTGAAAGCCCAATAAATAATGTCCCCAAGCCACGCCAATAAATCCAAAAGGAATCAACAAAAAAACTACAATCGTTTGACTAATCGATCCAAAAGTCAAGGCAATCGCCAAAAACATCAGAAATAAAGTCAAGGGTCCAAAGGTGGGCATATTCTTAAATGCCTTTTGTTGCTCCCGAACTTGCCCGTCCGTAACCGTCGCCACAGAAGGATATTTACTCAAAATATTGGGAACAATATCATTGGCAATACTCGCATTGATATCAGATGTCGAAACCTCATCGCTCGAAACATCGGCAACCACTTTGACTTCACGTTTTCCGTCGGTATGATTGATGGCAATAACACCTCGCTCGACTTCAAGTTGAGCAATATCGCCTAAGCGATATTCAGAACCATTTGGAAAACGGACACGCATATTTTCCAATTGTTGAATATTATTTCGATTGCTTTCGTCATAGCGAACCCACACGCGGACTTCGTCTCGTCCACGTTGCAAACGCTGAATTTCACTACCAAAATAACCTTGTCGAACTTGGCCAACGACATCTTGCAAAGTCAATCCCAAATAAGCCGCTTTAGGTTTTAGAGTAAGGTTAATTTCTCGTAAACCTTCTTGGTTATTGTCCACAACATCTTTTAATTCTTCGAGCTGAAGCATGGCATTTTTGACATCTTCGGTGGCGGCATTGAGTTCTTTATAATTGTCACCTACCAAATTGACCGAAACAGGTTTTCCGAAAGGAGAAAAACCACCAAAAGTCAAAGATTCCGCTTCATAAACAGGACCTAATTTTTCACGAACCGCATTCGTAACTAAACGAGATGAAACTTCGCCTCGTTCTTCGGCAGCTAAAAGCGTCAAGATAACTCGGCCTTCGTAGGAACTTGGCCCTACTACACGTTCAATATTAATAATTGGATCGTCTTTATCTGCCAAATATTCTTTTCGAAAATCTGTATTAACTTCTTGAGCCGTTTTTTGAATACGTTGTAAAATATTATCGGTAATTTCTTCATTTGTACCTGCAGGAAGTTTTAAACTAATGGCAACATTGTCGCCCTCGATAGGAGGAAAGAAGGTGGTTTGAATAATACCTCCACGCAATGCTCCCACCGTCAGAACCAGCAAACCCACGATGACACCCAAAGTCAAAACTTTGTTGTACATCGCAAAACGCAAGACAGGCGCATACAAAGAATCTCGTAAGAAAAACATAAACTTGTCGAGGTATTTCGAGACGATATTTTTTTCGTTATCAGCAGACATGGCTTTGGAGTGTGCCACGTGAGCAGGTAAAATAAATGCACCTTCGACCAGAGAAAAAATCAAGCACAAAATCACAACGGTTGCCATCGAAGAAAAGAAATCTCCAATTCGACCGTCTATATAATAGAACAGATTAAAAGCAATAACTGTCGTCAAAATCGCAGCAAAAACGGCTGGCAAGACTTCCATTGTTCCTTCAATGGCAGCTTTGTAACGAGGCATTCCTGACTCATATTTTTGATAAATATTTTCGCTAATGACAATGCCGTCATCTACCAAAATTCCGATAACCAGTATCATTCCAAATAAAGAAATTACATTGATGGTAATACCAACCATATTGGCAAAAAAGAACATTCCTGCAAAAGAAATTGGAATAGACAAAGCCACCCAAAAGGCCAATCGCCAATTGAGAAACATCGCCAAGAGCAGCAATACAATAAAAAATCCCGAAACGCCATTACTGGTCAGTAAGTTGATACGATCTCGTAAAACCTTGGATTGGTCTCGAATCAAAGTCGCTTTTACAATATCATTTTGTTCGTTGAATTGTGCAATATAGGCTTTGACTTTATCGGTTATAGGAATAATATCTTCACGTGTTGTACTATTGACGGTGAGAATAACAGAGGTTTCGCCATTGAGGTAACTGCGTTGCGGACTGTCTGCCCATTTATCGCGAATATCGGCTACATGATGTAGCCGAATGACGTTGCCATCGGGCGAAGTTCGCACCACAATATCTCTTAAACCGTCGCTATAATAATCCTTGTTTTTAGCCCGAATCAAAAGTTCTTCTTTATCGCCTTTTACGGTTCCGCCTGTTACATCAATATTGGCATTGCGCACGGCAAGTGCTGCCTCCTGAAAGGTCATTTGAAAACGGCGTAAATCCGTTTCTCGAAAGGCAATTTCAATTTCTTCTTCAGGAAAACCACTTAATTCGACTTGCGAAATGCCGTCGGTAGATCGTAGGGCATCTTCAGCTTTGTAGGCAAATTTTTTGAGTGTTCTCAAATCCACATCGCCACTCAATGCAAAATTGATGGCAAAATCAATTTGCTCTCGTTTATAAATAATTGGAGGCTCTAAACCTGTCGGGAAAGAGTTGATTCGGTCAACTGCATTCTTGACATCTTGCAAAACATTGTCCACACTAACCCCTTTTTCGACCTCAATTTGAACACTACCTGTATTTTCGGAAGAGACCGAAGTTACACGGTCAATTCCATTGACTCCTTTGAGGTTTTCTTCAATTTTTTGGATAACGCCTTCTTCCATTTCTTCGGGTGAGGCTCCAGGGAAAATCGTTTGTACGCTAATATAACGTAGCTCTTCTTGCGGAAAAAAAGTCGTTTTAAGACTGACCAAACCAAAGGCTCCCATCACAAAAATGGCAAGCATCAACAAGTTTGGTGCTAAACGAGAATGTATAAAATAATGAATGATGGAACGCATAGTATATTTTTATAATAATCTTGTCGGTTGCCTATTTGAGTTAGCTTTACTAAACTTAGCCTTTCTTAGCAGCTTCCCTCAAACCTGCCTGACGGCAAGGCGGGTTTAGGAAAGCAAAGAATCACTCTAAATTTGTCCTCTTTACTCCAAACTCTTTTGTGACAAACTCTTATCTTCATTCACCTCAACGGTCATCCCTTCATAAACATTGGAAACTCGGCTATTGAGCAGTTGTGTCCCATCAGGTACACCACTCACCAAAACCGAATTGCCTCGTTCTTGCTGGATGTTGACTTCCATTTTTTGTAACTTATCTTCTTTCACTACAAAAACACTTTGTTCATCTGTGTTTACAATTTCGATGGGTAATTCCATGACATTTTTAATGGAATTGGCAGCCACTTCACCACGTAAATACATTCCTTCACGGAGATTTTTTCCATTTATATCAATGTAAACAATAACAGATTGAGTGGCAGGATCAACAATATTGTTGATGCGTTTGACTTTGCCTGTCCAAGTGCCTTTTACATCGTCCGAAGTTAAACTCACACGGTCGCCCACCTCGATATAATCGAGGTCGGCAAGGTTGGCCGTAGCAGCTAGTTCATAATTAGAAGTATTCATCAAAGTACCCAACATCTGGCCTGGTGAAACCAAAGAACCCACCGTCACATTCGCTTGGGTTAGAACTCCCGAAAAAGGTGCTGTAATAGCATATTTGCCCAGGCGATTTTCTAAACTTTTAATAGAATAGTATTGACTCAATAAATTGCGATTGGCAACAAAATATTTTTCTCGCTCATTTAAGGGTTGAGGAAAAGAACGAATAGATTGTTTGACATCAAATTGGTCAAGATAAGTTTTCCATTGCTGAAAACTGGAAGGATAATCAATCTTCAAATCAGGCATCATCATCGTGATAGCATTCATCAAACTCGAACGCTGCGCCAAGAGATTGAGACGTGTTTCTTCTTGATTGATCCGAAGTAAAGTACTGCCTTTCGGAAAATAAGTTCCTACCCGAAAAGGCTTATCACTACTTTCCAAAATACCTTGTACTTCTGTAAAGATTGGAGTTTTGCTAAATGCTTCTAAACGACCTTGAATGGGGATAGCACTCGTGATAGTCTCATTTTTGACCGTTAAAATATTGACTTGTGGTATGGATTCTTTAGCTGCTTCTTTTTGTTTGGGTGGTTCTTTTTGTTCAGCCAATTTATTAGAGTAAACGACTGCTCCGACTAAAATCAAAATTCCTAGGACTATGGAGAGTTGGCGAAAAATACCGTTCATATTGTTTGTTTAAATTTTGTGCAATTTATACCGAGAACGGGGTAAAAAACCGAAAATAAAATGAAGACTTTACCCCTTCGGCATCACTATTCACGAGAAAATTCCCTTTAAGGTAAATTCGGAAATTTATCCCGTGAACAGTATATATCAAAACCCTCTATTAAAGAATAAGTTTGCCAGAATCCTAAACTTTTTGGTGTCAACTTTTTTTAGGACGCTACAATTTATAACATAATTATACTTATGTTAAGCTGAATCATTTCCTAAATTATCCTCATGAATACTACTTCTGCGATTTTTTAGAGAGCCGCCTCTTCGGTTTCTAAAAAAAGCAATGATTTCGGCAACAATCGAAAGCGAAATTTCTTCGGGGCTCTCGGCACCAATATCTAAACCCACTGGCCCATGCACATAGTCCAAGTCTTGCAAACTGATAGCATAATTATTTTTTGTCAGTTCTTCTTGCATTTTTTGAAGTCGTTTTCGAGGGCCCAAAAATCCAAGATAAGGTACTTCATTGGGAAGAATTTGTTTTAAAATGGTCAAGTCGGTTTTGTAATCATGCGACATCAAAACGATAGCAGTATGTTCGTCAATTGGAATGTTCAAAAAATCGTCGAGTGCGTGTACTTGATGAGCTTTGCGATGTATGTATTTATTCAACTTCCGCAATTTTCCTACAACATGAACTTCCCAAGCTAATGCATTCGTAATGTCGAGCATTGCATTGACATCATAATTATCACCGACACAAATCAATTTTATTTTGGGTTGAATGATTTCTGTAAGGATTTCAAAACGCTGCTCTTTTTCATTTTGAATAGTAAAAACTTTAGATTTTCTTTTGTGGTAGGTTTGTTGAATTTTAGCTTCCAACACATCCCGTTTCACATGGATGTGTTCAGCCAATTGATTAAGGTTTTGTTCCGTATAAAAACTTCCTTTTAAAGAGGCTTCTTCACTATTTAATATTTGTACCAAAATACTTGAAGTTCTTTTTCCGATAATGGTTTTCAAAAATGTGATATGATTATTTGGATTATTGCCATCAATCGGCAAAAACAATACTTCAATCCGTCCATTACAACCCAAACCCACGCCAATCTGATGTGGATCATCGTCTGTTGTATCATAGACAACAATAGAGGCTTGTCCTTTGAGCATCGCTTTTTGCGCCTGTTTTAAAGCATCCCCTTCTAAGCATCCTCCACTAATTCCGCCGACCCACTGCCCATTGCTTTGTACAAATAATCGTGCGCCTATTCTGCGGTAAGCAGATCCTTCTACTTTGACTACGATACCTAAAGCTGCTTGTTCTTTTGACCAATCTACTTGTTGATAGGCTTGTACAATTTTCTCAATTTCTTTCACAATTCAGGGTATTAATAAGTCCATCTTTTCTACCGAGAAAGTCCTCCATCAATAGGCAAACAAATCCCTGTAATATATCTGCCAGATTCGGCAGCAAGGTAAAGATAACCTTTTGCGATATCAATAGGCTCGGCCAAAGATTGCAATGGAATCATCATCTTTGTAGCGGCGGCAACTTCCGCAGGAATGGCATCGGTCATTGGCGTTTTGGTAAAACCAGGAGCAATTGCATTGGCTGTGATACCATATTTACCCAATTCCAAAGCCCAAGTTTTTGTCATACCGATAATACCAGCTTTGCTTGCCACATAATTAGTTTGGCCAAAATTGCCTCGAAGTCCAACCGTAGAAGCCGCCGAAATAATACGGCCATAATTGTTTTGACGCATATAAGGAACAACCGCTTTGGTACATTTAAAAACTCCCGTCAAATTTATATCAATCACCTTTTGCCAATCGTCTTCTTGCATTTTGAGCAAGGTTTTGTCGCTCGTTATCCCTGCATTATTAATGAGAATATC
>JAHDEQ010000122.1:9023-13773 GCA_020628755.1 Saprospiraceae bacterium
CTACTTTATCTTTTAATCTCATTAATTATTTTTTGATTTGAACGGAAGCTGAATGCTTTTTAAAACGCTCCCTTCGGGTGTTTTAAAAGGCTCAAATGTTCCTTTATTTTTATGATAATGGGAGTCCTCCAACTCTTCCAATTCTAAGATGGGTGCCACACATACATCTTTTCCTTTTAGTATTGTTACCCATTCGTCTCTCGGCTTCGTTTTAAAAAAATCTTCGACTTCTTTTTTAGGAAAAACTGTTGTAAACAGTTCCATTGGATTATTGCGCTGCCACTCCAATTTGCCCAGAGCCGCACAGAGATTATTCCAAAACTTAATTTCCATAGCAGCTACAGATAAGCACTTGCCATCTGCACATTCGTAGGCAGTATAATTGACGGTCGTTTTACCGTTAAGAATATTAAATTTTCGGTAATCTAAACCGCCTTGATCTAAGGCAAAAGGGATGGTTAAAAATGGAGTCATGGCATCGGTAAGTGAAACGTCTATAAAACGACCTTTACCTGTTCGTGCTGCTGCCAAAAGTGCTGCTTGCATGGCGATAAGCGCCATGTAAGCTCCGCCAATATCAGCAAACTGCGTTTCGGGAACAATGGGTTTTCCGTTTTCATCTTTGAGCAAACTCATGATTCCCGCATAAGCGAGATAGTTAAAATCATGTCCTGCTTCGTTAGAATAATCATTGTTTTGTCCATAACCTGTTAAAGAAACATAGACTAATTTTGGATTGATTTTTTTTACATCTTTATAGCCCAAACCCCAAGCTGCCATCGCACCAGGGCGAAATTGTTCGATTAGTGCATCTGCATTTTGAATCAATTCTAGAACCTCTCGCCTACCTTCTTCTTTATTATAGTCTATCGTTTTTAGAACCTTATTATGGTTTAATTGATGAAAAAGAATACTTGCTCCGTCAACTTGCATACCACTCATTCGGACATAATCCATGCGTTTGGGACTCTCAATTTTGATAACCTTTGCGCCCATCTGCGCCAACAGGTGCGTTGCCACAGGGCCAGGCAATAAGCGTGTAAAATCTATGATAGTAATTCCGTCGAGTAGTTTCATTTTTTTAGTTTTTGGAGGAGTCAGGTGTCAGGTCGCTCTGCTCTGCAGAGCTAGAGGTGTCAGCAGTCTGACCCCTGATTTTCGCAAAGCGAAAAACCTGACACCTGACTCCTCCAAAACATCAAACCGATACAATATTTTCTTTCTTAAACGCATGTACAGATTTTCCAGCTTCAGCCAAAGCTCTTAGACTAGCAGGAACAGCCCAACGCGCGCCAAATCGCTCTTTGAAGTCGTCGCAATCTTTGACAAAATTTTGAATACCTACAAAATCAATATAAGACAAAGAACCTCCTGTATAAATCGGAAAACCCCAGCCCAAAACAGACCCAATATCGCCGTCTGTAACGGAATTGAGAACGCCTTCTTCTAGGCAGCGATAGCTTTCGAGGGCTTGGCGATGCATAATTCGTTTGGCAATGGTTTCTTTATCGAGTGTATCAATATTAGAATTGAACATTTCGGCGAGTCCTTTCCAAAGTTTCTTTTTGCCGCTTTGTGGATAATCGTAAAAACCTGCGCCGTCTTTTTTGGCTGTTCGTCCTTTATTAATTAAATCCATGAGAATTTTATAGGAGCGTTGCGTTTCGGGATGCTTGCCCGAATCAGGATTGGATTCTATAACGTGTTTACTGAGCGTAAGTGTTACTTCGTCGTGAACAGCAAGGGGGCCGACAGGCATTCCTTTGGCTTTGGCAATGTTTTCAATCATAGCAGGAGGTACACCTTCTTCTAAGAGAAACATTCCTTCATTGACATAAGTCCCAAAACAACGAGAGGTAAAAAAGCCTCGACTATCGTTAACAACTATCGGAATTTTGCCGATAGCTACGGTGTAATCCACCGCAGCGGCGATGGCTTTTGCGCCCGTTTTTTCTCCTACTATAATCTCTACCAAAGGCATTTTATCAACTGGCGAAAAGAAGTGAATCCCTATAAAATTTTGGGGACGTTGAGATGATTTTGCTAATAAGGTAATCGGAATGGTAGAAGTATTGGAAGCATAAATTTTGTTTGGGTCAAGTACAGCTTCTGTTTCTTTGGTTACCTTATCTTTGAGTTTGGGATCTTCAAAAACGGCTTCAATAATTAAGTCGCAACCTTCCATCATCGCTGGGTCGGCAGTTGGCGTAATTCGAGAAAGTAGAGCTTCCTTTTTTTCTGGTGTAGAACGTTTTTTGGCAATTCTTTTGTCGAGTAATTTGGAGGAATAGGCTTTTCCTTTTTCGGCATTTTCGATGGAAATATCTTTGAGGACGACTTCCATTCCTGCTTTCGCAGAAACGTAAGCAATGCCTGCTCCCATCATACCTGCGCCGAGGATTCCCAATTTTTTGACTTCGTATTTGGGTTCATCTTTGGGGCGAGCCTTGCCTTTTTTGGCTGCTTGAATACCCATAAAACCTGTACGAATCATGTTTTTGGCTTCTTTGCTGCCCAGTAACTTGGTAAAATGACGAGCTTCTATTTCTAAAGCCCTATCAATTGGAATTTGTAATCCATCGTGAATGACTTGTAAAATAGAACGCTGTGCGGGATAATTGCCATGTGTCATTTTAGATACATTGCCGACTGCTCCAATCAAGGTTTGGACACCATTGGGTGACCAAAAACCACCTCCTGGTATTTTATATTTCTTATTGTCCCAGGGTTGGGAAGGATTGGGATTTGCCAAAATCCAATCCTTAGCTTTTTGGATTAGTTCTTCTTGATTTTCAGCAATCTCATTAACCAAACCATCTTTGAGGGCTTGCTGTGGTCGTACTTCTTTTCCTTGTAAAAGGTACATCAAAGCATTTTGAATCCCCATCAAATAAGGTGCTTTGACGGTTCCACCGCCACCAGGTAATAAACCTACTTTTGATTCAGGAAAACCCAATTTGATTCGAGTATTATTGAGTACAATTCGATGATGGCAAACTAAGCACAACTCTAAACCGCCGCCCATTGCTGTGCCGTTAATTGCAGCAACGAAAGGTTTGCCTCCTGTTTCGATACTTCTAAAATGTTGTTGCATCACAAGAGCATCTTTGAGTTGTTGCTCTGGATTTTCGCCCAAACCTTTTAGTTCTCGCAAATCAGCTCCAGGCATAAACATACTACGCCCTGAAGTGAGAATAACACCTTTTACAGATTCGTCTTGAATGGCTTGTTGAGCTACTTGGATAAATGCTTTTATAAACTCAAAGCTAAATAGATTGGTTGGATTGTGGATCTGGTCAATGGTCAATATGGCGATACCATCTGCACCCACTTCTACTTGAAATAAATCGTTTTTTATGTTTTGCATATTTTTTTGTTTTTTTTTGAGGAGTCAGGTGTCAGATTTTTCGCTTTGCGAAAATAAGGGGTCAGGCTGCTGACACCTCTAGCTCTGCTTTGCAGAGCGACCTGACACCTGACTCCTCAAAAATCACACTCGTTCAATAATTGTCGCAATTCCCATACCGCCACCAATGCACAAGGTTACAAGGCCAGTATTCAAATCACGTCTTTCTAATTCGTCCATTAAAGTGCCTGTGAGCATACAGCCCGTTGCACCAAGCGGATGGCCTAAAGCGATAGCTCCGCCGTTGACATTGACTTTGGAATGGTCTGCACCAATGTCGTCCATTGCTTTGATGACGACGGCTGCGAAGGCTTCATTGATTTCAAAAAGGTCAATATCAGAAGGATTCATACCTGCTTGTTTGAGTGCTTTGAGTGAAGCAGGGCCAATTCCTGTTAGCATAATTGTGGGGTCAGTGCCATGAATCGCAGCCGCACGAATTTTAAATCTAGGTTTTAATCCCATCTTCTCCCCTATTGCTTTGTTGCCAACTAAAGCGATGGCTGCGCCATCAACAATGGCAGAAGAATTACCTGCATGATGGACGTGTTCGATTTCTTCAACTTCGGGATAACGGTCAATTGCAACTGCATCAAAACCAGCCATTGCGCCCATCATGGCAAATGATGGTTGCAAATTAGCTAGAGCTGCGACCGTTGTAGAAGGACGAATATTTTCATCGGTATTTAGAACATTGATTCCATTGATGTCTTTGACAGGAATACGGGATTGAAAGCGTTTTTCTTGTTCGGCTTTAGTAGCTCGCATTTGTGAAGTGTAGGCAAACTCATCTACATCCTTGCGTGAGTAGCCATATTTTGAAGCAATCAAATCGGCTGAAATTCCTTGTGGAACGATATTGCTAGGAATGGCCAAAGCAGGATCCATAAACATTCCGCCGCCATCTGCGCCCATTTTGACACGAGACATACTTTCGACTCCACCTGCAACTATTAATTGTCGAAAACCCGATTTGACATAAGCTGCGGCTTGATTGATGGATTCTAGACCAGAACCACAAAATCGATTGAGCGTTACGCCACAAAGATGGTCGCCATAATTGGAATGTTGTGCCGCATTCTTAGCAATATTGGCTGCTTGGTCTTTGACTTGCCCAACACAACCCAAAATTACATCTTCTACTTGGGTAGTGTCCAAATGATGTTTGTCCCTGAGGGCTGTTAAGGTTTGAGTAGCTAATTCTGTTGGCGTTACTCCTATGAGTGCGCCTTTTTTGCTTCCTTTTCCTCGGACAGTTCGTATAGCATCGTATATATAAGCTTCCATGTACTTTTAGGATTTTGATTTTTTATAGAATTTTATGTTGAATTCCGATTGGAAAAA
>JAHDEQ010000123.1 GCA_020628755.1 Saprospiraceae bacterium
GGAGCAAATACAGAATGGTAATCGTCATTTGTTAGCAAAGAATCTAAACCTGTGAATTCAAGAAGGTCAAGAAATGTAGTATGGTCTTCTGAACTTGCTATTTCAGAATATAAATCCTGACTTAATAAAGTTGAAGCTATGAGTATAAAAATGGTAAATAGGATACTTTTTTTCATATTGGTTTGATTTTAAGAAGACTACAAATTAAGTAAATTTAAAAAAATCCTACTTAACATTGGCTAAAATGCTCAGTATTAGAGCTACAAAATAGAATAGCAACTATTTTCATTTGGTTTGATTCTTGATTATTTAGTTTATTACTTAATTTTGCATTAAGACAAAGCAAACACAATGTACCACGAAATTAAAACCATCGTTTTTGACCTAGGTGGGGTTCTCATAGATTGGAATCCTGAATATTTGTATTCCAAAATTTTTGAGGATAAAAATGAAATGTACTATTTTTTGTCTGAAATATGCACAATGGACTGGAACGAGCAGCAAGATGCTGGTCGCAGATGGTCAGTTGCTACGGAGTTGTTGATTGAACAATATCCTGATTATGCTACTCAAATAAGTGCTTACTATTATCGCTGGGAAGAAATGCTGGGTGGTGCTATCCAAAAATCGGTAGATTTATTGGAGTATTTGCATTTAGAAGGGCGATATCCGCTTTATGCTTTAACCAATTGGTCAAGTGAAACTTTTCCAATAGCGCAGGAGCGTTATAACTTTCTCAATTATTTTAAAGGAATCCTTGTTTCTGGTCAAGAAGGTTTGAAAAAACCCGACCCCAAGATTTATCAACTCCTTTGTCATCGTTATAAAATCAATCCACTCACAACGCTATTTATTGATGATAACGAACGCAATATAAAAGCAGCGCAAGCAATTGGTTTTCATACGGTACATTTTACGGATGCTGAGATTTTAGAGGAAGTTCTGATGGATTTGGAAATTATTCCTGAGATGGGTTAGCCTCATTCTTGGGCAAAAGCAACCATACTTTTCCGTAGTGATGCAAAGCACTAGCCAAATCTTTGCCTTGTTCGCCAATGCCATAATAAACATCAAAATGTCCCGCCCCTTTTATTGCTCCACCAATATCTTGTACCAAAATAAAACGCCATTCGTGCTTGCGTAGCTTCCCGTCAGGTGTTATGATAGGAATACGTGCTAAAAGGCAGCTTCCCAAAGGAAAATAACGTCTATCAGCAGCCACGGAGTAGGCTGTTGTAAGCGGTACATGACCAGCGCCCTTGGCTCTTTTGTTTTTTACCGTAAAAAAAGTATAGGATTCATTGATATACAAAACCTCATCTAGCAAATCGGGATGTTTCTTAAAAAATCGTTTGATTCCATCTAGTGAAATATTTTTCGCAGGAATGGCATCATTCTGTACTAAATATCGCCCAATACTTCGATAAGGATGTCGGTTTGAACCATCAAAACTAAATAATTCCTTTTTGCCATCGGGATATTCGACATATCCCGAACCCTGCACCTGCATAAAATAAATATCGAGTTTATTTTTGGCGTAAGCAAGCTCCAATCCTAAGTTATCTAAGAGTCCTTGTTCTTCGATTTCACGGCGAGTAGGAAACTCCCCTTCCCAATCTTTGGGTCGAGTATATAATGGATATTTATATTGGCTGTCTTTCCTTTTCTTGACTTTTATGATGGGCGTAAAGTAGCCTGTAAAATGGACATTGCCATGCTTGTCTTCGCCCCACGATTGGTAAGCATCTAGTACTTCATTTAGTTTGGTTGGTTTGGTATATTGCCACGCCAAAAGTTCTTTTATAGTTTGTTCGAGTTGATTGATATTGACTTCGAGATTGCCAATTTGTTGTACTTTCTTTTGCTTCCGCAATTTCAATAAACGTAAATGTTGCTGAAGGGCTTCCACCAAAGCTCCATCAATTATCGGATAGTCGAGACTGTCTTCTTGTAGCTTATTAAATACTTTTGGAAATTTGGGAGCTTGCCTGTCCTTGCCATTACCTTCAAACTCATAGCCCATTCCTAAAAAAAAGCTATCGGTTGGTATCGGGTTTATCGATATAGGAGGAATTACTTCGTCGGATTTACATCCAAAATGGAAATATAGCAAAATGGCAAAAATAAATGGAAGGTATTTATAAGAAATTGCCATATTAAACGGTTTAGGAAATAAATCGGAAACGACCAAGCTCTTTGAGCTTGGTCGTTTTGTATTTTAGTAGCGTCCTGCGCCTACAAATTTCTTACGTCCACCACAAGTTGTACGTGCAAAATAGCCAATACCAAAGTTGAATTCTACCAAAAATTCTACAAAAATAGGAGTTGTCTTTTCATACGTCGCATACTGACCTCCCGCTACATTTAAGGCAGGATAAGAAGGCTGCTCCATTCCTCTTTCGCTGATAAAATCATCAAGTGCATAATGTCCTCTCAAACCAACTATCACAGTAAATGCTTCGTCACCTGCTAGGTAACCTCCAACTCCCACAACTGCATTGAGGTAAGACTCCGTATAAAAGCTATTTTCGTTGTCAAACTCCGAAGGAGTGACTCCTGTATCCACTTGAGTAACCGAACGGACATTAGAAATCATAGGGCCTAATTCAAAATAAGCTCCTTGTGTACTCGCACGATACAAAACGTAAAGATCGAGATTTGTCCAATCTATTTCATTTGTAAAATCATTACTATTAACGGTATAGTCAAAATTTTGGCTATGGCGAGAAAGCATCGCATCAAAAGTGATACCATGCACCAAACCAAAGTTGATTCCAAATTTTGCGCCTACATTGTATGAACCACTCAATAAGTGCGAGTAAGAATTGTCGTTAAATAGATTTGGATTGGCTAAAAAAGTCAAGCCATAACCTCCTTTTAGACCTGCATCTAACCATATTTCTTGTGCTTTGCTGAAAGAAAAAGCACAAACACACATCAGTACAAAAAATAGTTTTTTCATTTGTTCCTAATTATTAATTTTAAAAATTACCTCGAAAAACGGCATTTTTTGGCAGACTGCCAAAAATCGCTTGGAAAATAACATTTATCGCAGTTTAAATTACTCTAAAAACAAAAAAGCACCCCGAAAATCGGGATGCTTTTTTGGATTTTAAGAAGATTATAGTTTAACCACCAAAGTCATCAAATGAGACATTTTCTTCTGGAATACCCCAATCATCTGCCATTTTGATAACAGATTTGTTCATCATTGGAGGCCCACAGAAGTACAATTCTAATTCTTCTGGCTCAGGGTGCTTGCTCAAAAACTCGTCAATCACCACTTGGTGAACATAACCGATAAAACCGTCTCCTTCTGGATCATCGAGGTCTTTTTTCAAAGTCCAATTATCTTCAGGTAGTGGATTATCTAAAGCTACCGCAAAGCGGAAGTTTGGAAATTCTTTTTCGATTTCTCTAAACTCTTCGATATAGAAAAGCTCTTGACGTGTACGTCCACCATAGAAGAAGGTAACTTTACGGCCTGTCTTCAACGTGTGAAAGAGGTGGTACAAATGCGAACGCATGGGTGCCATACCTGCACCTCCACCAACGTACAACATTTCTGCTTGCGTTTGCTTGATAAAGAACTCTCCGTAAGGGCCAGAGATAGTCACTTTATCACCTGGTTTTCTACCAAATACATAAGAAGAACAAATACCAGGATTGATGTCTTGATAACCTTCCCATTTGCGTTTTCCGTCAGAACCAACTCCCCATTTGAATGGAGGTGTAGCAATACGAATAGTCAAGGAAACGATGTTTCCTTCGGCAGGGTGATTGGACATTGAATAGGCACGGAAAATTTCTTCATCGTTTTTCATGTGCAGATCCCACATCTTAAATTTATCCCAATCCTTTTGGAATTTATCTGGCGAATCGTGGTATTTAGGATGCGCCGTGATGTCCATACTCTTATAAGGAACTTCGATTGTGGGTACATCAATTTGGATGTAGCCACCTGCCTCAAATTCGAGGATTTCGCCTTCAGGCAATTTTACAATAAACTCCTTGATAAAGGTTGCCACGTTATAATTGGAAATAACCTCGCACTCCCATTTTTTGATACCAAAAATTTCTTCAGGAATACGAATTTCCATGTCTTCACGCACCTTTACTTGGCAAGCCAAACGTTTGTTTTCGGCCGCTTCTTTGCGTGTCAAGTGGTTCATTTCGGTAGGAAGTGTCTCCCCTCCACCTGCATCTACATGGCACTCGCACATGGCGCAAGTTCCTCCACCTCCGCAAGCAGAGGGTAAGAAGATGTTTTTAGAAGACAGTGCGGTCAAAAGCGTGTCTCCAGGCTTTACCAACATAGGGTTTTCAGTATCGCCATTGACAATGATTTTAACATCGCCTTGCGGTACTAATCTTTTTCGAGCAGCGATAAGCATAAAAGATAATGCTAAAATAACTGCTGTAAATACTACGACTGCAAAAAGGATAGTCGTTACATTGATAAGAAAAATCATATCTTAATAAGTATTATTTCTATTCAAATCATTATTTCCTAATTACCACTCAATGCGGCTGGGTCAATTCCCATCAAACTCATAAATGCCATTCCCATTAATCCTGTAAGAATAAATGCCATTCCTAAGCCTCTTAAAGCTGGTGGAACATTGGAATATTTGATTTTTTCACGAATGGCAGCAATAGCGATGATTGCCAAAAACCAACCAAATCCACCTCCCAATCCAAATGCTATAGATTCAGTTAAATTGTACTCTCTCGATACCATAAATAATGACCCTCCTAAGATGGCACAGTTTACAGTAATCAAGGGTAAGAAAATACCTAATGAGTTATATAATGCTGGTGAAACTTTCTCAATGACCATTTCTACTAATTGCACCATAGATGCAATTACTGCTATAAACAAAATTAAGCGTAAAAAGGTCAAATCCATCCCTAATAATCCGTTTTCACTCAACAAATAGGTTTCGATTACCCAGTTAATAGGCATGGTAACTGCCAAAACGAAAATTACAGCTAACCCCAAACCAAAAGCCGTTTTTACGGTTTTTGATACCGCCAAATAAGAACACATTCCTAAGAAATACGCCAAAACCATATTCTCAATGAATGCTGCTTTTATAAATATATTGATAAAACTATCGAGTAAAATCATTTTTATAAGTGTTCACGTGTTCGTGTGTTCACGTGTTCATGTTCACAACTAACGTGGATACATGAACACGTGAACACGTGAATACGTTTGTTAAGAAATATCAACCAATTTTGGATTACGAGAACGTTGGATCCAGATAAAGATTCCAATTAAGAACATCGCTGCTGCTGGTAAAACCATCAAGTTATTATTGGAATACCATGAGAACCAAGTACCAATACCGCTTTCAGCGGTTGTATTGATGAAATAATCTGGTGATGGCCCAATTAATTGAATTCCTGCGAATGAGCCTTTTCCGAAAATTTCTCGAACGGCTGCTACGGCAATCAAGATCAATCCGTATCCTAACCCATTTCCGATACCATCAATGAAAGAACGCCAAGGTTTGTTGGCCATTGCAAAGGCTTCTAAACGTCCCATTACAATACAATTGGTAATAATCAAACCAATGTAAACGGATAATTGCTTATAGATCGGATAGTTCAGATATTTGAGTGTCAACTCAACTATCGTTACCAAAGATGCAATGATGACCAATTGGACAATCATACGTACTTGTGTTGGAATACGCTCACGTACCAGAGAGGTAAACAAACTCGCAAAACCACATACAAAGACCACTGCAATAGACATTACAAATGATGGAACGACCAAAGAGGTGACTGCCAAAGCCGAACAAATACCTAATACCTGAATGGTAATTGGATTATTGTCAAACAATGGGTCATAAATCAATTGTCGTTCTTTTTTCCCAAATAAGGGTTCTTTTTCTTCGACTTTTGTTAAAGTATCTGCCATTATATTAAGTGTTCATGTGTTCATGTGTTCACGTGTTCACGTTTCTCATTACTTGAGCACATGAACACGTGAACACATGAACACCTTATTATTTAACTAACATCCCTTGTACCTTTGTGCCTTTCTTTTGGGCATCAAAGTAGGGTTCATATTTTTTAAGTCCACGATACATCATTTCTGTTACACCATCGCAAGTTACCGTTGCACCAGAAAGACCATCTACTTCATGGTTTTTATCTTTAGCACCACCTTTACGCACTTTGATAGAAACATATTCTCCATCTTTATTGTAAATTTTAGTGCCTTTGAAATTTCTTGCAAAAACGGGGTTATCTTTAATTTCTGCTCCTAGACCTGGCGTTTCCCCTTTATGGTCAAACGATGCGCCAGCAATCGTATTGAAGTCGTCTTCTAGTGCTACACAACCCCAAATTTCGTCCCAAAGACCGCTTCCCCGAACTGTAAGAATGTAGAATTTCTTATTACCACTATTATATTCATAAGCTGGAAAAATCATATCGTCAGAAGATTTTTTCTTCTCTTTGGCCATGTCAATATTTTCTGCTCGACCTCCTTTGTAGCCTGAAGCTATAATAGCATCTGAATCAAGTTTATCTCCTTTACTATTTAAAGCAACTTGAGTTACCTGATTATCAAAAATCTTTAAAACATCTTCGTCTGACATATCATCAACACCCGAATTACCTAAATGATCATTTACGGCCATCAAGATAGAGCGTTTGTTGAAGATCGACTCATTGAGTTTAGCTTGATCTTTGGTTACTTCTCGCAATGTTGTCAAACCAACTGCTACCAAAGTAGTCATGGCAACAACAAAACCGATTACATAATTTGTACTGTACATTTTTATGTGTTTGTGTGTCTAAGTGTTTAAGTGCTTGCGGTTCGTAAACACACAAATACATAAACACATTGGCACAATATTTTAATGCGCTGTTACTTCTTCTGGTGAAGTTTCGACAGCAACAATTGATTTTTTACGACTTAGGCGACGATTGACATTTGCCTCCAAAACATAATAGTCAATAAGTGGAGCAAATACATTCATAAACAAAATTGCTAACATCCATCCTTCTGGATAAGCTGGATTGAGTACACGTACAATCATACCTACGAATCCGATTAAGAATCCGTATATCCATTTTCCAGTATTAGTGGACGAAGCCGTTACAGGATCGGTTGCCATAAATGCCATTGCAAAGAAAAACGATCCCATGTAGAATTGGTATTGCCAAGGCACTTCCATAAATGGAGTTGCTCCCCAAGCATTTAAAATTAAACACATGACAACTGCACCAAGCAACATGGAAACCATGATACGCCAACTTGCAATGCCCGTTGCAATCAAAAATAATGCTCCTACAATAATAAATGGTTTACACGTTTCACCGATTGAACCAGGAATTCCTCCCCACCACATTTGAGTGGGTGTATAAACTGCTGTTACAGCTTCCCATCCGCCTTTAGCTGCTAAGCCTAAAGGCGTAGCTCCTGTAAATCCATCAACCATTGCTACACCTCCTTCTCCGAAAGTTGACCAACCAAAAGCACCAAAAATCCAATCAAAAAGTCCATGTGCCCAACCATATTCGGAAACCTGTGTTTTGATACCTTCTGCTAATAAAGCTGGATCATAATGAAAACCTGAGACCCATACTTCTTTTCCAATATTCATAGTATCACCTGCAATCTCAGTCGGATAAGCAAAGAATACAAATACACGTGCCAGCAAGGCTACATTTAAAATATTCATACCTGTACCTCCAAATGCCTCTTTTCCAATGATAACGGCAAAAGCTACAGCAATACATAAGATCCAAATTGGAATATCAGGAGGCATAATCAATGGTATCAGCATTCCTGATACCAAAAATCCCTCTTCAATGGCATGGCCTTTTTTGGCCGCATACCAGAATTCTATCCCTAATCCGACCAGATGAGTCCATATAATAATAGGTAACAATTGGATTAAACCATAAACCAATTTAAGGTGTAAACCTGATAAAAAGGAAGGATACAAACCCAATGCTTGATAATGTTGATGGCCAATATTAATCATACCGAAAACCAAGCATAATTGCATTGCTAATACCACGTGTACCATCGTACGTTTCAAGTCCATACCATCACGAATGTGTACTCCGCCTTTGGTCGTATGATTTGGTGTGTACGCAAACGTAAAGAAACCATCAAACAAGGTATGTAAAAATGGAGATTCTTTTTTGTCAGGTTCTATCTTTTTAAGAAAATCTAATAAAGCCATTTATTTTTATTGTGTTGATGTGTTTGTGTGTTGGCGTGTTTGTGAATCATAGATACATAAACACTTAGACACTTAAACACAAATTTTTTATCCTTGATCACGCATGGTTTCGAGTCCTTGGCGTAGTATCTTTTGAAGAGGCTGTTTTGAAGTACAAACAAACTCACATAATGCCAAGTCTTCTTCTGATAATTCGTAAATTCCGAGACCTTCCATACGCTCAAAGTCATTAACTAAGATTGCTTTCATCAAATGTTGTGGATAAATATCCATTGGCAAAACACTTTCGTATTGACCTGTCACTACGAAGGCTCGCTTCTCGCCATGTGTATTCGTATCTGCCTTAAACTTCATATCAGGAAACAAGAAGTTGGGATAAGTACCCGAAATCGTAGGTCTTGGAGTTAAGGGCAACAGCCAACCAAACATTTCATAATAATCTCCTTCTGTTACAGAAGTGATTTGGTCATCTGTAAAGTTCAAGAAATTTTCTACCGTCTTTTGTTGACCCGATAAAACATCACCTGAAATAATACGCGCTTTTTCATCTTTTAACTGACCTTTGACCAATTCGCCGATGTTTGCACCTAAATATGTATTGACATAAGAAGGATTTTCAAACTCAGCCCCCGTGATTGCAACTACACGTGAAGCATCGTAACGTCTTTCCGAGAAGATGGCGCCGATAGTAGCGACATCTTGAACGCCAAGCGTCCAAACTGTCTCACCTGCACAAATCGGGTCGGTATGATGAATCTGAACACCTACATTACCTACAGGATGCTTACCATGAAACCAGTTTATTTCAACACCTTCTGCATTTGCAAAAGCATCAGAAACCGTTGCACCTTGTTTTGCATTCAAACCCAAATGTACTTTACCTGGAGTCAATTTATTTAAAACATCTAATCCTTTTTGGAAAGCTGCTTCTTTACCTTGGATAGCAAAAGAGCGACAAGGTGCTAATGGTGCTGTATCAAAAGTTGATATAAATATAGCCTTTGGAATAGCATTGGCTGCAGGAATAGTATCATAAGGACGTTGACGCAGATGCGTCCACGCTCCAGATTCCAATAAATAGTTGACCAAATCTGTACGTGAAGCATTGTCCAAGTCAAATTCAGGCATAGCTGCATACTTTTGTTCATTGTCTGCCAAAATCACTACTTCCGTGATGGCACGCTTTGCGCCACGATTAACGGCAATGACTTCGCCACTCACAGGTGCAACATATTTGACTTCAGGCATTTTTTTGTCAAACATAATGACTTCGCCAGCCTTTACCTCGTCGCCAACTGCAACCGTTACTTTAGGAATTGGAGAAATACCAATAAAGTTCTTTGGTTGAACAGCAAAGGTTCTTGCACGTGTTCTGTCAAATTTCTTTTCTGCTTCTCCTTCCAACAAAATATCAAAGCCTTTTTTAAGATTTGTAATCTTAGCATTGCCAACTGATGAGTTGGCAGCAGGTCTTCTGATTTCGTCCATCGAAGGAAAAATAGAAAAATTTGCTCCATCTTTGTCTAATCCCATTTGCTTGGCTTCGACTCGCAGCAAATTATCTGCTACAAAAATCACCAATCCCAATACCAATAATACAGCAACTCCTATGAGTGTATAAAGAAGGTAAGAAGAACCGCCTATAGATGCCTGAGCAAAGGCAGTTTGGGAGGCAAATAAGAACAAGCTAAAGATGAGAAATTTACTTACTCTTTTGTCCAAAATGAAATGTATTTTAATAGTAAAAGAAGAGATTAAAACAAGCTAAATAATCACTGCATCTCTTCTGCTACGTATGTAGATAAATTTAGATTTTAAAAATTTGCACAAAGATATAAAGGTTTTAATTTTTATGAAGGTAAGGAGGGGGATTTTGGAAAGGATTGGCTTATTTAGATTTATTCTTAATAAATGAAAATTGATTAACTTCGTTTTCTAAAGACTTTTGGTTTTCACAATTAACATTTATCATATAATAGTCTCCTTGCCCACGTAGCGTTTGCCAACGCCACTCCCAATCATGCACACAGGTTATGTTTTGATTTTGATACCACCAAGCTGTATAGAGTTTATCGGTGTCATTGGTCAAAATTGCGGTATAAACTTCTTTGCTTCCAATCGTTTTTATCATTACTTCCGAAAAGGTATAGCCACTCCCCTGCCAACAGAAGCGTGGGTCGTGACTTCCTTGAAAAAATCGAACAGGCGGTTTGATGTAAACGAGGGATTCTTGGTTTTGGAGTTTTAAAACTCCATTTGGGGTGATGCTTTTTTTGAATCCTTGTAATTCTATATTTTCAATGGAAGCAATGTTTTCGACGGGTTCTTTGAGAAATTGGATGCCGTTATAAACTAAAAATAGCATTGTAAAACCATAAACTAAACCATAACATTTATTGATTTGATTGCTAAGTATAGGGTATCGTAGTTGCAAACTACGACCAATTTTAGTTTTTATATCTGTCTGTGCGTTCGTCGCAGTTTGCAACGATGTATTATATTTATTGTCTGCATTGGTGTAAACTTGACTATTGTGCGTAGCATTCTGTTTAAAAACCCAAGCCATCAAAAAATAAAACGGAAGAAGGGTATAAATCACCAAACTTAGCAAACCTACTATATCATGCAATGGATTTTCGGGTAGAATATGAAAAACGATAAGCGTCAGCAAACGGATAAAGTTGGCGCAGATTGCGCCAACTAGCACGACCAAAAGATATGTCCCCACCCGCCAAAGCGATAATTTCACCTTATACTTTTTTTCAAAATAAGCCAATATTACAATTCCTAATACCAGCGAAGTCACCAACATTTTTAAACCTATACAAGCTGGATCAACAGAAAAACTATTACCATCTAAAATCAAAAGATTTCCATTGACTTGAATGTTCATACCTACGAGTTCTAATAAATTTCCTGCCCAAAGGCTCAATTTCAATCGTATCGGAAAACTCCAGGTATAAATAATATTTCCAAGTACAGGTGAAACTACAATAGCTAATAAAACAGGTAAATTATTGATGCCTCCCCAATAATTGTCCAAGACAAAAAGTAGGACAAATACGGTCATAAAATAGTACAGACTGTAGGAACGAAAAAACAATAATATCCCGCCCACCAAAAGTATCCCCCAAAAGTAGCGTATGGATTTTTGTAGCTTTCCAATTTGTAAAATGTATGGAAAAACCATTGCGCCCAATAGCATTGAGAATTGTAAAGGCATCCCTTGGCAGGTAAAACCTATAAAGATTAGAATAGGTGAAAATGTAAATACATATTTAAGTGGGCTACTACCTTGCACGATATTTTTGTTATAAGCCAAACCAATTGGGCAAGCACAATGAGATGTCTTCAAAAAATGTAATTAGAAAAAGGACTACTATCATCGCCACTAAAAAGGGAAGTAAGGGACGAATCACTTTTGTAACAGAAGTCTTAGCTACGCCCGCACCTACAAAAAGGATTGTCCCAACAGGTGGCGTACACAATCCGATACAAAGATTTAAGACCATGATAATTCCAAAATGTACAGGATGCATCCCTAGTTCTGTTACGACAGGTAAAAAAATGGGCGTAAAAATGAGGATAGCTGGAGTCATATCCATAAATGTTCCTACAATTAATAAGGTGATATTGATAAGTAGAAAAATTAAGACTGGACTACTAACTGTTTCTAGCAAAAAACCTGTCATTAGTTGAGGAATACCCTCGAAAGAAAATAGCCAAGACATCGCCATAGAAGTACAAATCAAAAACATGACAATCGCCGTTGTCTTTGCGCTATTCAACAAAATTGCAGGAAGGTCTTTGCTTGTAATAGTACGATAGCTAAAGCCTAAAATTGAGGCATACAAAACCGCAACGGCAGCCGCTTCGGTTGCCGTGAAAACGCCTTTTACAATTCCGCCAACAATGATGACTAACATTAATAAACTAAAAAATGCTTTTCTGAAATCTGTCCATAATTGACTCGCACGTACTCGTTCTCCTTGTTTTATATTTTGTTTTCTTGATAAAACGGCTGCAACTATCATCAAAGCTATTCCTACTAAAATTCCTGGTAAATAACCCGCCACAAACAGCGCCGCTACCGAAGCTGCGCCGCCACTCGCCAAGGCATATACAATCAAAACATTGCTCGGAGGAATTAAGAGTCCTGTCGTAGAAGAAGTGATATTTATTGCTGCGCTAAATGGTCTATCAAATCCCTCGTCTTCCATTCGGTCGGTCATCACACTTCCGATAGCAGATGCGGCAGCAACTGCTGAACCCGAAATTGCCCCAAACAACATAGCTGCCAAAATATTGACATATGCTAATCCTCCAGGCAGACTGCCGACCATAGATTTTGCAAATTTAATCAAACGATTGGCTATTCCCCCTCGGTTCATTAATTCGCCAGCTAGTACAAAAAACGGAATTGCCAATAAGGCAAAACTGTCAATACCCGTTGTCATTCGTTGAGCAACGGTAGTGATTCCTGGCAAGGCTGCAATGTTCAATAAAATAGTCAGTGTAGTCGAAATTCCAATACTGTAGGCGACGGGTACACCATAAGTCAGCAGTCCAAAAAAGCTAACAAATAGAAGGAGAATACTGATTATTTCTATTGACATAAATTCTATTTTACCCTTTTCCGTAAAAAGAAAAATTATAGATGGAATAAAACATGATAAGCAAACCGCTTATCGGAACAATAGCATATATATAGCCCAAAGAAATGTTCATTGCGGGCGAAACTTGCCCCAAGTAAAGTGTGGTATATACCAAATTACCCCCACCAATAACCAAAACTACCAATGCAAAACCGAACATGAATAGTTCGATGATTTGCTTGCGCTTCTTTAATTGTTCGGGACTCAACTTTTGTAATAAAAAATCCATCGAAAGGTGTTGCCGTTGTCCGTTTAAATATGCAACTCCTAGAATAGACAACCAAATCAAGGCAAATCGTGCAAACTCTTCGGTAAAGGAAAAAGATTGCCCTAAAACATATCGTCCAAAGACTTGCCACAAGACATCTATGACCAAAAGTGCAAAAATCAGGATTAGTACAAACTCAATTATCCGATTGATATTTTGATATAATTTTTCCATTATTCTGCTTTTATTTTATCCACAATTTTCTTCATGTTGGGGTCTTTCACAAACTCGTTTAAAACAGCTTTTGTCTTTTCGGCAAAAAGTGCTTTTTCGGGTTTATAAATTTTGACATTGGCCGCTTCTAAGGTTTGCATACATTCTTCGACATTTTTTTTCCAAAATTCTTGCTGTGCTTTGGATGAAAATTGCGCAGCATTTTTCATCCATTGTTGTTCTTCGGGCGAGAGTGTTTCCCAATATTTTGTACCAACAACCAATATATCTGGAATAGAACTAT
>JAHDEQ010000124.1 GCA_020628755.1 Saprospiraceae bacterium
ATACTATGAAGAAATACTGGCTCGCCTTTGGGGGCTTTTTTGCACTCACTTTTTTCTCTTGTACGAAAGTACTACACCAAACCGATACAACGGTTCAGGTGTATCAAATGGAAGAAAATGTGGCTAAACAAAGCTCCAATTCTTCAGTAATTGCTCTAATCACACCTTACAAAACGGCACTCGATGCAGAGATGAATACAGAAGTTGGTCGTTGTACCAAACGACTCGAAAAAACACAACCCGAATCTACTTTGGGCAATTGGATGGCCGATGCACTATTGTCTGAGGCGCAAATTGTGTTTGATGTTCCGATAGACTTTGCTGTCCAAAATTATGGTGGAGTGCGTGTGCCTTATTTGCCCGAAGGGTCAATTACAAAAGGAAATATTTTTGAATTGATGCCTTTTGAAAACCGAATGGTTGTGCTAAAAGTAGAAGGCTCAACGGTTCAAACTTTGTTTGACCACATAGCTACGCTAGGTGGCTGGCCGATTAGTCAAAACGTGTCTTTTGAAATACGTGATAGTACCAACGCTAAAAATATTATGATTCGCCAAAAGCCCTTGGATACCAATCAAAATTATACATTTGTTTTGCCTGATTATATTGCTAATGGTGGCGATAATTGTAGTTTTTTGTCCGATTATGTTGAACGAAAGGATTCTGAAAAATTGATACGTGATTCTTTTTTTGATTATCTAAAAAAGAATCCTGTTTTGAATGCAGAAATTGAAGGAAGGGTGATTTATAACGAGTAACGTTTTAAGGAATGAAAAAATAATTAACTACCCATTTATTTTATGCTCTTTTGTACCAATACGGCGTTGAAATACCGATAGCTATCGGTACGTCGATGCTAGGCATCGCCTACATTTTTCGCCTTGTCTTGGCACAAAATTTCTATTTCTAAATTGGGCATTTAATTAATTCTTCATTCCTAATGCGTAGTGCATAACCAATTATTGTATTAATTCATACATTAAAAAAATATGAATAGACGTTCATTTATAAAACAGGCAAGTTGGGGAACTGCATTGGTCAGTTCGGGAGCTTTTCCGATGGAAATACTAAACAATCCTGAGCTTACAAAGTTGACCATTCTGCATACGAATGATGTACATAGTAGAGTTGAACCTTTTCCGATGGATGGGGGCAAATATCAGGGGCTAGGCGGCGCAGAGCGACGTGCCGCCTTGGTCGAAACGATAAGGGCTAAAGAAGCCAATGTTTTATTATTAGATAGTGGCGACATTTTTCAGGGAACTCCATATTTTAATTTTTTTGGTGGAGAATTGGAATTCAAATTGATGTCGGCTATGAAATATGATGCATCTACTTTGGGTAATCATGATTTTGATGAAGGATTGGAAGGTTTGTATAAACAATTGCCGCATGCTGATTTTCCATTTGTGATTAGCAATTATGATTTTTCGGACACCGAAATGCATCAGAAAACAAAGCCTTATCACATCTTTCAGCGAGAAGATATAAAAATTGGAGTACTTGGTATTGGTATTGAGCTAGAAGGGCTTGTACCCAAAACCTTGTATGGAAATACAAGGTATCTTGACCCGATAGAACGTGCCAATCACTTTGCTACAATATTGAAAAATGACGAAAAATGCGATTATGTGATTTGCCTTTCTCATTTGGGTTTTGAATATGAGAATGCTAAAGTTTCAGATAAGGTTTTGGCTGCCAACAGCCAAAATATTGATTTGATTTTGGGCGGACATACACATACTTTTATGGATGCGCCTGCCCGTGTTATGAATAAACAACAAAAAGAAGTGCTTGTCCATCAAGCAGGTTGGGCTGGTATTGTGTTGGGACGCATTGATGTATATTTTGAACGAAATTTTAAAAATCGTTGTGTGAGTTGTAAGAATGTGCTTGTAAAATAAATGTTGTTGATTTTAGAATTTAGATTTGACAATTCTAAATTCATATATCAAAAAATCATAATTTCAAAATTGACAAAAGTCTGTGGATAAGTTGGGGATAAAAAAAAATATTTAATTGTTTTTGTAACATTATCATCCAATCATTTCAACGAATATTGAGTGTTTTGGAGAGTCTATGAAGAATTGGCAAAGCTAATTTTTTGATTCTCAATCAGATACTTTTTTTGCGTACAAAAGGTCAAGTGTAAGTTAGCTGCTTACATTCTTATTAAAAAAAATATTAGTCAAAAAAATATGTATTTTGAGGTTCAAAATCGTTTCCTTTTTCGCTTTTTTTTTATGACTTTTGTATTCTCCACCGATATGTAGTCTCCATATAAGCAAACTACTATTTGAAGGTGAAACACTATAAGAAGTGCTAGAAAATAATACATTTGAGTAAGTAAGGCTAAAAAATAAATTGAATAATTTATTTTTTACTGTTACTAAAGCTATTGTTCAACTGTTATTTTATAGCTACTCAAAAAATGACAATCCCAAATTGTCTATCCAAAAAAAAGATACTTACTGTTTACTGCGAGAGCTACACACAAAAAAAGAAATTAATTGTTTAACGGTCATCTTCTGATGGCCAAATCACAATCTGAAGAATGATAAAAGACTATACCTCAGTATGGGATAGCTGCCTACGCACTATACGTAGGAACGTCAGCTCGCAGAGCTTCAAGACGTGGTTTGAGCCTATCAGACCAGTTCAACTCAAAGACAATGCTCTTACCATTCAAGTACCGAATAAATTTTTCTACGAATGGTTAGAAGAGCACTATGTATCACTATTGAAAATGACTATACGCCAAGAATTAGGCGAAACAGGTCGTTTGGAGTACCAAATTTTGATGGGGAAACCAAGTGCAAGTAAAAAGGATTCTCCCTTAGCACCTTCGACTGGTCAAAAAAGATCCAATGGTGATGGGTTTCAACCTGGTATGGTAGATTCTGGAAATATCAAAAACCCTTTTGTTATTCCTGGAATTAAGAAGCTCAAGATTGACTCTCAACTCAATCCAAATTATCACTTTGATAATTTTATTGAAGGAGACTGCAATCGTTTGGCAAGGTCAGCAGGTATGGCCATTGCCAAGCGTCCTGGCGGTACTGCTTTTAATCCACTTATTATATTCGGTGATGTGGGTTTGGGCAAAACCCACTTGGCACAAGCTGTGGGCAACGAAGTGTTGGGGCAATACCCTGGCAAGACCGTATTGTATGTTTCGTCCGAGAAATTTACCAACCAAATTATTCAGTCCATTAAAAATAATGCAGTCAATGATTTTGTCAACTTCTATCAGTTGGTAGATGTGTTGATTGTGGATGATATTCAGTTTTTGGCGAATAAGACCAAAACGCAAGAGATTTTCTTCCATATTTTTAATCAATTGCATCAAAATGGAAAACAACTCATTTTGACTTCTGACCGTCCGCCCAAAGATTTGGATGGGATGGAAGAACGTTTGATTTCTCGTTTTAAATGGGGATTGAGTGCAGACTTGCAAGCTCCTGATTTGGAGACTCGTATGGCCATTTTGGAGTCCAAAATGAATCGTGAAGGCATTGAATTACCTTATAATGTTACCGAGTTTATTTGTTATAATATCAAAAATAATATCAGAGAGCTAGAAGGTGTTTTGGTTTCTTTGATTGCTCAATCTTCACTAAACCGAAGAGAAATTGATTTGGTGTTAGCCAAAGAAGTGATTAAGAATTTTGTAAAGCAAATCAATAAGGAAATTACTGTTGATTTTATACAAAAATTGGTAGCCGACCATTTTAATGTGCCTGTTGAAAAACTGGCAGCCAAAACACGTAAACGTTCCATTGTCATAGCTCGACAATTGTCTATGTACTTGGCCAAAAATCTAACCAATAAATCGCTCAAAGCCATTGGAGAAAACTTTGGCGGGCGTGATCATAGTACGGTTATATACTCGTGCAAAGCTGTACAAGACTTGCTCGATACCGATATGATTTTTAAAGATACCGTAGCCGATTTAGAGAAAAAAATTAAGCTCAGTTTGAGTGAAAATAGTTAAATCATACTTCAGTACTATGATTTGAAAAGATTTAGTAAATGGTTTAGATTAAAAAAGCTGCTTCAATGTTGAAGCAGCTTTTTCTTTTTGTGTTTTCTGGTAATTTCAATCAACGTGACTTGGCGTATTTCTCATCATTGATGTCAATATGTGACCAGTTTTCTCCACGTGCAATGCGCTTGACCTGCGTCTCGGTAATTCCAAAATTTTTGGCTAAAACGCGCCATTTGATTTTACCTTCGTGAATTTTTTTCTTAAGCAAATAGGCTTGCGTTTCGGTCAGTTTTCGACCGCTATAATTGTAAAAAATCCCTCGTTCGAGTTGGATTTTTGTCATTTCTTGTTGAGAAACCCATCGCAGATTGGTGTAATGATTGTTGTAACAGTCACCATCAATATGATCTACAAATTTGCGTTCTTCGGTTCTACCTTCTACCCATTCTTTGGCAACTTCACGTTGCACAAAGAAGTGCCTGTTTGTGCCATCTTTAGCTCTAAAATTGAGGTAGCCCCAAGTACTTCTACTCTTTTTGGGACTAAGCAACATTTCTAAACCAGTGACTTTGTGAACACTTTTGGCTCGGCCATGATCAGAGATAAGATATTGTTTGGTTCGTGAATCATCCTTAAACTTCACCCAACGCTCGTTCCATTTATTTCGAATCCTCGCTTTCATTCGTGGGTACTTAGACTCTGGATTATACTCGTATTTATTGAGCAAAAAATCACGTTTGTTCGACCATTTCAGGTTAGAATAATGATTATTGTGTTTGTTTCCATCCAAAAACATCACATAATTGGTGGCAGCTTCCTCTTTGCCTAACCATACCCGTGCAACTGCATTGGCCACTTTGATCTTGATACTTTTTTCCTCTCCATTTCTTACTACTGAAGTATAAAGCGAATTGCCTCTACTAGCGTTGAGTTTGCGAATTTTCTCATTACCTGTTTTTCGATTGATGCTTTTGATGCGACCATGATCAGAAATCATGTAGTTTCTTGCACTAGAAACAATCGGTTTTTCGTCTGCATCAATTAGTATGGCCCAACGCTCGTTGGGCAAACTTTTGACTCTTACTCTTGTATCTTTTTTCTTTTTCTTTGTTTTTTTAACTTTTTCAGCCATAAAAAATATTTTAAACTTTTACGTGTTTCCAATTTTCACCTCTAGCAATTCGTTTGACTTGTGTCAGGGTAATATTAAAGTTTCGAGCTAATATTTTGGGTTTGATTTTGCCTTCTTTGAGTTTTCTTTTGAGCAAAACAACTTGTGAATAGGTCAACTTTTGATGTTTTGAATAATTGTTATCGTACATTCCAACCTTGTATTGATGCTGGGTCAATTCGTCTCGATTGACCCATTTGAGATTGGAGTAATGATTGTTGGATTTATCCGCATCTAAATGAATGACAAACCTTCGTTCCTCGGTTTGTCCTTTGACCCAATGAGTTGCTACTGTTTTGCCTAAGTAAAACGATTTGCCACTTTTTGAAGAACCTTTTATATTATTGAACCAACCACCAGCAGCGTCTTTCCTTGATTTTAGCAATCGTTCATTTTTCTGATTATAACTAACGCTTTTTACACGACCATGATCAGAGATGAAGTACTGGCGTTTTTTGGAGTCAGCTTCTTCAGAAGAATTTATGGTCAATTTCACCCAACGCTCGTTCCAAAGATTGCGAACTTTATGATTTAATCTCGGATTATTGGAGGACTTAAAACGAGAATCGACCAAATGAACATATAACTCTTCTCTTGTAATCCATATAAGATTCGCATAATGATTGTTTTTTCGATTGCCATCTTTGTGAATCACATAAGCATCATTTTCTCGTTTTTTGGGTACCCATATTTTGGCTACCGAGCGACCTGCTAAGATGCGAAATTGACCATTTTTCATTTTTATATTGACGTGTTCGACTTTCTTCTTTTTAGCAGTATGCCAATTTCTCAATTGTTCAGCACCTGTTTTAATATCAATTTTTTTTAGTCTTCCATGGTCAGAAATATAATATTGGGATTTTGCTGTGATGACAGGTTCTTCTCGATTATTCGTTGCAATAGCCCAACGCTCGTTGGGCAAATCTTTTACTTTTTTTACTTCCGCTACTTTTTTATTTTTCTTACTACTCATATTTACACATTTACATGTTTCCAATTTTCGCCTCTAGCAATTCGTTTGACTTGTGTTAATGTGATGTTGAAGTTTCGAGCTAATATTTTGGGCTTTATTTTGCCTTCTTTGAGTTTTCTTTTGAGCAAAACAACCTGTGAATAAGTCAACTTTTGATGTTTTGAATAATTGTTATCGTACATCCCAATATCGTATTGATGCTGGGTCAGCTCCTTACGACTTACCCATTTGAGATTTTTGTAATGATTATTAGCTTTGTCACCGTCCAATTGAATTACAAATTTCCGCTCCTCGGTTTCGCCCTCAACCCAATTGCGAGCAATCCTTTTGGACATGAAAATCGTAACAGAACTATGGTCCTCCAATCGTATCTTGAATATTCTATAATCACTTCGAACAATGGTTAGTTTGACAAGCGTTTCATCTCCTGTAACCTTGTGTATTCTCTTGGCACGACCATGATCAGAAATGTAATATTCGTTGGTTTTGGTTGGGAGTCTTGTTTCAACTTTTTTCCATCTTTCGTTCCAATGGCTTCTAACTCTTAATACCATTTTAGAAGGTGGACGTTCGCCTTTTTTTAGAGGCGGATTGTTCTTTCTGTGTAGTTTAAAATCTTTCCAATTCGCCCATTTGAGATTTTTGTAGTGATTGTTATGAAGGTCTCCATCTTTGTGAATGATGTGTTTGTGGGTATCAGATTTGGCTTTCACCCATCTTTTGGCCACCCTAGTGGCTATAATAATTTTTAAACTTCTACCATCTTCTACCACTACAGGAACAATTAATTGGCCAGTGGGCAGTTCATAAGGTGTGCGAAGCCTTTCGTCTTTGTTTTTTTTATGGATAGTTTTTACTCTTCCACAATTAGAGATATAATAAATTTTCTTTTGGGTGACAATTGGTTTACCATCCTTTTCTTTTAGTGGTATCCAACGTTCGTTGGGTAAATTATGCACCAATTCAATTGCAATATCACTCATAAATTTACACTTTTACATGTTTCCAATTTTCGCCTCTAGCAATTCGTTTGACTTGTGTAAGGGTAATATTAAAGTTTCGAGCTAATATTTTGGGTTTGGTTTTGCCTTCTTTGAGTTTTTTCTTTAATAAGATAACTTGCGAATAGGTCAATTTTTGAGCCTGCGAATAATTGTTATCATACATCCCAATATCGTATTGATGTTGGGTCAACTCGTCACGAGTTACCCATTTGAGATTTTGGTAATGGTTATTATTCTTATCGCCATCTAAGTGTATTACATAACATTTTTGTTCCGTCTCTCCTTCTATCCATCTTTTGGCCACCTCTCTATTTGTCAGAAAACTAGTACATGGGCCATTGCCCGCACCAAATCTAATACTAAATGTTAGACATCCCGAACGTTCTGGTCTCAATGACAATAGGCGTTCTGACTTACCCGAAGCACTGACACTTTTAACTCTACCGTGATCAGAGATAAAATATTGTCGTCCTGTATTGGTTTCGGTACGTCCTTCAGGAGATTTCAATAAGTCCCATCGCTCGTTCCAATGGCTTCTTATTTTTGAAACTAACAAAGCATTCGAACCTTTCTTTTTAAATTCGTAAGCCCTCTTTTTCCAATTTTCTTTTGATACCCATTTGAGGTTAGAAAAATGATTATTTTCTCGTTTTCCATCAATGTAAATCACATATATTCTTTCCTCTGATTGTCCCTCAACCCAAACTTTAGCAACGGCTTCCCCTACAGGAATTTTAAATTTTTGCTTTCGAATACTAATAAAAACTTTGGGGTTTCGCCCTTTTACATCTTTGAACTTTCGGAGTACTTCCTCTCCTGTTTCTAAGTCAATCCGCTTAACTCTGCCATGATCAGAAATCATGTAATGAAATTCTGATTCAGGTAAAGGCTTGTTATCTCGGTCATGAAGTGCTACCCATCGTTCGTTGGGTAAATCTTTAATTTTTTTTACTTTCTTTTTCCTCATACTAGACAAGCATAAATAGCTAAAATACTTTCAAATACAGATAAAATAATAATTGGATGTTAGGAAGGCTAGATGATGTTGATTAGAATTAGAGTATAGAAATCTTGTTGGAGAGTTAGTAAAATAAGTACTTTTTTGTAGAAAAACCAAATTTAAAAGGTCATTTTTCTTAAATCACCTCAGAAAACAAAGGTGCAACGGGGGTGCAAACTTTTGTGAAAGCAATTTCATCTTTCTTCTGTTGTAAAAAAAACAGACTTGTTCAAGTAGAAAATTTCCTGCTTTGCAGCAGGAAATCTAATTCTGTTATTGATTATCATTTTCGTCTTTTTCAATCAAATATGTCGGTACAATCGAACTTGTTGTACTACCTGAGCAGTCTTCAATTGTTCCCAAAAATGTTGCTCCCAACTGCACTTCAAAACCAGAGTTGAGGCATACCTCTACTCCACCTTTATAAGTTGCGTCATTATCGACTACAACCGTTCCACTTGTTGCTACTTGAATGCCTGCTTGGTACAAGCCTGCACTAGGATTGTCTGTTACGACCAAATAATCAGGAATAATAGTTACATCCACAATCAAAGGCATGGTCACGCCACAAGTATTTCGTCGTACTACAAAATAAGTCGCATTAGCACTCAAAATGGGTGTAGGAAAAACCGCTCCTGTAGCTACTAGATTGGTCAACAAAGCATCGGTGTACCACTCCGTTGTTGTGCCAGAACCATCCGTGCCTCCCGTTACTTCAAGCGTTGTCATATTGCCTTCGCATACAATAAGAGCCGTCGAATCAAGGACTTCGGTAAAAGGCGTTGATGGACTTTCAAGGGTCAAGGCAATTACATTGGAGTAGCGTTCTCGGCCACTACAATCATTAACTCTTCTTCTATAATAAGTCGTTTGTGTAATTGGTGCAGGATCATACGTTGTTGTATTTCCATTGGTTAAAACATTCGTCCAATTTGTTTCATCAGCTGATTGCTCCCATTGATAAGTCGCATAATCGGTAGCGTCTATCAAACTCGTAATTTGGCTAGGGTCAAATGAAGTTCCGCAAAAACCAACATCAGCCGTTGAAATACTGCCAGGGTCTAAATCATCGTAGGTGTAGCGATAACTGTATTCAACTCCCCAAGTGATGGTCGAACCATCGCTTGTGCAATCTCTGAAGGCTTGAAAATAATGCCAGTCACAAGGTGGCAAATCACAAATGGTATGACTAGCAATAGCTTGATAACCGCCACAACTTCCGTCATCGCCACCACATAAAAAGTCGTCGTCTTCGTATGCGTCTAGCTCAATTGTAAAAACAGTTGAAGCATTGGCAGGGCGGTTTTCTAACCAAGAAAAATTAGTCATGCCTAGCCATTCGCAGTCAGAATTACTAAAATCCTTATTCCAATTTTCCCAAGTTGGATCTTGATTGTCATTGACTCGAACAAAGAAATAAGGGTCTGGTCCAAAGGTACAATCGCCACATTCGCTAATGTATAGATTGTCGCCATCTACTTCGTAGGTTTTTCCGACAATTGCCTGACTACCATAAACATACAAGGCATCTTGTACGATACAACCATTGGTAGAAGCCGTTACAGAATAAGCCGCAGGGTTTGTCAAATCTATAGTTATAGTTTGAGTGGTTTCGCCCGTACTCCAAAGGTAATTATCAAAACCTGCCCCTGCATCCAAAACCATCGTTGTGCCAGCACTTACTGGAACATCTGCCCCCAAATCTACTGATAAATTGGTTGTGGTAGGATTATTCAAACTCATTACACTATTGCTTGCATCAAAACTCAAAATTCCTGTAGCTGCGCTTGCAGGTACAGGTTGCCAAAGGTCTAAATTTGACGGTAAAGTAAATCTATCTGACAAAGGTAATTCTGTTATATTATCAGGATAATTAGCATCTCCATTTTTAGTAATAACAGTTCTTACATCAATACTATTTTGGTCTATAAAAAGGAGCTTAATTTGATTAAAAGGTGTATTTCCTGAGTCATCAAATGTCCATGCTTTGGCATCATCGGCACTGCGGAGTGTTGCGCCCCAGCCGCCTTCGCCAATATAAACTACACCGTCTTGGTCGTCTCGAATAAAACCTTCTTCGCTCCCTGTAGCTGTACTCATTTTGATGGGATGTGTATATTTATTGAGATGAGAATCGCTTTCGATGGCAAGGTTTAAACCATGATTTTCAAAGGCTGGACACCAAGCCGACCTTTGGTCGTCTTGCTCATCTTTGCCCGAGTTGTGGGGTCGAATGGGATAATGATATTGAGCGATTTTCCAAGTATTGCAAGCGGTAGATAAATCGCCATTGAGCCAAGTTGCTTGTTCGCCCGTTACACTTATGAGAGAATTGAGCGTATAAATGCGTAATAAATCACCTCCCATATTGAGTGCATAGTAGGTGTCTCCTACTCCACTGCCTGCCGAAGGTGTATTGAATAAATCGTAAACCCGACTTCCATCGGTTAACTCATGGTTGCCTCTAGCTGGAATGATAGGTGTCATACGGCCATCCGATGCGATGGTTAATTGCCAATCGTCAAACCAAGTTTGCCATTCGCCATTGGTATCAAGATTGGTAAAATCGCCTCCAAATAAAATAGCATGAGGACGTAATTTGGCCACTAATTTATTGGCATTTTGCCGAGCACTCTGGTCACCACCATTAAAAGCGGCACGAGAGTCGCCACCTGCAATCAAAGATAAGCGTTGCGAAGGATCATTGGGAGCTGTTTCAAAATAATAGGTTTGGCTCGTTGTCTGTCCATCCTCTATATAAAAATAATATACGGTATTAGGACTAAGGTTGGTCGCTTTGAAAAAAACATTGTCCATGCCTCGCTCATTTTCGGTACGGATAGCGGTCAATGTATTGGTCATAGTACTAGGACTTGTACCATAATATACAACGGCACTCAACATTGTTCCTACGCCATTGTCGTATTGCTCTAATGCAAAACCCATTGTCGTGGCAGGGTCGTCGTTCCAAACGAGGCGATAGCGGCGGGTTGCCGCTTCGCTAATTTGAAGGCCTGTGATAACAAATAAGAATGCTAAAAGTATGGAGGAGATATTTTTCATTTTCTTATTCTTTTATTTAGCAAGTTGAAAACTTGCATGATATTTTTCGCAAAGTTGGAAACTTTGCGAGCGATTTTTATTTTATTTTTATAATATTTCCATAGCCATATCTTTTGGATTGGCTGGTATGGATAGCGATGGTGTAAAAAGCTGACTCTAAATTAGACAAATCAATTGGAAATTGATTTTGACCAGTTTGGACATTTATTTTAAAGCGTTTGAGTAAGCGTCCTTTGGTATCGAATACTTGTAAAATCGCCTCTTCTTCTGTTTCGGAATAAAAACTACAATTGGTGGTATGGACTGCTGGATTGGGGAAAAAATCGAAGCGGTCGTGTGGCAAACTTTGTTTGACTTTGATGGATTGTGTTTCGACAAAACGACCATCTTGGCTAAAATAAACTATTCGATAATAGGACTTTGGAATAATGGGATTTTGGTCTATCCAATTATAGTCCAACAAGCCTTCGGCTTGTTGGCTTGGTAAGATGTCCAAGTGTTCAAAGGTTAGATTATCGGCACCTCTTTCGACTACAAAATATCCATCTAGCTGATAAGGATTGTTTTGTTTCCAATGGAGGTGATTGTATTGGTTTTCGTTCCAAGCATTAAAATAAGCAATTTCAGGTAGTTCTGTTGGTAAAGGAGTGTTGGGTGCGTAGGCTGTACCCGAAAGCGTGGCTGCAGCGGTGGTGACACCGCTTGCTTGTTGTGTGCATCGCTCGAAAGCATTTACATTATAACTTGCTGTACTTTCTATCGAAAAAGTTTGGTCGGTAACCGTACTCACATAGTACCAATCGGCTTGTACTAAGTCAGGAGTTAAATCCAAAATCATATAGCCTCGTTTGTTGAGATTGACATATTGTACATGCTCATTGGATGTTTGTACAACGCCTGTACCAAGACCTCCTAGCGCATCCAGGCCAGGCGAAGTGACACTGGTCGTGACAAACTCTACTCCAGCCGAACCTGTGCATGGATTCATATTGGGCATATAGTCGGGCAGTGGAATATCATTGGCCCAAGAGGTATGAATATCACCTGTGAGTACGACGATATTATCTATTTTTTTGATTTCGTTGAGCAGGGCTGTGCGCTGTGTAGCGTAGCCATCCCACTGGTCGTCGTTGAGGGCAGCACCTGCAATTTCGAGTGGTGCAATCATGACTTGTTGTGCGATGATTTTCCAACGGGTGTTTTCGTTGTCGGCTCGTTCTAGCCCTTCGATCAACCAATTGAATTGGTCTGCACCTAACAAGTTTTTAGCACTATCATCGGTTGCACCTTGGTCATCTCGGCCAATGAGACGGGTGTCTAAGAAAAAGACTTCTGCTAGTTCTCCCATTTTGAAGGAGCGATAAATGATACCATCAATACTAGGTGTCGAACGGATGGGCATCCATTCTTCGTAAACTTGCATGGCGTTATTTTTTCGGTCAACCCAAGTACCTTCGGTAGCTGGGTCGTGATTTTGTGCGCCGTCTTTGTAGGCATCATTGGCGGATTCGTGGTCGTCCCAAACAGTAAAAAAGGGATATTGTTGATGCAATTCTCTTAAATCGGGATCGAGACGATAGTAAGAATAACGTGTTCGATAATCTGCTAAATTAATAATCTCCGTATCAGGAGCTAAAAGTCGTTCGTCACCAAATTCTCCATCACCATATTCATAAATGTAATCTCCTAAATGCAAAACAGCGTCTATATCGTTTCGATTGATAATATCTCGATAAGAATTGAAATAACCGTGTGCATAGCTGGAACAGGAAGCAACTGCAAAACGCAGTTGCTCTACATTTTGGTCATCGGTAGCAGGTAAAGTTTTGGTTCTTCCAAGTACAGAATTCATTCCGAGTGCCTGAAAATCGTAGTAATAATAGGTTTTGGGGTTTAAACCAGTTACGTCAATTTTGACGGTATAATCTCGGCTTGCATCCGTTATCGTCGTGCCTGTTTGTACTATATTGGTCATAGAGGCATCAGTAGCAATACGCCAATTGACATTGATGCTTGGTGGCACAGGGTCGTTGGCGGTGACTCTTGTCCATAGCATAACTTGGCTATCGGTTGGGTCGCCCGATGCTACGCCATGATAAAAGGGGAAAAGTGCAGGGTCAAAAACCAATCGGTTTTCCCAAGTGGATTGAGCAAAAGTCGTGTAAGCAAACAAGGTAAAAATAAGTAGAGCTAAAAGTCGCATTTTTGAGTTTGTGTGTTAGGTTTGTCTGGTAAAAATACGGAATTGGATTTGATTTTTATAACTTTAAATATAATCGAAAGTGTTCGTGTAATTGAAAAATTCCTACTTAGTATAGTTCCTTGGAAAGCAATATTCT
>JAHDEQ010000125.1 GCA_020628755.1 Saprospiraceae bacterium
TTTTTGATATAGTCTGTACAATATTCGCCATAAATGGATTCATAACAAATAGCAGGAGCAACTGCTCCATAATCCGATGTAAAGACGCTGCGTTCTGCTTGCCCACCATTGCCTTCGATTGTACCACCCAATTGGTCAACAACGGACTTAAATGGAAACAGCAATTCGTGATAAGGAAAACTCTCTGCTCCAGGAACAAAAATGGATTTTTTGTACAAAGGAATTTCGTCCGTATTATTGATTTGAATGGCGGCATTATAGGCTTCCAAAAATATCGTATCTCGTCCTCTAATAAATTCACGAATGGTAGAACGCTTAGGATTACTTGGAAAACGTTGATAAGCCGAAATACCCGTCACTAAATTTAATTTAGGATAGTCTTTAACTAAAGTTTTTAAACGCTTTATAGGAGTGTTTTTTAAAAAGTCATTGGTTTCTATTCGTCTAAATGAGGTCTCTGGAAAGAGCAAATATTGAGTAGAACTATCAATTTTTTCTTTAGAAAGTTTTAGAAATTGGTTGAGTTGTTCTCGTTCGGGGATGGTAAATTTTTCGTAATGTGGCTCATAATTGGGTTGAATAATTACGACTTGTGTCGGAACTCCTTTTTCTTGATAGGTAAAATACCAAACGACAGATACAGCTACAGGAAGGATGACAAGTGCCAGCCAACGCACCAATTGGGTGCGTGGCATCCGCTTTGATTCGAGGTAACTGCTGACCAAAACGAGTCCCAAGACATTGGCCAATAATATCCACAAAGAACCGCCAAAAACGCCTGTATATTCATACCATTGTACCCAAGAAGGGTATTGAGCAAAAGCATTTCCGAGGGTCAACCAAGTCCAAGACAATTCCCACCATTGATGCAATTTTTCAAAACTTATCCAGTACGCAATAAAGCTCAGATAAGCTAATTTATCATTTAAAACTTGCCTTGTTTTATGAAAAAGCAAGAAGGTAATAGACATCAAAAGCGAATTGACCAATACCGCAAAAATCCCAGCCGCCAAAGAAGTATTGACAACCCAATAAGTGCTCAAAATATTCCACAACACAAAAGTATGATAACCGTATTTGAATAAAGTGCGAGTACTTTTAGTTTGTATTTCAGCTTTCAATTCTCGCTCTAACAAGAGCAAAGGAATAAAGGCCACAAACAACAAAGGCGTAAACGGCATACACGGAAAACCCAGCCACAATAGCAAGCCCGAAAGCGTCGCTAAACCCAACCATCGCAAATTATTGGGCGAAGAACTGTACTTGTTTTCTCGCAAACCGACCTTTAAAAGCCAAGCTGCCAACAACAAAACCAAGGACCAATAACTCCACAATCCTTTGGCTTGATAAAGGTTAAACATCCAATAGCTTGTCCCTAAAGTAATGAGGGCAAGAACGATAAGAAGGGGCGTTTTGATATTTTTATTCAAAGTATGTTTATAGTTTGAGGAGTTTTAAGTTTTCAATATGCTCGAAGTGTTTATCTCTTGTGGCAAGTGGAAAGTTATTGACTTTACTAATTGCAGCTATCCAAATATCGTTTTCAGGAATTGGCGTTCCATTATCTTTTAATTGTTGACGAATAGATGCGTATTCTTCTGCAACTAAGAGATTAGAATTTAAAACCTTACACGTTTTAATGAAACGCATGATTTTTTTGAAATTTTGCTTACTTTTTTTAGAATTAGATGCGCCAAATAGGAGTTCTCCACAAACAATTATTGGTAGGTAAAATACTTCGTATTTTTCAAGGTTTAAAGGTACATCTGAATCAGCATTTAGTAGTGCAATAGCAATATTGGTATCTAGGACTATTCTTTTCATTATTCCCAATCACCTTCTATATTATTAAATTCATCATTGACGATATTTTGAATTTCAGAAGCTTCAGAAGCAGAAATAGAAGCTATAGACTTCCAAACTTCAGCTTTATTGGATTCATTAGAAGTAGTATAGTTTTTTTTTAGAATTTGAATGAATTCAAATATCTGATTTAAGAGATTAGGATTTTTAATCTCTTGTAAGTCAAGTAATAATTTTTCTTTAATTGTCATAATTTAAAAAATCTTTATTGTAAGATAAGATTTTTATTACTTCACCACAAATCCATTTCCGAAGACTTGTTTTGGACTAATCAAACATAATTCGCCTTTGGTGTTTTCGGCAGTCAAAATCATGCCTTGTGATTCCACGCCACGCAATTTTCGAGGAGCAAGATTGACCAACAAAACGACCTCTTGTCCGACCAAATCCTCAGGTTTATAATGCTTGGCAATTCCCGAAACGATGGTTCGTTTTTCAAAACCGACATCAACGGTCAATTTGAGCAATTTATCTGTTTTTTTTACTTTTTCGGCCTCTACAATTGTTCCTGTACGAATATCCAATTTTACAAAGTCATCATAAGTGGTGGTGTCTTTTACAGGCTCATGCGGAGGCACTTCAGCATCTAAAATCGCTTGTAAATCAGCTTTTTGCTTCTCAATTAATTCCAAACGAGAATGGTCTTTTCTGTCGTGAATTTTTGCAAACAATAAAGTTGGATCGCCAATTTTATGACCCGCAGGAATTAAAGATTTTTGTGCTTTAAATAAATCCAAAAGACTCGCTAAATTGCCGCTATTTACCTTCGGTAAATTGAGCAAAGCTCTTATTTTATCCGAAGAAAAAGGGATGAAAGGTTCACACAAAACACTCAAAAATCCTACGATTTGAATACAATTATGCAAGCAGTTTTTAACGGCTTGGCATTCGGGGTCTTCCTTCCAAATTTTCCAAGGAGAAACATCTTGCAAATACGTATTTCCAACCGAAGACAACTCCATCAATTTCTGAATCGCATTACGGAAATTATACTTTTCAATTTCTTGACAAAGCTCTGTTATAATAGTGTGAACAGATGCCAATTCGCTTGCAGCGCTTTCGTTATTTATGGCTTCAGGAACGATGCCTTCATAATATTTATTGGTCAAAACCACCACACGATTAATGAAATTACCAATATTAGCAACTAATTCATTATCATGAAATTCTACAAATTCATCCCATTTAAAATCAGCATCCTTACTTTCGGGCATATTGCGAATAAGCGCATAACGCAAAGCATCTTCCTTATTTGGAAAGTCCTTAAATTCCTCTAAATATTGGTGCATTTCGATACCCCAACCTTTGGATTTAGAGAATTTTCGGCCTTCGAAATTCAAGAACTGATTAGCTGGAACATTGGTGGGCAGCACATAGTCGCCATGTGCTTTGAGCATCGCAGGGAAAACAATACAGTGAAAAACAATATTGTCTTTTCCAATAAAATGAATTAGTTCTGCATCCTCACTTTTCCAATAATCTTCCCAATTTTTATTATTGTCAATTGCCCATTGTTTGGTCGCTGAAATATAACCAATTGGCGCATCAAACCAAACATATAAAACCTTTCCATCCGCACCTTTCGCAGGAACGGGAATTCCCCAATCCAAGTCACGAGTGATAGCACGTGGACGCAAGTCGCTTAACCAAGAAAGACATTGACCTAGTACGTGATTTTTCCAAGCCTTTGGGTTGTGGTGTTCCTTTCCTTCGACTTGTCCGTTTTCAATCCATTCTTGTAACCAAGCGGCGTGTTTATCTAATTTGAAATACCAGTGTGTGGTTTCTTTTAGAATGGGTGTTTTGCCACTAAGGGTAGATTTTGGATTGATGAGTTCGGTAGGAGAGAGGTCAGAACCACAATTTTCGCATTGGTCACCGTAGGCTTCGGTGTGGGCACATTTCGGGCAAGTGCCCGTAATGTAGCGATCTGCCAAAAACTGATTATATTCTTCATCATAATATTGCTCATTGGTTTTTTCTTCAAACTCTCCACCTTTTGCATCTAAATGCTTGAAAAAATCTTGAGCCGTTTCATGATGCAAGTCAGCACTCGTTCGATGATAAATATCAAAAGAAATACCCAATCGTTCAAAAGAACCTTTATTGAGTTCGTGGTATTTGTCAATAATTGCTCTAGGAGAAATCCCCTCTTTTTTGGCTCTGATTGTGATGGCCGCACCATGCTCGTCAGAACCGCAAACCCAAACTACATCCTTGCCCAACAAGCGCAAATAACGGACAAAAATATCGGCGGGCAAATAAGCACCAGCCAAGTGTCCCAAGTGCAAAGCACCATTGGCATAAGGAAGCGCAGAAGTAACAGTATATCGTTTAGTTGTATTCATTTTATTTTTAATTTGGTGCGAAGATAATGAATAGAGTTAATTCCAACATATTTTGAAAATATTTAGTTTCCTTTAACCGCAGAGTTAGTGGAGAAACACAGAGAAACTTTGTGCTACTTTGTGTAACTTGGTGGTTAATTTAAGGACTTATTTATGCAAAGAAATATCCAAATAATCAACTACGCAACTCGCTACCGTTCCGATTTTAAATCCATCAATCAACAATGGATTGAGCAATATTTTAAGATGGAAGAATCCGACTACAAATCGCTCGACCATCCCGAAGATTATGTTTTAGCCAATGGTGGAGCTATCTTAATGGCGGTTGATGGCGAAAAAGCAGTTGGTACAGTTGCGCTTATCAAAATGGATGGAAAACCCTATGATTTTGAGTTGGCAAAAATGGGCGTTCTTCCTGAATATCACGGACTAGGCATTGGCTTTCGCTTAGGCGAAGCCATCATCGAAAAAGCCAAAACCATTGGTGCTCGAAATTTGTATTTAGAGAGCAATACCGTTTTAGCTCCTGCGATTCATTTGTATCGAAAACTAGGTTTTGTGGAGGTAAAAGATGTTTATAGTCCTTATACTCGTTGTGATATTCAGATGGAGTTGTGGTTTTAACTACTTCCGCCAAACCATACTCCACACATACGGAAATTGTACCTCAATTGGCATTCGATATTTTCCTTCCTTTTCGCCTTTGGTATCATTAAATAAATCGTAGGGCGAATAATCATACTCTTCAAAATCAATCAATTGCATTCCTAATTTGAGAAGTGGTTGCATGACTTCATGTATAGAGTAATTCCAAAAATATTCTTTTGATGAAATATCGGCATCTTTATCCGCATACGTCCCTTGAACGATTTCTTCAAAAGGGGTTTCGCTATGAAAATAATTATAAGCTGCTTTTGGATTTTCCCAATCAAACATATTCATAGTCGGATGAAATTCAGTTAGATACATTCGTCCATTAGTTTTGAGGTAGGAGTGGGCAATCCTTGCCCACTCAGTAAAGTCAGGCAGCCAGGGCAAGAAACCATAAGAAGCAAAAACAATATCAAATTTGCCCTCTACATGTTGTTCCGTATCATAAACATTGCATTCTACAAAAGTGGCATCCAAACCTAATTGCTCATTTAACTGATGAGCAGTTTTGATGGCTTCGCCAGAAAAATCAACTCCAGTAACCTTTGCGCCCAATCGAGCAAGCGAAAGACTGTCTTGTCCAAAATGACATTGCAAATGCAAAATACTTTTTCCTTTCACATCCTCCATTTTATCCATAACTATGGAGTCAATCGAATTTTTACCAGCCAAAAAAGCCTCCATATCATACATTTTAGAGGTCAAATGTGCAGGTGTTTTTTGATTCCAGAGGGCTTTGTTGGTCTCGAAGTATTCTTTTTTCATTGATTTTGATATTTTGAAAAATTATTATTTCTTTACAAAAATGGCAACTAATTTATACTTAAAATAGTTTCATTTAGGGTTAGTTAATTAGCTTAAAAGAGATTTAATAGTAGAGACTAATTAACCATTTTACTAATCAACCAATACACTAAAAAATGGCAGAAAATAAAAATAAACCACAACAAAATCAGGTAAATATTGAGCTTCCCGAAGAAATAGCAGAGGGAATTTACTCTAATTTGGCAATTATCTCTCATTCACATTCCGAGTTTGTAGTAGATTTTATACGAATGATGCCCAATGTACCCAAGGCAAAAGTCAAATCTCGTGTCTTGCTCACGCCCGTTCATGCCAAGCGTTTGTTGCGTGCTTTGGCCGACAATGTAAAGAAATATGAAGCTCAAAATGGTGCGATAAAAGAACCCGATCAAAACCCATTTCCTAACATGAATTTTAACACGCCAACTGCTCAGGCGTAAAATTCAGAATTACAATAATTTATAAATTATAAAAGTTGTTAACACGTTTTTGTGTTGACAACTGGTTTTTTTGTGTAAAAACTCTTAACTTTGTACTAACAATTAGCCTTTTACATAAAAAAGTAAATTCCTGCATTTCACAATTCAATTACAAATTGAGTTGGCTTCCCCTCATTATATGAGTATTTATTAAAATACTTATATTCCTTTAAAAAATTCTGTACTTTTGTATTACCATTTCTCTTAATAAAATAAGAAGGGATTTGGAGAACAGTTTAAATACATCTACTAGTAAGTGCCCATGAACAAAGATTTGCCCATTTGGAATCTATTGCTATTTAACAAAACTAGCTTTTGTTGGGCTTTTCTATTGTCTTTTTTCTTCCTTTTTACGACTACTCTTAGCGCACAATTCACAATAGGCAATGACCGATTTTATGGTCGAGCAGGTTATGACGAATTACAAATCATCAAAGAAACTACAGATGGTTACTTCTTATTTGGTACAAGAGGAGATACCGCACCCTGGATAGGCGGTCCTTCTACCAATAATGGCTCTACTGATTTTTGGGTCGTTAAAGTAGATTTTGATGGCAATATTCTTTGGGAAGAAATCTATGGAGGTAGTGGAAATGATACGCTTGAGGATGTCATTGAAACGCCTGATGGTGGTTTTTTACTTGGAGGGTTTTCCTATTCAGATATTAGTGGAGACAGAACTGTTGCTAATCGAGGAGAGCGAGATATGTGGATTGTAAAAATAAGTGCTACAGGATTGTATCAATGGGATGCGGCTTATGGTGGAGATAGAGAGGATTATTTGAAACGGATGATACCAACGGCTGACAATGGATTTATATTAACAGGTTGGACAAACTCTTCGGTAAGTGGAGAAGTAACAGGAATGCCTCGTGGCGGAGATACATTTGACTGTTGGGCTGTAAAAATAGATGCTACAGGAAACTTAGAGTGGGACAAGCGTTTTGGTGGAGACCAAGAAGACTTATGTCAAGATGTATTTTTGATGCCTGATGGCGGATTTATGTTTGCAGCACAATCTCGTTCTGATATTAGTGGCGAAAAAACAGAAGATGCTTTTGGGGCAATTGGCGGTATGGGTTTCAAAAGTTTAGACTATTGGATAGTTCGTACCGATGCCGATGGCAATATTCTTTGGGATAGAACTTATGGAGGTATCAATTCAGATGCGCCGCACGGTATTGTTCCAACTTTGGACGGCAACTATATTATTGGTGGTTATGCTCGTTCTCCTAGAAGTCAGGGTGCTTCTCAAAATGGCAATAAAAATGCTGATACAAGAGGCGCACAAGATTATTGGGTCATCAAAATTGACCCAAATGGTAACAAACTTTGGGATCGGGCTTATGGAGGTTCAGAAAAAGATATTATTCGACACATCAAACTCGTTTCTAAAAACAATATTGCACTCATAGGCGACTCTGAGTCCCCTTTATCGGGCGATAAAACAGAAGAGACCATTGGACTAAATGACTATTGGCTTGTTCTGATAGACCAAAATGGAGATATAGTTTATCAAAAAACATTGGGGGGCAATCACAATGACAATATGCACGACTTTTTACCTGCAAGCAATGGTTGTGAGTACCTTGGGGTAGGATTTACTTTTTCGGAAGAGGGTGGCCAAGTTACAGATACCAATAATGGATTGCAAGATGGTTGGGTGACTCGTTTTTATTGCGATATGGAAGTGGACATTGGTAATGATACGCTCGTCTGCGAGACGTATCCGTTTTTTCTCAATGCCCTCGATAGTTCCATTGATGCTTGCGAATATTTGTGGGGCAATGGCGAAACTACGCCTACCGTCACGGTTGTTCCTATGACTGATACGATGTATGCTGTAACAGTAACCAATACACTTGGCTGTATCAAGGCAGATACAATTCATATTCAAGTAAAAGAAACACCTATTTTTGAATTGGGCGACGATACAGCAATTTGTATAAATGACTCTATCCAGTTATCAATTGGTTCGGTTATGCCTGATGAAATTCTTTGGAATACAGGCGAAACCACTCCCACAATCTATGTCAGCGAACCAGGCGCATACTTTGCAACACTTACCAATGACAATGAATGTGAGTATATGGATGCGATCATAATTAACAATTATGATTTGCCCGTTTTTGATTTGGGAGCTGACCAAAGTATTTGCCCCGACGAATCACTAACTTTGCAAGTTGACCATCCTGGCCCCATTTATACATGGTCAACAACTTCGAGTACAGGAAATTCTACTTCAGTTTCTGAAGAAGGCATCTATTATGTCACGGTGACGGATAATAATACTTGTCAAGCTACCGACAGTGTAGTCATTAGTCATTATTATGAACCTACGGTAAATTTAGGAAATGATACAACTATATGCTCCAATTTACCCTTTGTACTAGATGCCACTGACGAAAACTGCCCCAATTGTACCTACGAATGGGATGATGCTAGTACCGAAGCCATCCGAACGCTACAGTCTATGTTTAACATGACTTATTCGGTAACCGTGACTTCTGAAAATGGCTGTACGGCTTCGGATGAAATTTTAGTGTTTGCCAATCCATTGCCAACGGTTAATTTAGGTGATGATGAAGCAATTTGCCAAGGCGATTCAGTTCTCATAAGTATCAACTTAACAGGAAATCCTCCTTATAATGTAGTCATAGATGATGGGACGCAAGTAAATACATTGACAGTTGAGGACAATGAAGAAAGTTTTTGGGTTTACCCGACCGAAACGACGACCTATACAATTTTACTAGCAGAAGACAGCTCGCTTCCTGAGTCTTGTCTTGCAACGGGGCTTGTCCAAAAGACGATTACAGTTTATGAACACAAAGAGACAAATTTAGACATTATGATATGCGATGGCGAAAGCCATTTTGCCCAAGGTTTGGAACAAACAGAAACAGGAATATACTTTGATACCTTGATGACACAACACAATTGTGATAGCGTCGTCATCACTAATCTTACCGTCAATCAACTCGACACGACCGAATTTGTTTTTGAAACCTGCATTCCAAGTGAGGCAGGCTCAGATACTTTGTTTTTACAAAATCAATATACCTGCGATAGTTTGGTAATCACAACGACCAATTTATTGCCGAGCGATACCATGCGGTTTTTCGAGACCACCTGCGAGGCTTCCGAAGCAGGTTTGGACACGATGTTTTTGCAAAATCAATATACTTGCGATAGTATTATCATTACAGAAACGGCTTTGTTGCCAAGCGATACGGTGCAATTGTCTTACACCTCTTGCAATATAGATGAAGTTGGTGTGGATACTACTTTTTTGCAAAATCAATTTATGTGTGATTCGGTCATCATCGAAACAACTATACTTTTGCCTTCAGATACAATTAGCTTGAGTTTTGAAAGTTGTGATCCTACTGATGTTGGAATAGATACTATGATGTTGAACAATCAATATGGTTGTGATTCGATGGTGATACAGACGACAACTTTGTTGCCTTCTGATACCTTTAATATGAGCCTCATTACATGCGAGGCTTCCGAAGCAGGTATTGATACTTTCTTTTATAGCAATCAATACGGCTGCGATTCTTTAATTATTCAAACTTCTATTTTTGCGTCAAGCGATACGATAGAATACAATTTTACAACTTGTCTCGAAAGCGAAGTTAGTTCTGATACTGCTTTTTTGACCAATGTTTTGGGTTGCGATTCTTTGGTAATTGAAACAACAACGCTCTTGCCAAGCGACACGGTGATTGCTGGCGCAACCACCTGCATCCCTACAGAAGCAGGAGTTGATACCTTGTTTTTACAAAATCAGTATGGTTGTGATAGTTTATATATTACCACGACAGTTTTATTGCCTTCCAATGAAATGGAATTTTTCTTTACTTCTTGTGACCCACAAGAGGTAGGTATTGATACCTTATCCTTTAGCAACGAATATGGTTGCGATAGTTTGATTATCAATATTACGGATTTGTTGCCAACTGATACTATTAATTTACTAGAGAGCAGTTGCGATGCCAGTTTGGTCGGAATAGACACGATGTTGTTGCAAAATCAATATGGTTGCGATAGCTTAGTCATCGTCAACACCGAACTGTTGCCGAGCGACACTATATATATAATGGTTGAAAGTTGTGAGCCAAGCGAAGTAGGTATTGACACACTTTTTGAAAATAATCAATATGGTTGCGATAGTTTGCTGATTACGACTACCATTTTATTACCTACAGATACTACCAATATACAAGAAGAAACCTGCGACCAAGCCGCCCTCGAATACGAAGAAATACTAGAAGTTAATCAATATGGTTGTGATAGTTTAGTCGTGATTGAACGAACGATATTTCCTCTGGATACGACTTTGCTTGATGCCAATACTTGTGTGCCAGAAGAAGCAGGTTTGGACACCTTATGGCTGAATAACCAATATGGTTGTGATAGTATGATTATAACCAATGCTATTTTTTCTGATACCGATTCGACTTTTATCGAAGTTTTTACCTGCGATGAGAGCGAGGCAGGAGTAGAAACCGAAGTTATTACAACGGCTTTGTGCGATAGCGTTATTATTACTACAACAATTTTTCAGCCGTCGGACACTTTGCTCAATGCGAATACTACTTGCGACCCTTCGCAAGTGGAGAACGATACCCTCTTTTTGTTCAACCAATATGGTTGCGATAGTTTGGTTATCAACCTTACGGTTTTGCTGCCAAGCGATACGCTTTATTTCAATAATGAAAGTTGTGATCCAAATCAAGTAGGAATTGATACTTTATTTGAACAAAATCAATATGGTTGTGATAGTTTGTTGATTACAACTACGATTTTATTACCTACAGATATAACCAATCTGCAAGAAGAAACCTGCGACCAAGCCGCCCTCGAATATGAAGAAATTTTAGACCAAAATCAATATGGTTGCGATAGTTTGATTGTGATAGAACGAACGATACATCCTCTCGACACGACCTTGCTAGATGCGACTTCGTGCGAACCTGCGGAGGCTGGAATTGATACGATGATGTTGCTAAATCAGTACGGTTGCGATAGTATGATTATAACCAATACGATTTTTGCAGAATCGGATTCAACATTTATAGAAGTCTTTACCTGCGATGAAGAAGCCGTTGGTATTGATATTCAAACCTTATCTACAAATTTATGCGACAGCATTGTTATTACGACTACGATTTTAATGGAAGACGATACGACTTATTTAGCAACTACCTCTTGCAATCCTAATGATGCAGGTGTTTTTGTTGAGGTGTTGAGCACTCAAATGGGTTGCGATTCGATTGTTATCGAAACCGTTACGCATAGTCAATCCGATACAACGTATTTGCAAGTCAATGTTTGCTCGGCTTTAGATACGGGCTTGGTCGAAACACTTTTGACCAATCAATATGGTTGCGATAGTTTGGTGTTCAGTCAAAATATACTTTCTACAGACACTACATATATATATGAAACAAGTTGCTTTTTAAACGAGGTAGGCGAGTTTAGCGAAAGTTATGCCAACAGCGCAGGTTGCGATAGTACTATCCTTACTATCGTTGATTTGCTAGAAGGCAATGTCCAAATATTTACAGAATTTACTTGTGATGAAAATGATGTTAGTTCCGATACAACATTTTATGTAAATAGTGTTGGCTGTGATAGTTTGATAATTGAAACTATTGAATTATTACAAATTGATTTATCAGTTGATTTTAATAATGAATCTTGCTCAGGCGAAAACGATGGTAGCCTTTCGGTGCAGTCCGCAGTAGGTGGCGAAGCCCCCTACTTGTACGCCTTGAATGATGGCGGATTTAGTTCTAATACATCGTTTAACAATCTGAGTCCAGGTATTTATACCTTAGTAGTACAAGATATAAATGGTTGCGAAGATAGTGCCCAAATCGAAATCGAAGCGGCCGAATTATTTGAAGTAGAATTGGGAGAAAATGTTTATTTGAATTTAGGCGAAAGCGCCATTTTAGACTTGGAAAGCAATCAAAGTATCAACTCCTTTGTGTGGAATGATACGACAGCGATGGATTGCCCAAGCTGCCCTTCTACGATGGTCAGCCCTCCAAATACGACGACCTATAGTGTTACCGCTATCAATGACGAAGGCTGCGAGGCTTTTGACCAAGTGATTTATATTGTCGAACGTCAACGACTCGTTTATATTCCGTCGGCCTTTTCGCCTAATGAAGATAATATTAACGATATTTTTCAAGTATTTGTAGGGCCAGGAGTGGCTAAGATTCACTCGATTATGGTTGCCGACCGTTGGGGCGAGTTGGTTTATAACAATACCAGCGAAGATATACTAGAACTCAATCAAGGATGGGATGGAACGTTGCGAGGTAAACCGATGAATCCGCAAGTGTTTGTTTATATTGTTGAAGTAGAATATATTGATGGTGTAAGAGAAACGTTCCGAGGAGACCTTACTTTAATGCGCTAATTTTTTTTGTTTGACTATTTTAAGTTTCCAATAAAAAAAGTATCTTTGCGTCCCATTTAGAAATGATGACGTTGCTTTGAGACTGTTGTGTACAATTCATAACAATACAAAATAACCTCTCTTCGTAAATAATCAATATCATGGATGCAATAAAATATGTCCAAGAGCAGATATCTAAAAAAATAGATTACCCTGCATTTCGCCCAGGTGATAATATTGTAGTAAGCTACAAGATTATTGAGGGTTCAAAAGAACGTATTCAGTCGTTTAGAGGCGATGTAATTCAAATTAATGGAGAAGGTGCTACCAAAACCTTTACCATCCGTAAAATGTCAAATGGAGTAGGAGTAGAGCGTATCTTTCCTTACGCTTCGCCTATTGTTACTGAAATCAAATTGCTCAAAAGAGGTAAAGTGCGTCGTGCAAAATTGTATTACTTGCGTAAATTAGTTGGTAAGAAAGCACGTATCAAAGAACGCAAATTTATTAAGAGCTAGAAAAAGCAAATATTTTATAGCGAGCTTTGTTTTTTTTAAAAGTTCCTGTATATTTGTAACATAATAATTGTAAAGACAGTTTTTAGTAAAAAAATACTAAAAAAAAATTCATAAATATTTGCCAACTAATAAAATTTTGTATAAATTTGTATTGTTGAAAGATTATAATTGAGTTTAAAGATATATAAGAACTTTCTTGGGTTAGACTCTAGTTTTTGTTGGCGCTCCCTTACCCATCGAGAGAGTAATTGAGAGGTGAGGTGAGCGTTTTTTTTAACCCTAATAGAAAAGCGACTTAGAAAAAATATTTCTAAGTCGCTTTTTTGATTT
>JAHDEQ010000126.1 GCA_020628755.1 Saprospiraceae bacterium
CATCTTCGATAGCCAATACCAATGTTCCGTTCATGTTACGCTCTTCAGTACCTACAAGAGAACTTGTAGAAGCATTACCATCAACATCACCTACTTTCACAGCAACAAAATCAACCAACATCTCATCTTGAGTCAAGTTGTTCACGTCAATTGCTTCTGGGAAGTTTTCAAACCAAGGATTAGTTGGAACAGGGAATACATAAGACTTATCAACAAATCTCCAAGAAGTATTTGATGGGAAGTCAGTGATTACAAATAAGATTAACTGACGATTTTGTACAACATCAAAAGTTGTAACATTACCATCATTGTTAACATCTGCAGCAATCATTTCATAAGGAGTAGTGAATGAGTTTACACCTAAGATGTGTTGACTCATCAATACCAAGTCATATGTACTTACTCCATTGGTAGGATCAATGTCCTTCTCAGGAGTAACAGTATAATCTGTATTAGTAGATAAGTTAGGGAATGCATAGTGACCGTTGATTCCAGTAGGTAAAGCATTTGTCATACCATTAGAACCAGTAAGGTCAACCATAACATCTTCAACCATTTCAGCATCTTCGGTAGCAATGTCACCCGCAATCATACGAGATTCATCTGTAGAACCATCACCACAGATAGCATTAGGATCTTGTACGATGATATAAGTAGTACAGAAGTCAGCATTTCCAGCATCATCTTCTACCCAAATTTCTACGATAACAGTACCTAAGTCTTCACAACATAAAGTGATACCCGTTTGAGGTGCAGAAGTGTCACCTTCTCTACGGATTTTTGCACTTTCTTTCCACTCATCTTCTGTTCTTTCAGTACAGTTATCAAAAGCATATTCTAATAAATCAGAACCCCAAACTTCAACACAACCGTCGCTGTTCATACCAGGTAAGCTAATACCATTCAAACAAACAGGAGTTGGGTTTTTACAATCTTGAATTGTGAACAAGTATTCGCAAGTGCTTGTGTTACCACAACCATCTTCAACAATCCACTTGATTAAGTGTGTTCCATAAGGATAGATACCAGAAGCATCGTTGTCATCACCAAAGATGTCAAATGTACCATCGTTACCAGCATCAATTTTGTAAGTAAATTCAAGGTCTTCAAAGTTAAGTGTACAAGCATCTTGTGCACCCAATACCATAGCTGCTTCTCCTTCGCAACCATCTGTCAAGTCACAGAATGTCAAGTCACCAGGACAATCAATAATAGGAGCTTCCTCATCTAATACTTTAACAATTTGCTTGTATTGGAAGTAACCATCTCCATCATCTTGATAAGTGTTAGGAAGTGGTTGTGGGAATCCTAAATCAGTATTATTTGGATTATCTTGGTCATAGATACACCAGTTAACAACAGTCCAAGTAATTTCTAATTTATAGCAAGCATCCTCTACGATATTTAATACTAAAGTATCAGCAGAAATTGCTATCAATTCACAATCGTCATCATTAACCTGTGGCATACCAGAATCTTGCTCAGAGCAGTTTGTTAACGTTCTATCCGATGGGAACTGTACGATAAAATCAGAAACGTGATTAACTGTTACTCTTTGAGTACAAGAAGCATCAGCAGATTTAGAGCTTCCGTCAGTAGCTGTCCAAGTACGTGTCAATACACCTTTGTAACATTGGTCTAACTCACCACCATCAACTTCTGTCAATGTAGCATTACAGTTATCAATAGCTACTGCTTCACCAAATGGGTCATGAACAGCAGGATCATCACAATCTAAAGTTTTATCTTCAGGACAAGTGATAACTGGTGGAAGAGCATCTTCTACCAATACTGTTTTCCAACAAACATTACTGTTTCCAGCAGCGTCAGTTACACGTAATTCTACAGTAACATTTTGGTCAGAATCACAACATTCAAAAGGTACATATTCAGCCCAAGTAGTTGAACCTAAACAACCATCAGTACGACGTACTTCTAAAGTCACATCGCTACAGTTATCATAAGAACCTTCATCAACGTCATCAGCATTTAAACGTGCTGTACCGTCACCACCTAAAGAAACGTGCAATTGGTCATCGCAAATTGCAACTGGAGGCGTATTGTCCATTACTGTGATTTCAACTAAAGTATCTGTTTGATTCAAGCAGTTATCTTTAGCAGAAATTAATACTTGAGTAGTACCCATTGGCATGTCTTCAATAACATCTGTTAACAAGTTAACAATTGTCAATTGACCAGAACCAGAGTAAGCACCACCACCTTGTGTATAAGTAGCTGTTACTGTAGCAACACCAGAACAGTTATCTGTAATATTTAAGTCATCAAGGCTAATGCTAGCTGAACAATCATAAGCATCTGTACCTACAGGCTCAATATTAGCAGCAATAGTAGGACCATCAAGGTCTTCAACTTTGATTAATTGTTCATGAGTTTTGCTAACACCTGAACACCAGTTAAGAATAGTCCAAGTTCTAATGATTTTGAAACCATCGCCACAAGTAGATAATACTTGATCTTCATAAGTATAAGAAATATCACAAAGGTCGTGTAATTCACTTGTCAAATCAAAACAACCAAATGTTGGTACACCACCCATATCAGCAGTTATATCTTCAGCAGATAAACCAGTACATGGTAAAGTTATATCTCCAGGCTTAACGATTTCGTCCATCATAGGAGCCTTCAAGTTAACTGTTTGAGTACAAGTAGAAGTTCTACCATTTTTATCAGATGCTTGCCATGTACGCATGATTTGAGCACCATTCCAATCAGATTGGTCGCAGAAAGTTTCAGCAACCATTTCGTTGATTAACTCAACACCTGCCAAGGTACAATCAAAAGCAGCATAAGGGAATGGGAATCCACAAGTTAAAGTGATAGAAGCTGCAGTAATTTCACCACCACCAAATGGAGGTGTTGGAGCAGTAGCATTATCATCAATAACTTGGATATACCAAGTACCACCAGCATTAGCAGGAACTTGGTTTCCGCTATTTTCTGTAATAAAGCTTTCAGGACTTGTACTTGTAGTTAACATACAAGGAGCACCAATAAGATTCAACAAGTCTGGAGAATCGTTTACTGGGTTTGGTGTATAAACATTGACAGGTCCCACATCACCTGTTTGGTCTAACGCTAATGGAAAATCAGCATTTGAATAAATAGGATTACCATCTGCATCTAAAACATTAGCAATAATCCATGCTTGTAAAGCAGCTGGCACATGTAATACTACAGATAAATCTGTTACATCATTGTGTGTCAAATTCAAGTTAACTTGAATATTTTGGATAATCTCACCCATTGGACCACACCCAACGTTTACTGGAATAAATGTATTTGATTGTAAACCAAGAGTACCACCAGCAATGTTTGCAGGTAATTCTGTGGCTGCTTCATATACATCTGTGTGTGTATAGAATTCATCCAAAGCATTTGGGTGTGTACAACGTAAGTTGTAATCATTGCAATTAACGATTGGGTCTAACTTATCTTCAACAGTGATAGTTCCCCAACATTTGTTACCAGAGAACTTATGTTCTACAACATAAGTCAATGTTTGCCATTCTTGGTCAGGACCAATTAAATCATTAGCAGGTTCTCTGTCCACAATTGCTTCAGGTATTTCTAATCCAAATCTATCTAAAGGAAGTCCGTTAGCACCTGTTACTACAAGTGGTTGACCATTTTCGTCTAATATAGTTACTCTATACTCTTCAAAAACACCAAAACAATTGCTTGCTGGCATTTCTAACACCATGTCAGGTGTTACACGTACTACACATTCTCCTAAATCATCCACATAACTATTACCGCTAAAGTTGTCATCATCTGACAAATCAGGTGCACCTAATGAAATGATTATATTGTCATTACATGTCAATGTTGGATTTGTTTCTGTAACAATATTCAAATCAGCAGTACATTTTACAACTATACCATCGCAGTAAGTATATCGAGTAACATATTTGTGGCAACCAACTGGCAATACACCATTTGGTAAACCAATTAAACTTGCTTCACCATCAAATGTATTAGTAGGTGCTCCCGCGTAAGTGAATGGCGTTCCAGGAAGTACAAAGAAACTATCTGCATATACAAATCCAGGATTGATACCACCATTTAAGCCAGAAGCCAATACAATGTGTTGAACTTCAACACCTGCACATCCTTCAGCATGGTTACAGTCAGGGTAGCAAACTACTGGAGGCGCAACTGGCAATTCGATAGGAGCAGTTGTCACACAAGTTCCTGCGCTAGCATCAATCACATCAAAGCGTTGACAACCTGGCTCACAAGGAATTTGGAACTCCACTCTATCTTCATCAGACCCCTGAAGTATATCAGTATCATAAAATATGTTTGTCAAATCACTTGATAAGACTAAAGACTCACCATAGTGTGTATCAAAAGGATTTAAGATTTCCTCACCATAGTTCAAGTTAGCAGAAATGATATCCCAAGCACCTGTCTGCCATCCATCATTGAAACCATCAAATGCTACAATAGTATATACATCACATTTGTTCAATGTAACGTCATAATCAACTTGGAAACCAGGAGCTAAACCAGTATATGCCGTTGCATTGATACCAATTACTTGAGGCCCTTGAGCTGTAGTAGAAGCTTCGCCTTGATAAATTTCCCAAGATTGCTCTTCTGGGAAATCACCCATGGTAATACGAACTGTAAAATCTTCTGTCATACCTGCACAAGTTACAAGTGGACAATTTGCTTTAACACGAATTTGTGTATTAGCAGGAATATTTCCATTGTAATCTATAGGATTATTATTTTCATCGAGAACGATATTACCAAGAGCATCGAATAATGTCATAGCGTGCTCTGTCTCATTCGCTCCATTCCAGTAAGTTAAATCAATTGTTTCACCATCATTAACGTAAATTGGAATCAAGGCACACTCATCCTGTGGTGTAACCTTATAGTTAGTTGCTGGCCATGCTTCAGATACAGAAACATCAATAGATGCTCCATCCCAACCGTCAGCACCAGAATCGTTCAACTTTAATAAGTAAGTGCAATCTTTTCCGCCTAGAGGTGGATAGTCTTTAAGATCTGGTAAGATACAAGGATTAACTACACAACTTGACTCTATTACAATTGGGCTAAAGAAAGCAGGTAAGGTAGCACAAGAGAATAAATCATCAGAAGTTGCTACAAAATAAAGGCATTCACCTGGATTAATAGTTTCAAAAGTACCCGAATTGTTTGTGATTGTTCCAACTAATGTTCCTCCTGTAAGATCACCTACTGGGCTAGAATAAACCTCTATAAAGTCATATCCTACCTCAACATTTCCAGCAACAACAGTTGCCTCAATGAACTCTGTAGGAGAAGAAGTACAAAGAGAACCAATAATAACACCTGCTAAGTCATCTTCGTAACAAAGTTGTATTGTTTCACCACAAACACCATCTGCTGGTGGTGGTGGCAATGCTGCACCTGCAGCATTTTCTTGCGAAGGATTACCTCCAGTTCCAAAACCGTCCCCAGAAACATCTACAGAATATTGAAATTCCGTAGGATTTTCAGTATCTGCACAATGCCCATCAGGAACTGTTACGTCAAATGTAAAAACATTTGGTGAACCATCAAAAGGTCCTAAATCAGAACCACCTCCTGGACAATTATCCGCATCTCCAAAAGTTACAGAATTACCTGTATCAGATATGTATCCTCCATACAATCCACCAAGAGGCAACACCTCGCTACCAAAAATGTAAGTAAAATCGTCAGGCAAGTTAATTGTTACACAATCCAACCACTCATCAGTAGTAGAAGTATATTCTACGGTCACTGTAAGTGTAATCGTATTTGGTCCAGAACAAACTTGTACAGCAGATGTAGTCAATTCATTTATATCTACATTTGCCCAACCCAAATTTGTCAACGAAACAAAAACAAAGAGTAACAAAAATTTTGTTAAATTATTTTTCATAATAATAAACTTCATTTTAGAACTAAAAATTAATTCCCTTCGGGAACATTTCCAGTTAGTTCGCTAATAAACTCTTCTAGCACCGATACATCTGCTTCGGGTCTTCGAGTCTGTATTACAGTCTTCACCTTTGTCCAAGTACGAACATTCCTAGTCGTAGGAATGATCATCAATTCGAGTTGTTTAGATGGCATCGTTTTTCCTCTTAGCGACTCATAATGATTTTTTAACACAGCTTTGGTGTCATCATTCACTATAAACCCTGTTTGACCATAACTATTGCTTGCAAAAGTTATAATCATAAAGAAAGCTAGAAAAACGCCCATCATTCGAAAGGTCTTTTTCATGAGATTAAAAAATTTAAAAATTAACAAATAAGTTTTTTTACAAATATCATTCAAGACCCACCGTTGTGGATCCTCAATTAGGTTTTGGGTTTTATATTCGATTAGTCTTAGTTGATTAAAATTTTGAAAACAATACAAGATCTGATAGCATCTATCTTGATTGAATCACAATCAAGTTGAACTGTCAAATCTTTTTTCTTTCAAAAAATCGCCTAAGACGACTATCCAAACTTATGGTTACGGTAATGGGTACTTAGTACGGTATAAGGGAAGTAAATCCAATTTTTTATTGGAAAACTCATATTCTTGACCTACACAAGTGTAGGTCAAGAAATATGAGCATGCATTTTCAAAAAAGAAAACACACGAAAATGCTTTGTTAAGTTTTTACAACGATTGTGTAAATATTTGTATAATATTTTAAAAAGTCTCATGAAAAAAAAACCGCATAAAAACTCAAACAAATTACTCTTTTAATTTTATTCTTTTCGTTGCTACTTAGTACTTCAACTAAGTATATAGCAGTATATAATTTAGAATAAACTGAGAAGTCTATTCATGATTTAGTATTATCTTATACGGTTTAAGGAATGATTTGAGGGTTAAAAAGCTCTGTGTAAATCTAATATTAGTAGTTGGAAAGCATTCAGAACAATACTTACCTACAAAGGTACATTAAGATTTGGCTTTATAAAATACCATAAATAGGGTATTTTAGGGTCAAAATGCTACTTTTTTGTTATTGCAAATCATATATTTTAATATAAAAAGTTATTCACAATTTTACTTTTTCAAGTTTCACCTAAGCATTCAATATTCTTAACAATCAATAACATATGTTTTTAAATTAAAAATATATGTAATAAAATAGATGTCATCCGAAAGCAAGATTTTGCAAATTGTTTGCAAAATAGCCTTAGCATCAAGCCCATACTTTACAGCCTTCTGTACAGTTGGTGCAAATATCTATTTTGTCTCGCCCTTGTAAGATTTGAGTCCTAAAATTTTGGTAAGCATCCGCTTGCCAAAGCTCTCGAAAAGAAGTTTTCTTTAAATCGCCCAAGCGATATTCCGCATCTTTATCAAAACAGCATGGTACAACCATTCCATCCCAAGTAATTACACAAGAATGCCACAGTTTCCAACAATGATTGAGCAATTCGTTCTTGACTTGCCAAGTTCCATCTTCGGTTTTGGCATACCTAGCATACTCTTCTATTGTCGGAATCAGTTTATTACCATATTTATAGTCGTAAACTTGAGCTGTTTTGAGTTTGACTTCATCAATACCAATTTCTTTGGCAATTTTATAAATTTCGGGAATTTGGTGTTCATTGGGGCGAACGACTAAGAATTGAAAAATAATATGTGGTGTAGCAGATTTTAGTTTTTGTTTCCATTTGACAACATTGCGAGCACCTTGCAAAACCGTCTCCAAATTACCTGCCTTGCGGTAATTTTGGTACACCTCTTGCGTCGTCCCGTCCACCGAAATAATCATTCGGTCCAAACCTGATTCTATAGTCTTACGAGCATTTTCATCATTCAAAAAATGGCCATTGGTAGAAGTTATCGTATAAATTCCTTTTTGGTGGGCATAATTGACCATTTCCAAAAATTTAGGATTGATATACGGCTCTCCCTGAAAATAAAAAATGAGATACAATAAATCTTTATACAATTCATCTATTGTTTCTCGAAAAAAATCTTCTCGTAAATTTCCAGTTGGTCGAGTAAAAGCTCGCAAACCGCTCGGACATTCAGGACATCGCAAATTGCAGGCTGTCGTTGGCTCAACCGAAATCGTAAAAGGCAGTCCCCATTGCACAGGTTTCTTCGTCCACTTGGTATAGTAAAACGAAGAAAGCACCTTCGAGGCATTCCACAAGCGACGAGGCGTGAGTTTAGAAACAAAATTGAGACTATCTCTTAAATACAAATATCTTGTGTTTGCGTGTTTGCGTGTTTACGTATCTATGACGCAAACACATAGATACATAGACATCTACCTGTCGATAGACAGGCCTAAACACGTTTTATAAATACCTTTCTTCTAAAATTCTTTGATGGTGCAAAGTATGTCCTAAAATAATATAAGCCAAAGCTCTTACACTTACAGGGTTATCGCTTGCTGTACCTAAATGTGACATTTCTTCATCTTGAAAAGATTGAAAAAGGTGCTGTGAAGATTGTCTTATTAAGCTAAATTCTTGCATCAAATCTGCCAATGTGCGAGAGCTAACATTGGCAGATCGAGCAAAAACGTCTTGGTCAAAACCAGGAATAGGCGTTTTATCTCCTCGTGCAATTCGCAAGGCACGATAAGCCATAACTCGCTCTGTATCAACTAAGTGTTGCAAAACTTGCTTGATAGACCATTTGCCATCAGCATAAGCATAATCACCTTTTGATTCAGGTATTTTAGAAATAAACGTTTGAAAATATTGGAAGGTTGTCTCCAATAAATCGTGGACTGTTCCCTTAGGAACTTTACCTATATAGGTATGGTAATAAGGAGCGTATTCGCTTGCGTTGGGTCTTGCCATTTTTTCTTTCAAAGGTAATTGAAAAAATGACAAATTTTATCCCAAATACATCAAATCTTTTACTACAAAGTAAATTAAGATTAATGTTGATAGAAAAACCATCCAGTATCGTATATCCTTGATATACGCCGAATTCTTTTGAAGAATAGACATAATTTATGTAGTTAGTTTACAACTGATTTTAAGAGAAAAGGAGGGAAAAAGTTTGACGGTTAGGAGTACTTATGTTACATCAAAAAATATACCATAGCGAAGTTTTTTAATACGTGTTGATGGTGAAATTATTGTTCATTGCGAACATCTATTGCGTCTCTTATTCCATTTCCAACTAGATTAAAAGCCAAAACAAGAAGTGCAATAGCAAAGGCAGGTACAAGTGCCAAGGCGAGCTTGCCACTTATCGCATAACCATAGTTCTCGTTGAGCATCGTTCCCCATGAAGGTGTGGGAGGTTGAATCCCAAAACCGAGATAACTTAACCCCGCTTCTATCAAAATAGCAGTTGCAAAATTAGCACTTGCAATAACCATTACTGGGCCTAAAATATTAGGTAAGATATGTTTAGAAATAGTGCGCCAATGTCCAAAGCCCATGCTTAGGGCGGCTTCTACAAATTGAATTTCTTTAAAAGAAAGTACTTGTCCTCGCACAATACGCGCCACATCAACCCACATAGTTAGGCCAACTGCCACAAAAATATTGACGATACTTTTGCCCAAAGCCAAAACAATTGCAAAAACTAATAACAAGGTAGGAATTGACCAAACTGTATTAATGAGAAAAGAAATTATAGTATCTGTTTTACCTCCAAAATACCCAGCCAAAGCCCCCAACAAAATTCCGATAGTCAAAGAAATCAAAACGGCTACTAAACCTACTAATAAGGAAATTCGAACACCAATTATCAAACGGCTTAGTACATCTCGTCCGTAGCGATCAGTTCCAAAAAGAAAGGATTTTTGTATGATAAAATATTCTTCTACTTGCTCTAACAATACACTTTTATCAATATTTTGCGTATGCTTTTCAATTGTCGAAAATTGATACTTTTCGCCTTGTAAAATACTATTTTTTTGCTCCAAAGCCAAGGGATAAACAACATCTAACAAATGAAAACTTTGGTAACTTGGTAAGCTAAAATCATTCTTATCTGCAAACTCTTTTACAAAAATAGAATCGCCAATCAATTGATAATTTTCGATAGGAATAAACTTATAAGGATTCATTTGTCCTGACCAAAGGCGAGCGACTGGATTCTTTTTTTCAATTGTTCTATTCTTTCTAACTTTCAGAAATTGACAAGAAAAAACTGGATCTTGCAACGCAATTTGAGGGATTTGGTCATTTGCATTGGGCGTATTATCAGAGGCAATCCAATAGCCAAAAATCGCCAGAAAACTAGCCATCAAAATGACCGCCAAACCAAACATAGCTGGTTTATTTTTTCGTAGATTTTGCCAAACTTTGGCACTTGGAGAGTTGTTTTTCATAGGTGTTCACGTGTTCGAGTATGCACGTATTTATGTTAATTTCCACACGAACACGTAGATACGTGAACACGTGAACACGCCCCTTTGGGGCTAATCTACTATCATCGTTTCCTTGTCTAATTTTTGCTGTTTGATATTTTGTGGAAGCTCTCTATAATCGTATTCTTGATTTCGTAGTTGAGGTGTAAAACCTGCATCTCGTATCGCTTCTTGAATGCCGTCTGCGGTGAATCGGAACGCTGCACCTGCCGCAGATACTACGTTTTCTTCAATCATTATACTTCCAAAATCATTTGCACCTGAATGTAAACAAACTTGCGCTACTTGCTTACCAACCGTCAACCAAGAGGCTTGGATATTGACCACATTAGGCAACATAATTCGACTCATAGCAATCATACGAACATACTCGTCGCCTGTACAAGTATTCCGAGCACGTTTTATCTTTTTAAGAATGGTATCTTCATCTTGAAAGGGCCAAGGAATGAAAGCTAAAAAACCTTTCGCCCCCTCAGGCTTCTCGGATTGCACTTGACGTATATCTACAAAATGCTGCATTCGTTCGAGATTGGTTTCGATGTGCCCAAACATCATAGTAGCTGAAGTAGTTAAGCCAATCTTATGGGCAGCACGCATCACATCGAGCCATTCTTTACCACCACATTTTCCTTTAGAAATTAAGCGTCTCACTCGGTCACTTAGTATCTCTGCACCCGCTCCAGGCAAAGAGTCCAAACCTGCTTCTTTCATGGCTGTCAAAACTTCGATATGCGACTTTTTCTCTAATTTGGAGACGTGTGCAATTTCGGGTGGACCTAAAGCGTGTAATTTTAGATTAGGATAGAGTGATTTTAATTCACTGAACAAGTCACAATAATATTGCAAACCTAAATCGGGATGATGTCCGCCTTGCAACAAGAGTTGCTCTCCTCCAAAAGCAAAAGTTTCATCAATTTTTTGCTTATACTCTTCAATCGTCGTGATATAAGATTCTTCGTGACCAGGGCGGCGGTAGAAATTGCAAAATTTACAGTTAGCAATACACACATTTGTGGTATTGCTATTGCGGTCAATTATCCACGTGACAGTATTATTGGGAACGTGCTTTTGACGCATAGCATTTCCCACATACATCAATTCTGAAGTGGTCGCATTTTCAAATAAAAATACTCCCTCTTCTGCGGTGAGAAATTCAAAATTTAAAGCTCGTTGTAAAAGCGTATCAACTTTCATAAAATTGTTTTTACACTTAACAAAGATACAAATTCATGGTTTATGATAAGTCAAAAATTTACAAAGAGATGAATAAATTTAGTTCATATCAAGTTTTTCAAGATTTTTAAACAACTCAAATTTTGGGAAAGCCAGCTTTGCTTCGCTGAGGGTTTCATAAAATTTCTTGTCTTGGTGGAGTTGATAGTAACACAAGGCTTGGTTATAATATATATCCGCCTTTTTGCCATAAACATCTATCGAAAACTGAAAATATTTAAGTGCTTCTGGGTAATAACCCAAATCATACAAAACACCTCCTATCTCATAAGCCAAATCAAGTTTTTCGTTGATATTGAAGTACATCTCCCATACACAGTCTAAAGTTTGTGCTAGCCTTGTTCGATCATTGACTGAAATTGTTTTGTAAACCTGTTTTAAGCGAGGAAGCAATTTTATAAAAAAAGTAGAATCATAAGCACTCAAACGAAAAAGTGCAATTAGCTCTTTTAGCTTTAGTCTTGACACATTAAAATAAGCTAGTTGTTTGATGCTATTAAAGTCGTCAGGGCCAAAATTATTGACAAATTGCTGGTACGCAGCATGCGTATTGGTATATGATTTGCTCGTTGGCAAGAACAAAAGACAACCTATTTCTAAATGAAAATTAGAAAAACTAGGAAACAATGCTTTCCCACCAAGTTTTTTGCAATAACTCCCAAGCGCATGATAATTAACCCACAAAGAAAAACTTCCGTGTGCAATCAAATCAGGTTCTTTTTTGCCTTGTAGATTATGAATTTCGTGAAAACCTTTGTCCATTGTTAGCAGCATCAAACCTTTTTTAGAAAAGGCTTGAAGATTCTGGAGACAAAGCATACCTATTTTTGGAAAAAAAAGATAGGAATTAGAAATCAAATTTCTATACTCTTCTAAAACTTGATTAATAATTGGTTCTTTGTAAAAAGGCGATTCCAAAACTGACTTGTAATAAGACAGTTGTATATTCTTAATCAATTGTTCAGTTGCCATCTCTTCGGGGTTTTCTTCCGTATGAATGGAAACCGAACAAGAAGCTATTTCTTGGTTTTGAACAAAGAATAAATCATTAGCTAATGAATCAAAAAAGTAATTGGCTATTGCAATTATTGGTTGAGTTAAATCTTCTTTTTGAATGCTTTTTTGAGCATAGCGTAACTCTAATTTTTCGCTTTTGTAAGCATCAAAATAAGTCAAGTCCAAGACTCCTTGTTGCAAATAGTCTTTAAATTGTGGATGTTCTTGAAAAAACGACAAATTCTCTTCTACAATATCGCTCAGAATATAGCAATAAGGAGGTAGGTTTTCTTCTGCTTTTTCTATTAGGTTTTGCAAGTGCCTTAGCACATGAAATGCCAAACGGCCATGCCCTGCGCCTAACTCTATAATGTAAACAATTTCGTCTATTGTACCTTGTAGTGCCAAATCTTTTAGAAAAGCAAAGATTAGCTCGGCATAAGTTTTACCTACCTTGGAGTTGCTCGTCATATGATGTGGAACGATGTCTTTGCTCCATGCCGCAATACCATTTTCTTTGTAAAAATTACGATTCAATTCCCAAATTAAACTTTCAGAAAAAGGTGTCTTTGCCTGTATTTCAAAATACGATGTATCCATATTATAAGCTATTAGAAGTTTTTCATTCTTCAAATGCAAGCTCATACTAAGATTAAGGATAAAGCCAAAATCCCTTGATTCTGGCCTATGGATTAAAGTAATAGTAAAAACCGACGAAATTCAAATGTTGAACGAAGGTAGTCAATTATATTGGTATAAGGGAATCAGTATAATAGTGCCC
>JAHDEQ010000127.1:0-1391 GCA_020628755.1 Saprospiraceae bacterium
ATGAAAAATCCAATCAAATTTCTCAGCCTTTTTGCTATAGTAATCCTAAGCATTACTTATGCCTGTACTCCAAAGACGACAGAACAAGCTCAGGCTCCTGAAGAACCTCAATCGCCACCTGCATCGGCAATAATCGAAGAAAACTTGAGTCCTTGTGGTAAGTTTTTTGAAGCAGACAATCCCGACCAAGCCGAAACGGCACACGTCCTCTATCGTGATTTCTTAAGAAATAAAAATTACACAGAAGCCTTTAAAAATTGGCAATTTGCTTATAAAATGGCTCCTGCTGCCGACGGCAAACGAGATTATCATTTCTTAGATGGCATCAAATTATACGAACAAAAAATCACGACAGAAACCGATGTCGCTAAGAAAAAAGAATACATCCAAAAGATATTTGAGCTTTACGATAAAGCAACCGAATGTTACCCCGACCGCACAACCATGTATAAGGGACTCAAAGCGTTCAAGCTCTACTATACCTATCGTGACCAAGCCACCGACCAAGAAATTTACAATCAGTTCAAAGAAGTCATTGATATAGATGGCAAAAAAACGGCGGATTTTGTCGTCAATCCTTTTACGGCTTTGATGGTTGATTTGTACTTATCTGAAAAAATCCCAATGGCCGAGGCTCAAAAATATGCTGGCAAAGTCACTGAAATAGTCAATTATGGGGTAGAAAATTGCGAAAATCCAAAATCCTGTGAACGATGGGACATCGTTCAGGGCTACGCTCCTGTCCGTTTAGAAGAAATGGAAGGTATCGAAGGATTTTATGATTGTAACTACTACAAAACCAAATACTTAGCAGAACTCGAAGCCGACCCCGAAAATTGCGAAACCATCGGTACGGTTTATGGTCGCCTCAAATGGGGAAAATGCTCCGAATCTGACCCCGTTTTGCTTGGACTCCAACCAAAACTCACCAAGTGCTTTCCGCCTGAACCCGTAACTACTCCTGCGGTACTTTGCAAAAATTTCTTACGAGAAGGAAATTATACTGAAGCTGTAAGTTGCTATGACGAAAAGGCTGGAAGGTCAAGCGACAGCAATAAAAAAGCACAATACTACTTGACCATTGCAAAAATATATTATGCTCATTTAAAAAAATATTCTACTGCCCGAAAGTATGCTCGTTTGGCACTCGACAATCGTCCAGGCTGGGGCGATGCACATTTATTGATTGGAAAATTGTATGCATCAAGTGGACCACTTTGCGGACCTGGGCGTGGCTTCGATAGCCAAGTCGTTACTTGGGTAGCCATTGATGAATGGAACAAGGCCAAACAAGATCCTGAAACCGCTGCCGAAGCACGCCGTTTGATTAGCAAATATGCTCAATTTATGCCGACCAAAGAAGATGTCTTTATCCGAAATCTTCAAGTTGG
>JAHDEQ010000127.1:1491-8077 GCA_020628755.1 Saprospiraceae bacterium
AAAATCCGTAAATTGTGTTAGGTTAACATTAAGTTATAAATAACACCATATGAGATTTTTTTTACCCCTAATTTTAGTTCTATTCTTTCAACATTTATCGGCTCAAAGCAACTTCCAAAATGTAGCTTTTCAAAAAGGCATCAATCATACTTATACTGGTGAAATAACTGGTGGCGGAGTCAGCTTTGTCGATTTCGACCAAGATGGCTTGGATGATATTACTTTGGCAACGGGTTTGGGCGAACCTCTTTCCTTCTATAAAAATGCAGGTAATGGATTCATCAAAATTCCATCCCTAGTTGAACACACCGACAATGCCAAACAAGTTCTTTGGATTGATTTTGACAACGATGGCGACAATGACCTTTTTGTAGCTTCGCATTCTGCTCCCAATCGTTTGTACGAAAATACAGGAGACCTCCATTTGATAGACATTACCGAATCTGTAGGTATTCATATCAATGATAATCGTACTTATGGTGCAGCCTTTGCCGATTATAATCGTGATGGTTGGCTCGACCTTTATTTTTGCGAACGCTTTGATGGACAAGCTGGACTCAATCAGTTTTTTTTATATCAAAATAATGCCGACGGCACTTTCACTGAAGTTTCGGAAACGACTAATACTAAAGACCTAGGCAAAGTCCCTTTTTGTGCTTCTTTTTTAGATTATAATAATGACAAATGGCCAGACATCTATATTGCACACGATAGAAATCGTGGCAATACCATGCTCCAAAATTTAGGGAATGGAACATTTCAAGATGTTAGCGAAATCACTCAAACGGTACTCGATATTGAAGCGATGAGCGTTGCAGTCGGCGACTACAACAATGATGGTTGGTCTGATATTTATTGCACCAATATTCCTGACGGAAGCGTACTCCTTCAAAATCAAGGTTTTATAAACGAAGAACCTATTTTGTACAATGATGTTGCAACAGAAGCCAATGTTGGCTTCTATGGTTTTGGTTGGGGAGCTAACTTTTTTGATGCTGACAATGATAGCGATTTGGACTTGTATATTAGTGGCAATTTGATGGGATCTGATAAAATTTCAAGCGCTTTTTATTCCAATCAAGGCAATGGAAGTTTTGATGAATTTTTCTTTGAAGGTGACACTGTTTTGAGCTATAATAATGCCATTGGCGATTTCAATAATGATGGTTTGTCTGATATTATAGTAGTCAATCAAAATCCATTCAAATCACAACTTTGGGAAAATAAAAACCTCGCTCAAAATTGGCTAAAAATCAGTTTGCAAGGTAGATTAAGTAATAAAAATGGTATCGGTTCTAAGCTCGAAATTTTTACGAGCGATGCTTACCAAATGCGTTATACGCATTGTGGTATTGGTTTTTTGGGTCAAAACTCTTTGGTCGAAAATATTGGTCTTTCCGAAGTAAATCAAGTGGATTCTCTTCTAATCACTTGGCCAACAGGCCATGTGGATCGCCTTTATAACATTTCGAGCAATCAACACATCAATATTACCGAAGGTAGTACAACCAACAATCAAATTGATGTGGACGAAGATGTTGAATTATTAGTAAATGAACCTCCTAGCCCTTCTGTCACAACGCACTTTGTGCCTTGTCAAGACACGGCACAAATTAACCATATCGTAGAACACGCCAGTTTTATGGGAGGTGGTGCGGCCTTTTTTGACTATGACAACGACGGCGACGATGACCTCTATGTGACTTCTGGAAAAAGAATTGACCATTTTTATGAAAATCAAGGAGATGGTACTTTTATCAATAAAAATACTATCGCTGGTTTTGATTCTACGGCCAACTATTATACAATGGGAGTTGTAGTAGGCGATATTGACAATGATGGATTCAAGGATTTGTTTATCACTACCAATAAGCACAATTTTACACAACAGCTTGCCCGAAATTTATTCTACAAAAACAACGGCGATGGCACATTTACCGAAATGTGGGGCAATGGCTTCGGCGAAGAAGAAGTTTTCTCTATTGGTGCTACTTTTTTTGATTACAATCTGGATGGACTACTCGATTTATATGTCATCAATTATGTAGAATCAGCAGATTTTCTTTATGACAATAGCAACAATGTGATTGGTTTCAATCACGATTGTTTTGAAAATCTACTCTATGAAAATCAAGGTAATGGGACATTCCAAGAAAAAGGAGGACAAGTCAATCTCGACGACACAGGCTGCGCTTTGGCGGTAGCCTCTACCGATTTTGACTTCGATGGTGACCAAGACATACTGATTGCCAACGATTTTGGAAGTTTTATCGAACCCAATAAATTATACGAAAATAATAGTTTGTACTTCTCCGAAATTGCTGACGAGGTCAACATCAATACGGCGATGTATGGCATGGGTACTGCGATTGGCGATATTGACAAAGACCTCGATTTGGACTATTATGTGACTAATTTTGGTAAGAATGCTTTGTCACTCAACAATGGTGGTTCGTTTACGAACATCACGGACGATTCTGGTACAGGCGACCAGTGGGTTATCCAAGATAGTACCCTTACCGTAGGTTGGGGAACGGCTTTTATTGACATTGATAACGACACCGACCTCGACCTTTTTGTGTCCAATGGTTATGTGCCAAGTCCTGATTTTTTACCTTCCCAAATTTATCAAAACGACAAACTCTTTGTCAATAATGGCGATTTGACCTTTACTGATACTTACGAAGATTATGGTATTTCCAATCGTTTTACCTCGCGAGGGATGGCTTATTCCGACTTTGATAATGATGGCGATGTGGATATTTTGTCGGTCGTACTCAATGTGCCCATCAACGAAGAGGGTTGGCAAACGGTACTCAATCGAAATGAATGGGGTAACCAAAATAACTGGTTTCAAGTAAGTTTGGAAGGCGTGGAAGCCAATAGAGATGGCTATGGGTCGAGGGTTTTGCTTTACGCAAATGAAGAGATTTTGGTACGGGAATTGTCCAGTGGTTCGAGCCACTGCTCTAATTCGAGCAGTCGCTTACACTTTGGTTTGGGCGATGCTGCTGGTATTGATAGCCTACAAGTGTGGTGGCCTGGAGCAAAACGTTTGCAAACCTTATATGATTTGAATATCAATGAGCGCATACACATCGTCGAAGATACGACTATTGCTCCGATTACAACAAGTATTGTAAATCTTGAACACAATAATTCTATTCGTGTATATCCCAATCCGAGTTCGGGTCAATTAATCATTGATACACAAAATGTCCCTACAATTGAGTTGCTAACAATCCTCAACGGACTTGGTCAAGTTCAAAAACAAGTATTCGTTGAAGCTACAAATAAATTGGAATTAGATATTTCGGATTTGAATAATGGTTTGTATTATTTGCTTTGTTCCGATGCAAAGCAAAAGTGGGTAAAGAAAATTGTGGTTCAAAAATAGGCTTTTTTCTAAAACCATATAGAGGAAACTGAAAATGAGTCAGAAGCACTTACTTTGGTGATTGAAGTTTTGTCAAAAAGTATAGCGACTTACGATAGAGAGGAGAAGTTTCACAAATATCGTCAAGTTGGCGTTGATTTGTGGCAAATCAACCGTTTCCAAGGGCTTGATGACATGATTCATTTCAAATCATTAGATGTTTATATCAAGATGTCAGATTTATACTAGGAGATTAGAAATTTGGATTTAGAATAATACTTCCTAAAAATTCCTATTTAAGTAGGGTAACAAACTTCTATCTTGTTGTTTTATTGTAAGACTATTTTTAATCAATAAATCAAAAAGATGCACATCAAAACGACTACTTTTACCATCCTTACGTCCTTGTTTGTTATACAAATGGCTTTTGCCCAGCCAGCTTCACAATGGTACACCACATATAATGGCACGCAATCCGAATCGCATGGACATTTCATTATGACTTGCGATGATGGTGGTTACTTGCAAGTTGGAGAAACAGGATTTATTCCTAATTCGGCAAAAATATATGTCGTAAAAACCGATGCCAATGGCAATCTACAATGGGAAAAAGAGTTTGGTTCGGCAGGGCATAATCTCGGCAATTCGGCTTATGAATTGAGCGACGGCTACTTGATTTGTGGCGCATTAAACCAAAACAGCACTTTAATCAAACTCAATAAAAATACAGGCAATACCATTTTTAGTCAAACCTATAATAATGGTGGGACAGATGCCCTAGAGCATATTGCCGAAACCTCTTCGGGCTTTCTGGCGGTGGGCTATGTCAATGCTTTAGATGGCAATAATACCTTTTACACCGAAGGGCAAGGCTATCTCACATTCATAGATACTGCGGGCAATAAAACTGGTGGACAAAACATTAGCACGCATACCTCGCATGCTTACCGCATCAAAGCCTATAATGGAGAACTGATAGTTTCGGGGTTGTCCGAAGGGGCAGAAGAGTTCAATGCCTTAAAATTAGATGTATTGGGCAATGTTATTTGGAGTAATTCTTATGGAGGTACTAATTATGACCATTGCTTTGGCTTGGATGTGAACAATAACGGCGAAATATTTTTGACAGGGCATACCCTTTCGGGAACTATAAATTGGGATACTTATACCATGAAATTGGATAATAATGGCAATATGATTTGGGAACAAAAAACAGGTAATCCTAGAGGTTTTGACCCCCAATATATTCATGATGAAGCTTGGGGAATCAAAGCAACTGCCGATGGCGGCTGCTTAATCGTTGCAGGTACTGGCGATGAATATGGCTCTTATTCTCAAACCAATGCCAATGGTAGTTCGGATGTTTGGCGAGTTTATTTAGTCAAATATGATGCGAACGGAAATGTTGAATGGCAAGAAACTTATTTTGAAAATAATGGCATTGATTGGGCAGGCGAAGATGTGGATTTGACCAGCGATGGCGGTGCCATCGTTGCGGTAGATGATGGTACTTTTGGTTTTTTAAAAATCGCACCTTTTAGCAGCACAACTTCCAACGACCCTACTATTGAAGCCAATAATTTGGATATTAATATATTTCCAAATCCGAGCAATGGTATTTTTACGATTACAGGGCAATTACAATATTACCAAATAAGCATACTTTCTTCTGATGGGACAACAGTTTATCAAGACGTCTCTACCACGAATAACAGTTTGGATATAGATATTAGTACACTTCCTTCAGGATTGTTTTTTGTGCGAGTACTACATACAAGCAATAATCAATTGTGCGTGCAGAAGATAATTAAACAGTAAGTACAGCATTTTTGGGATTTTTGGGATGCACTGGATTTAGAGCTTCACTCTAAAGAACCCTGTCATATCCTGCAAATCCCAAAAATCCCTGACTGCCGTCAGGCAGGCTGTCCAGACAAACTACAAAAATCGCTGATACGCACTCACTAATCGCTCGGGCAATTCGCCATTGCAAGCCAATTGATAATCTTTATACGAACAAGGAATTAGAAAATGGCGTTCATGTTTTTTACGAGTTTTGATGGGAACTTGCATCCACCAACGTCCACTTTTAGTACTTTTCCAAAAAGTAATTTGATGGTCTAGACTTTTTTGCTCAACAATATATTCGGTCAAATTATCGGTTGATTTTGGAAAATCATTTTTACGATGATAAAAACCATTGAGAAAATGCCACAACATCTGAGCAAGGAGCTGCGCTCCTTGCGCTTGCTCATCCAAATCGTGATGATAACCATAAAAACCAATGGAAGATAATTTATCACTCATACCTGCATACCAATGAATTTGACAGGCTTCTTCACCAAATAAGCCATTGGGTGAAGGTGTTGGCACTCCAGAGACATCCGAATTCCGAATCGCATCCAAATTTACAGCCATCAAATCCGCATCTCTCAAAATAGGTTCTAATTCCTCCATATTGGAACGCACTTTTCCTAAATTGAACAACTCAAAATAACGTTTCGAAAAATATTTTTTCACCTCCAAAGGCACATAATGTCCTTGACATCCCAATACACTTAAATTAAACAACTTTCGATTTTGTAGAATCTTGGTCAAGTACAAATCCTTTGCTTGTTCTTCTTCCAAATCAAAATGAACACGCTCATCCAAAACGACCAAATTAGTTAAAGCACGTTTGGCATAATGTGCTTGATATTGGGCATAAATATGTTCCGTTTGCCCGCCAATGAGGATGGGCAAAATATTGGTATCGTGCAGTTCTTTTAAGACAGGAATAATAAAGGAAGCCGTCGTTTTTTTCAAATTGCCCAAGTCCGCAATTTTGACTTTGGGAAAGTTAAAACTCAATTTATACAAAGATTGCCGAATCGCATCTGCATTGGCAGCATCCAAACCAATCAAGACGATTTGAATATCTTGCAAGAGAGGCAATTGTTGCTCAAATATTTCGATATGCTTGCCCAAGCAATTTTTGGGCAAGCTCGACCATTCAATATTAGTAGGAACTGTTGTAGGATTGAGCCAGTTTTCGAGCATGCTTTTTTTTTGCAAAAGTAAATTTTTATCCTAAAAACTCCATTTATTCTAATGTTTTCCTAAACTTGCGGGCTGAAAAATAGAAGAGCATAGTTTAGTAAAACTAAACTTTCCATACAACGTCTTAAATTTCAATCAACACTTTATTCAGTGTACAGAATCCAAAATATA
>JAHDEQ010000127.1:8177-10700 GCA_020628755.1 Saprospiraceae bacterium
TGGATGAAGAAGAAGTATTAAGAGAAAATACAACCTATACCGTCAATTTTGGAGAGGCAGTAAAAGACATTACCAAAGGAAATACGGCCGAAGATTTACGTTATGTTTTTTCAACGGGTGATGAAATTGACTCGCTTACTGTGCAAGGAAAAATTACAGATTTATTGACAAAAGAAGCTGCCAAAGATGTCTTGCTCATGTTGTATGAAAATACACAGGATAGCGTGGTAAGAACGCTGCGGCCTTACTATTTTGCAAAAACAGACGACAATGGCACTTTTAAAATAGAAAATATTAAAGCTGGAAAATTTAAAGTTTTTGCACTTAAAGACGGCAATCTGAACTATAAGTTTGACCAAGAAGGGGAGGCGATTGGCTTTTTGGATTCGCTCATTACTTTACCTGATAGCAATTTGTTGTCTATCAATTTGAGTATTTTTACAGAAGAGACTCAACTGCGATTGACCGACGAAGAAATGGTGCATTATGGCTTGGCTAAACTCGTTTTTAATCGTGACCCTTATGATTTGAATTTGAATTTTGATAATATAAATCCTGAACCTTATGTCGAAATTGTGAAGGATAGTGTAAAAATTTGGTACAGTGCTGATGATTATTTTGACGTGCGTATGCAGGCTGATACCAGCCTGCAAGATACCCTTCGTATTCCCTTGAAAGGCAAAACGGAGTTCCTAGAACAAGCCAAATTTGTTATGCTCAATACAGGAATTAACAATAGAGCTGTTTCCAAAAATCCAACCGTTCCCATTGGTATCGAAATGAATTATCCCATTCAAAGTTTTGATATGACTTTGATAAAAGTTTATGAAGACACAACTCGAAATTTGATTACTCCAAATATATTTTTGGACAGCCTGGATAAAAGACTCCTAAAAATTGATTTCAATTGGAAAGAAAACCTGCAATACGAAGTCGAAGTCATGCCTACGGCAATGACTTCGATTTTTGAAATTCCCAACGACACCATTATTCAAAAATATAAAATTTTGCCCCGAGCCGATTTTGGTGAATTGAGCTTGCAAGTGGATTCGCTCCAAGAAAACCAAACTTATATTATTCAATTATTGACTACCCGAAAAGATGTCGTAAAAGAAAATACCATCACAGGAAAAAACGTTTTCTCTACAACATACTCGACTCTTAAACCCGATGATTATATCGTCAACGTCATCGAAGACCGCAACAACAATGGCAAATGGGACACTGGAAACTACGATGAAAAACGAAAGCCCGAACGTATTTTTACCCAACAAATCGAAACCCTCCGCCCCAATTGGACGGTAGAAGCCAAAGTAGTGGTGAAGTTTTAAGAGGTGCTCGCGTGTTCACGTATTCACGTGCTCACGTTAAATGAATATTATTTATAACGTGAACACGTGAATACGTGAACACTTGAACACGTTTCAACATGATTTTAAAATCCAACAACCTCGTCAAAATATACGGCAGCCGCAAGGTCGTCAAAGGTGTTTCTTTGGAAGTCAACCAAGGAGAAATCGTAGGATTGCTGGGCCCCAACGGAGCAGGCAAAACGACCACTTTTTACATGACAGTCGGATTTATCAAACCCAACGAAGGCAATGTGTTTTTGGACGATGAAAACATCACTGAATTGCCCATGTATCGGCGTGCGCAAAAAGGAATTGGTTATTTGCCACAAGAACCTTCTGTTTTTAGAAAGTTAAGTGTCGAAGACAATATCAAGGCTGTTTTGGAAATGACTTCGCTTTCCAAGAGTGAACAAAAAGAAAAATTAGAATCCTTGATTGATGAATTTACGCTCCACAAAGTTCGCAAAAGCAATGGCGATACGCTCTCAGGAGGAGAGCGTCGGCGTACCGAAATTGCACGTGCTTTGGCCACGAGTCCAAAATTTATCTTACTCGATGAACCCTTTGCAGGAATTGACCCTATCGCCGTCGAAGACATTCAATATATCGTAGCCAAACTCAAAACCAAAAATATTGGTATCCTTATCACCGACCATAATGTACAAGAAACCTTGTCCATAACAGACCGTGCCTATTTGATGTTCGAGGGTAATATCCTCAAAGCAGGAACAGCCGAAGAACTCGCAGCCGACGAGATGGTACGCAAAGTTTACCTCGGACAAAGTTTTGAATTACGCCGAAAAAAAATAGATTTGTAATCGAATGATTTTAGAATTTAAAATACACCTTGTACTTTCCTAAACTTGTGGGCAGATAAGTGTAGTGATGAGTTTAGTAAAGTTAATTCACAATTTGAAAATCTGTGGTAAAAAAACTAAAATTTTATGTCTTAATATTTGTCCTCCTTTCAGCCTGTACAACTGAACAAACACCCTATTTCAACAAAGAACTCCGAACCCAAGTAGATACCCTCTATAAAAATCAACTCGAAGACCTCAAAAAGGAAACCGACTCGCTCTGCGAAGTCCAAACCCAAAAAATATTAGAAACGGCCGTTGATTCCATCATACAAGTTCGACTAGAGGAACGGAAGAAAAAATTGGGTTATTAA
>JAHDEQ010000127.1:10800-12975 GCA_020628755.1 Saprospiraceae bacterium
GCCGCAAAACAAGTAGATTCGATTCTCATTGCTCGTGCTCGTGCCGAACGTGCCACACAAATAGAGCGTCCAGCCAAGCCCAGTAAACCTACTCGCCCCGACAAATTGCAGCCCAAAGATAATACTGAAGTGAAGCCTTTGATAGAAGGGAATTAATAAAGTGCTAAACTATTTTTTCATCTCTTAGCTTTCATTCTTTTTCGTTCTAATTTTTGTTTTCTTTTATATTCTCTTTTTGCAATTCTAAGGTCTGCATCCTTTCCATAGTTTTCTAATTTAGTATTAAAAATAAAGATTTCAAGCCCTAAATTGTTGTAAACGTTTTTGATTGGGACAAAGAACATATGCAAAAAAAGTTTTCCAGTATGGAAAACATCAAAAAAATATGGAAAAGGTTTATTTAAATCTATTTGATCAGAATCTGCTACAATAAACCCTATATCTTGGTCATTCATGAGTCTAAAGTCTTTTTTTCCGTAGCGCATCATCATATAAGCGTCTCCATTAAATTTAATGGTTGGGTCAATTTCTGCTTTACTATTAAAAAATATATTTTCCCTTTTTCCATTCAAAAAATCCTCCCAAAAAGCATCCGAAGTGATTCGGAAATTAGAAAATGTGTAGTATTTATACATTCCTTCAATAATAGATTGATGTATAAAATTTCTTTCTAAAATTTGTTTCTTTTTTCTTTTAGCCGCAATTTTCCGTTGTCTTTTAGACTTATGTTTTTTCTCAATAGTTTCTAATGCTTCAATCTTCTTCCTAAAAGAAGGCAAACGAACAATCAGCGTAGAATTTTGCAATGCAATAATACACGAATCAGATCTGATTGCTCGTGCTTTTGATGCACTTATTTCATGAACAACAGGCTGCGCCAATCCAAGATTAGAAATAAAAATCAAAATTACTATCAAAAGAGAAAATCTAGTATCTAAAATCATAGCTCAAAAATCTAAAATCCAAATAAATCAATAACCAAATTCGTTAATATCTCGTTAATGCTAAAAAATCATTTTGTGCAATTATCAAAGTTGATGATTTTTGCAAAATTTTTAGCAAATTTGCAACTCAAAAATAGTCTTTTAAATTACAACAAGCTGCAAACTCAATTTTGAAACCACTGCTTTCCTAAATTTGTGTGTAGCTTCTACGCTTAGCGAAGTTTAGTAAAGCTCAACTTTATTGAAAATTGCGTTAACATAAACCCAATATGCAACAATCTATAGACATCGAAGCACTCAATCAGCAAATATATATCGAAAGTGCTTTTGTTGAAAAATTAAACGAAGAAACAGGCAAAGTCATTGTTGGTCAAGAGCATATGATTGAACGCCTTATGCTCGGACTCCTTGCCAAAGGACACGTTTTGCTCGAAGGTTTGCCAGGGCTTGCCAAAACCCTAGCTATCAAAACCCTTTCGACTGCAGTTAACGCCGACTTTAGCCGAATTCAGTTTACGCCTGATTTGCTGCCTGCGGATATTATCGGTACGATGATTTATAACCCCAACAAGAACGAATTTACTGTTCGTCAAGGGCCAGTTTTTGCCAACTTTATCCTTGCAGATGAAATTAACCGTGCGCCGGCTAAAGTGCAGTCTGCACTTTTGGAGGCCATGCAAGAACGCCAAGTTACTATTGGAGGTGATACCTTTAAATTAGAAGAACCTTTCCTCGTTTTGGCTACCCAAAACCCGATTGAGCAAGAAGGAACTTATCCGCTCCCCGAAGCACAAATGGATCGTTTTATGCTCAAAGTTCAAATCACTTATCCCAACAAAGAAGAGGAAAGAGAGATCATACGCCGCAACCTCACAGGCAATTTTGGCACTATCGAACCCGTTGTAAGTCCTGAAAGTATTCTCAAAGCTCGTAAGGTTGTCGAAAAAGTCTATATGGACGAAAAAATCGAACGCTATATATTAGATATTGTTTTTGCTTCACGCCAACCCAAAGAATATGGTTTGGCCAGTCTTGAACCACTCATCAATTATGGAGGTTCGCCTCGTGCGAGTATTAATTTGGCTCGTGCCAGCAAGGCTTATGCCTTCTTAAAACGCCGAGGCTATGTCATTCCCGAAGATGTCCGCAATATTTGCCACGATGTGATGCGCCATCGCATCGGATTGACCTACGAAGCCGAAGCCGAAAACATCACACAAGAAGACATCAT
>JAHDEQ010000128.1 GCA_020628755.1 Saprospiraceae bacterium
CTCGACTCATAATCGGAAATACCATTATCCCTTCTTCAGTAATGTATTTCATTTACCTTATTTTTTCTAATTTGGACATTTCAACAATTGCAGTCTTGGAACTTCATTTTGCTGTTTTTTGTTCTTCCATTTAATGTTAAATTTTATTGTATTTTTGTGAAGCATTATGGCAAAGAAAGAAAATAAACCTAAAGTAATAGAAATTGTCAATCGAAAGGCAGAATATCAATTTCAATTTGTGTCACAAATTGAAGCAGGCATTTTATTGACAGGAACTGAAGTAAAATCTATTCGGGCAGGTCATGCCAACCTCAAAGAAGCCTTTTGTTTTTTCAAAAAAGGGGAGCTTTTTATCAAGAATATGTTTATCGCCGAATACAAATTTGGCTCGTACAACAATCACGAAACGCGCCGCTTGCGGAAGCTCCTCCTAAAAAAAGGCGAACTCAAAAAAATTAATCGCCGAGTCACCGAAAAAGGATTTTCGGTCATACCTTATCGCCTCTATTTTTCGGAACGAGGCTTTGTCAAAATCGAAGTGGCTCTCGCCCAAGGTAAACGTCAATACGACAAGCGCAATAGCATCAAAGAACGTGAAAATAAACGCAATCTCGATCGCTTAAAAAAGATAAATTACTAAGAAAGTGTTTAGGAGTGTAAGTTTATCTTGCACCTTTTTTAAACACTTGAATACGTTTAATATGAAATGTCTTATAGTTGATGATGAACCTTTGGCTCGCGAGGGTATGGAACTCAATGTCGCTGATGTACCTTCCTTAGAATTGGTCGGACAATGTAGCAATGCAGTAGCTGCCAATGATTTTTTACAAAAACATCAAGTCGATTTGATGTTTCTCGACATCGAAATGCCAGGTATTACAGGTTTGGATTTTATACGCTCGCTACGCAATCCGCCACTGATTATTTTAACGACGGCTTACCCACAATATGCTTTAGAGAGTTACGAATTAGATGTAGTGGATTATTTGGTAAAACCCGTTCGATTAGAGCGTTTTGTAAAAGCCATCAACCGAGCCAAAGAGGTTTTTCAGTTGCAGCAAGCAACTGAAAGTACTATTGAAGCCATCGAACAAGAGTACGTTTACATCAAATCCGAACGTCGTTATATTCGAGTTTTTTTTAAAGACATCAAATACATCAAAGGTCTCAAAGACTATGTTATGCTTTTTACCGATAAGGAAAAAATCATGACGGCCATGAATATCAAAACGATTAATAGCCAATTACCAGATTCGATTTTTGTACGAGTCAGTAAATCATATATTATAAATATCAATTTTATAGACTCGATTGATATAGATTTTATACATTTGGGCGAAGACGAAATTCCTCTCGGACGTACCTATCGTGACGCTTTCATTGAAAATTACGTCAAAACAAATTTAATAGCAAGAAAATAATTACGTGTCGAGGTGTTTGTGTGTTTGCGTATTTACGAAAACATAAACACGCAAACATCTACCTGTCGATAGACAGGCTTAGTACACAAACACATAAAATTCCATTCCATGGGACGCTTATTACGATTACTTATTATGTTTGGGCCGGTAATCCTGCGGGCTTATCGCCAATACCAACGTTCGCAACAACAACACGAACGCCAATATCGAAAAAGACAAAATCCTAATCCAAAAGGAGGATACTCAGGAGGTGGCCGCCGACAAGCTCCACCGCCGCCGCCACCCAAGCCGCCTGATAACTCGATGTTTATCAAAAGTGGTCATGCTAAATACAAAGAGTACGATTATAAAGGAGCAATTGAGGAATTTAGCAAGGCTTTGGAATTGAATCCAAAAGATAAGGTAGCACATTTTAATATTGCTTGCTGCTACTCGCTAGAGGAGCAAGCCTCCAAATCATTTGTGCATCTTGACCAAGCCGTTGCTAATGGATTTAAGGATTTTGAGCGTATCAAAACCCACGATGGTTTGGCCTATCTTCGTGTTCAAAAACAATTTGACAGTTTTGAAAAAAATGGCTTCCGTCTAGTCTAAAAAAAAAGCCCGAATTTGGAAATCCAAATTCGGGCTTTTTTGGGGCTCGTATTTTTAAGATTACTTTAGTACAGAAATCTTTTTCAATACTTGTTTGTTGCCATTTTGCAATTTCAAAATGTACAAGCCATTTTCTAGACCTTCCAAGTTGAAAGTTCTATCAGCAAGGTTCATATTTACAGGCATAACTTGTCCTGCCATATTGACCAATTGAGCCGTATAATCTTCAATATCAATCAAGCTCGTTTCAAAAAACAATTGCCCCGTAGTAGGATTAGGAGAAACCTTAAATAGACTCGATACATCTATTGCATTGACAGCACTTGCATCGCAAGCCTGTACCAACTCACAACGCTCACTTTCGAGCACACCACGCATAATATCAATCTGCCCTTGTGTAAAACTATTCATACACGTTTCGGCAGCATAATCCATAAAATTTTCAATCATATCTGGTTGGTCACCAAGACCATCATTGCAAGTATTTTGGTTGGTATTACAATCAAAATTGGATTGCGATCCAGCATTTGGCGTATCGGCAACGCCATCATCTTCGGCGCAGCTATCACCTCCTAAAAGGCCACCACCATCACCCCAAATATGGCGCAAGCCAAGATAGTGACCCACTTCGTGAGTTGCTGTACGACCTCTAGTTTCGATTGGCATACCCAAACCTGGGTCAACTTCAAAAGGACTATTACGACCAATTACACGATAGTCAATCACGACACCATCTAGCTCTGGACTAGGAGCCGAAACGCCTTCTGGCCAGTTGGCCAATCCATCAGGAGGATAGGCATAACCTAAAACTTGTCCCAAAGAAATACCACCAAATCCAATTGGTTGTATCATACAAATCCAAATATTTAGGTGTGTTTCGGTGTCATATGCATCGCTACCACCCTGAGCCGTTACTTTTACATTGTCAGGCAATGCTCCAAGCAAATCTACTTGAAATAGCTCCGTCGTTTGTACACGCTCTATCGCAACTAAATCAAATTCAACCATTGGGTCTCCAACAATGTTTTCAAAAATAGGTCTGATATTACCCGCATCGGCATTTAGTCGGCGATAATCTTCATTTAATACTTCTATTTGCGAGGTAATCAAACTATCAGGAATATTTTCTTCGGCTTGATTCCATACGACGTGTACTACAACAGGTATGGTGTAAGTCATTGAAGAATGATTCAAACGACTTTCTTTACCAATTTTTTGAGCTTCTTTGAAGGTACGATCAATAACATCTTTGTAGCCAGGATGCTTTTTTTCCATACTTTCTACGGCGAGGTCATAGCCACAATATACCTTTTGTGCGTAAGAGTTTAGATTCAAGAAAAAGAACCCAACTAAAAGGCTTAGTATAAATTTATTCATTTCTTTTGTTTAGATTTTTAAATTGAAATTAGCACACAAAAATACGATAAAGCCCTCGAAATCATATTCTATTCTAGCGGATTTTCGCTAGAATACTCCAAAATTGTCAGAAGATTAGCGTTTTCCTTCGACTACAAGGACTATTTCGCCTTTAACTTTAGCTTTTTCTTTGTAAAAGACAATTAAGTTTTCTAAAGAATCAGCTTTTATTTCTTCATGAATTTTGCTCAACTCCCGACAAACGCAAGCCTTGCGGTCTGCGCCGCAATGCTCGGCCAACTGCGTCAGGCACTTCACCAAACGATAAGGAGATTCGTATAAAACAAAAGATACGGGAAGTTCTGCCAAATATTTAAGTCGAGTTTGGCGACCTTTTTTATGCGGAAGAAATCCTTCAAAATGAAATTTATCACTGGTCAGGCCAGAAGCCACGAGAGCAGGCACAAAAGCAGTTGCACCAGGCAAACAAGTTACGAGGACATTAGCTTCGTGGCAAGCCCTTACCAAATAAAATCCTGGGTCAGAAATAGCGGGTGTGCCAGCATCGCTTATTAAAGCAATCTCAACTCCATTGGTCAATTGCTCAATCAAATTGGGCGTAGTGGCGTGTTCGTTGTGAGCATGGTGAGAGCGTAGAGGGGTCTCAATCTCGTAGTGTTGCAACAATTTTCGGGAGGTGCGTGTATCTTCGGCTAGTATCAAATCCACTTCTTTCAAAACTCGAATAGCTCTAAAAGTAATGTCTTCCAAATTGCCAATAGGTGTAGGTACGAGGTAGAGCATAAGAAATGCAGGAATGTATAAATGAAGGAATGCATAAGCACTATACATTCCTATTTTTATACTTGAACGTTATACTGCTTCTATTTTATAAGAGTAGGTTTCCATGATGACATTAGCAAAGATTTTTTTACAAGCCGTTTCTACTTTGGTATTGGCTTCGTCTGCATTGGCAGCATCAAGTGTCATTTGGATGTGCTTGCCTATACGTACATCTTCTACGCCCGTGAGGTCAATGTTTTTCATGTTATTGGCCACTGTCTTTCCTTGTGGATCGAGCAGTTCTTTGTGCGGCATGATGTCTATTTGTGCTACGAATTTCATCTCTTTTATTTTATGTGAGTGGGAGGAGTCAGGGGTCAGCTAAATCTCGCAAGGCGAGATTTTAGGAGTCAGCAACCTGACACCTTTTTTCCGCAAAAGCGGAACTCACCTGCCCCCTTACTCCTTCCAAAAACTGTCAAAAAACGCAAATATAATATAAGTCAAAATGATAAACGAAAAAGCGGCTTCCTTTAAAAAAATCATTTGCAAAATAGCTGCTACAATGAGTGCATACCGAAATGCATTGCCCTGCCATCGAAAAGATTTGAACTTAAAGCTAAACATTCGCAACTCCGAAATTAATAGATAACTTAGAATTAGGATAGTTGGAATCAGAAAATAAGGATGGCTTACCCAATCACCCAAACCAAGTGTGTTATTGTGATGAATTAAGTAAAGTCCTGTTGTAAACATCGTGGAAGAAGGCGTTGCTAAACCGATGAAATCATCGGTTTGCCGTTCGTCGAGGTTAAATTTTGCCAAGCGATAACAAGAAAAAAGAGTTACTAAAAATCCTAAGTAGGGCAACCAAAAATTGCTTGTATAATTTATATCCAAACCGCCCAATAAACTGAAGTACATAAAACCAGGAACAACTCCAAAGGAAACCATATCAGCTAAAGAGTCGAGTTCCTTACCCAAAGGCGAATGTACTTTAAGCATACGTGCCACCAGCCCGTCTGCAAAATCGGCCAATCCAGCCAAGAGCAAACAGACAAAAACCCACAAAGCCCAGCCATTGAATATACCAACTAAGGCACAACAGCCACAAAAAAGGTTGAGTAAAGTGATGATATTGGGGATGTTTTTTCTCATAACTATGTGGTAAGCCTTTTATAATTGGTCTAATAACTTTTCTGATTATAACAGATTGCGTTGATAGTAAAAAAAGAGGCTGATTTGTTCTGTTTAGCTTCCGAACTAAACAGGTTTACGAGCCAAAGCTTCCAAGCTTTTTTTCGTAAACTTTTAAAGCGTAGCAGCTTTAAAAAACAGCTTTTTTTAGGTTCACAGCAAAACCTTACATTCAGTAATTTTTAAAGAGTCCTCTAAAAATCTCTTGCATAAGTTCCAAGTTTTCAATTATTTAATCAATTTTTAAAGGACAAAGTTCTTAGACAAGCAATTATAAAAGGCATCTAATGACAAAAGTATTACTTTTTTAGACTTTTGGGGTACAACAAATTGGTCTTTTATAACCTCTTATTCATATAGTCGTTACTCTAAGGAGTAAAGTTTATTTATTAGCGCACTTTTCAATATTTTTGTGGCGTTATAATTATAATAAGAATCGGAGTCCTAAATCCTTTTAGATATGAATGTGAAATTTGTACTACTCTTTGTCCTAATAAGTTTTGGAAGCAATATGGGTCTAGCGCAAGCACCCATCAATGATGAGTGCCAAACTGCCATTGTGATAGAAGACCCTAGCAATTATTGTTCGGGGTTTGCAGCTTTCAGCAATGCTGGAGCTACACCTTCTCCATTTGATGCCCCATCGTGTTTTGATATTTCCAATGATGTATGGTTTGCTTTTACCGCCGTTGCTACCGACATTGTTGTTACCGTAAATGGTGCTTCGAGCAATGGTTCAGGCGGAACTTTAGAAGGGCCATCTATCAGTTTATACACTGGCAATTGCAGTAACCTCAGCGAGCTAGAATGCCAAGCGGGCAATGCAGCCAATTTTACTGACCTTACACAAAGCGGTGTTACTGTAGGTAGCTTTATGTTTGTACGTGTAGAAGGAATTGGAAATTTTACAGGAACATTTGATTTGTGTATTCAAAACTTTAACCCTCCAATCGATCCTAGTTCGGATTGTGTAGATGGCGCAATTTTATGTGACAAATCAACCTTTACAGTTGACCAATTGGTTGGGGCAGGAAACGATCCTAATGATTTTGCAGGTGCGCCCTGCTTTAGTGGATCGGGCGGAAATTTAGCCTTAGAGTTTAATTCGGTGTGGTTTCGGTGGACTTGTGATCAACCTGGCTCATTGGTATTTACGCTTACGCCACTACGACCTGTAGCAGATTTGGATTTTGTATTGTATGAATTACCAGGAGGTTTGGACGATTGTGCCAACAAACAATTGCTCCGCTGTGAAGCAGCAGGAGCAGCCGAGGCGTTATATCCCACACCTTGTCATGGCCCAACTGGTTTGAGTTTTGATGCACAAGACAATAGCGAACCTTTTAATTGTGATATGGGACAAGACAATTTTGTTGCTCCCATCAATATGGTTTCGGGGCGTAGCTATGCTTTGGGCGTTAATAATTTTGGACCAGGAACAGAAGGCTTTACAATAGAATTTGATGGTACAGGTACATTTTTGGGGCCACAACCTGCTTTTGCGGCACAGCCGCCTACCGTACCTTGCTTAGAGGAAGTCGTATTTACAGATGCTTCTTCTTTTGCCAATGGCTCGATAGTAGGTTGGTCTTGGAATTTTGGGCAAGATGCAAGTCCTCAGACAGCCCTTTCGCAAGGGCCACACGCTGTAACTTACAACTCGTGGGGTACAAAATTTATTACTTTAACAGTAGAGTCAGATGAAGGATGTATCACAACCCAAGTCATACCTTTTGAAGTAACAGAATGCTGTTTGCCTTCTGTTGACGATCTCGGTGTTGACCTTATTAATGCCATTGATCCGCTTTGCAATGGTTTTAATACAGGACTTATTTTGGTAGAAGGCAGCGATGGCAATCCTTACTTTGTAGATACTACGGCCAATGCCGACACTTATTATTTATACACTATAGACGATGGCCCTTTGCAAACGTCTAGTGCATTTTCGGGGCTAGTAGCTGGCGAATACGATATTGTTGTTTTTGACCGATTTGGATGCGAGGAGCGCATCAATGTACCGATTAATCAACCGCCACCAATCATTGTAGAAGCTGGCCCAGATATTACAGTCAATTTAGGCGAAACAGCCGATTTGAATGCCTTTTACACGCCCGAAATTATGGGCGATACGATTTATTGGACTCCAGATTCCTTGATGGATTGTACCAATTGTTTAGACCCCAATGTTTTGCCAGCAGGCAGTACGACGTATGAAATTGTTGTACAAAACGAAGATGGTTGCTTAGATGTAGATTCCATCACCGTTTTCGTAACCGAAAACCGACCTTTGTTTATACCAAATGGTTTTACACCCAATTTTGACGGAGTCAATGATTATTTTAATGTTTATACGGGTGCGGCAGTTGACTTTATAGAGAGCATGGAAATCTATGACCGTTGGGGCAATTTGATTTACCGAGGCACTGACCTCGAAGCCAATAATCCCAACGTCGGTTGGGATGGTACTTTTAGAGGCAAAGACTTGAATCCGAGTGTTTTTGCTTACGTGATTCATGTTCGATTTATTGATGGCGTAGTCCTGTTGTATGAAGGAGATGTAACTTTGGTGCGATAGTATGAAGAATATTAATTTTCTAATTTTATTTATAATACTTTTTGCAGCTTGCGAAAATGATTTAGAGCAGATTCAGGAGCTAGACGCTCATGAATTTGTGAATAAAGAATGGACCAAAAATGTAGAACTTATTTATAGCGACTCGGCCATCGTACGGACGATTATACGTGCTGAAGAAATGATAAATTATTCTGAAACTGAATTGAAACAAGAATTTCCAAAAGGTATCAAAGTTGAATTTTTTAATGAACGTCAACGCATCAATAGTACCCTAACGGCCAACTATGCCATACGCTACGAAAATCGAAAAGAAATCGTAGTTCAAGACGATGTCGTCTGGAAAAGTAGCAAACCCGAAACCCTCGAAACCGAAGAACTCATTTGGGACGAAAAAAATGCCAAAGTACGTTCCAATCGCTTCGTCAAAATCACTACACCCGACGATGTTTTCTACGGTTATGGACTCGAAGCTAACGAGGATTTTTCGTGGTGGCGTATCGAAGTACCACAAGGCGAAATGGGAGTTGAAGAGTTTTGATTTTTTACGAGTAAATGTTGATATAAATGAAAACCTCTGATAAAATTTTAACTTTTGTAGCATTATTCATCAGTTGTCTTGCCTTAGTTGTTTCAATTGTACAAACAAGAATTTTACAAAAACAATCGCAAGCAGCTGTTTGGCCAAGAATTGACATCTTGAATAGCTATAGTAAAGAACATTACAAAATATTTGTAGCCAATCAGGGAGTCGGACCTGCAATAATTAAGCATATTGAATATGCATACGAAGATACTTTGACGCACCGTATTGTTGATTTGATAAAATATATTGCCAGAAACGATGAATCAAAAAATGAATCTAGCAAATTATCTTTCAATTTGGGGTACGCTGAAATTCTAAAAGGTAGAGTATTAAAGCCCTCAGAATCACTTGAAATATTTAACGCTAAGGATTCTGTAAGTCTAAGGCTTGCTCATAAATACCTAGAGAAAGTAGATATAAAGATTGATTACTGCTCTATCTATGATAATTGTTGGAGATTAAAAGATGATAATATCTTGGAACTGAATTGAAACATTTATATTGCCTTATCGAAGTACCACAAGGCGAAATGAGAGTTGAAGAGTTTTGATTATTTGTGTTTATGTGTTTGCGTGTCTATGTGTTTACGTTTTCCCCATAGGTACACAAACACACAAACACACAAACACATATATATATTGCTAAGTACTTATATTGTAATACTAATTTTCCTCATTCTCTCCGCTTTATTTTCGGGGACGGAAATTGCCTATGTTTCTGCAAGTAAATTGTGGATAGAACTAAAGCGCAAAAAGCCTTCTGTTAGAGGTCATATTTTGTCGTATTTCTACGACAAACCAGGGCGGTTTTTGAGTACGATGTTGGTGGGCAACAATATAGCTTTGGTAGTCTTTACATGGTTGGTATCAAAGTCAATTTTAGAGCCTTATTTTTTTGAAACGGCAGGTATAGAAAATGAGTTGTTGGTCTTATTTATCAATACCATTATTATTACTTTAGTCGTATTGGTTTTTGGAGAGTTTTTGCCAAAAACTTTTTTCCGATTGTTTGCCAATGAATTGATTTACTTTTTTGCGATTCCATTGCGGGTTTTGCAATTTATTTTGTTTGTGCCTTCGTGGGTGATGACCAAGACAACTAATTTTTTGTTGAAAAATGTGTTTAGAACGCCCATCGAAGATGATGACACCGTCATCACTCGGCTAGACTTAGAAAATTTCATCAAAACAAGAGGCGAATCCGAAGAGGATTTGAATACGGAGTTTTTTGAAAAAGCCCTAAATCTCGAAAACCTAAAAGTACGAGATTGTATGGTGCCTCGAACAGAGATAGAACACTTAGATGAGTCCGATACGGTAGAAGATTTGTTGCAACGATTTAAAAGTACTCAGCTATCACGACTCATCATCATAAAGGACGACATAGACGAGGTACTCGGCTATGTGCACCATCAACAATTGTTGCACGCCCCAAAAAGCATAAAAAAAATAATAATTGAAATTCCTTTCATCCCAGAAGCCATGCAGGTACGAGATTTGCTTAATCGTTTTATAAACGACCAAATCAATATTGCTTGCGTTGTGGATGAATATGGAGGTACGGCAGGTATCATCACAATGGAAGATATTCTGGAAGAAATTTTTGGAGAAATTGAGGATGAGCATGACCAAGAAGAATATATAGACAACCAAATTTCGGATACAGAATATATCTTTTCGGGTCGCCTCGAAATTGATATGCTCAATGAAAAATACGAACAACTCAATTTTCCAGAAGGAGAATATTCGACCCTATCGGGATATTTGGTGATGACGACCGAAACCATCCCACAGCAAGGCGACGAAATTGAGTTGCATGGATATAAATTTATCCTAGAACTGGTCAGCGAAACAAAAATAGAAACCGTTCGAGTTATAAAGCTCCCTAACGACGATGAGGAAATGGCTGAATAATACGTTTTATTCTTTTTCTGTTCAACTGCTGTTGTTGCATTTGAGGAGCAACTACCTTTTGCTCCTAATTTGGCTACTTATTGCACTCTTGATGAGTGGCAATTTGGCAACGAAGTTTGGAGCAAAATTTCTTTTTATAGACCCCGAATACATGGGGCAGGTCAATTTCCTGAGCTTCTTTATTTTGGGCTTAACCTTTGGGGCTTTCTTTATGACTTGGAACTTGACGACCTACTTGCTCCACGCCCATCATTTTCCGTTTTTGGCCAGTTTGTCACGGCCCTTCACCAAGTTTTGTATCAATAACGGTATCATTCCTTTTGCCTTTATTATTACATATTTTATTTTAGTTATCAATTTTCAAGCGTATTATGAATATTGGACTACGGGTACAATTTTGTTCAATTGTTTTGGCTTTATTTTGGGCTGGATAACAACGCTTTTTTTGATTTCGACTTATTTGGCTTTGACCAATAAAGATATTTTGAACTATGCCAAACCCCGTGACAACAAGCCACCCAATTTGGTGAGCTTCTTGATGCCAGGCCGCCGCAGTCCCAATTTGGATGAAATCAAAACAGATGAAAATATTTTACTCGTCAAAACCTATATGACCGAGACACTACGCCCAAGAATTGTGCGTAGTGTAGCACATTATGATTCCAAACTGCTGCTAACCATTTTTAAGCAAAATCATATCAATGCACTTACTTTGCAGTTGGCTAGTTTGATTATACTCATCACCTTTGGATATTTTATCGACAATCCTTATTGTCGTATCCCAGCGGGAGCAAGTGTATTTATTTTGGCGAGTATCTTGACTTCGATTAGTGGTGCGGTGACTTATTGGTTCGAGGAGTGGCGAGTCTTGGTCTTGGTATTTATTCTCATACTCATCAATTTTATTACGAGTCACGATTTATTCAATCATACCAACAAGGCTTATGGACTCAATTACGAGTCAAAACAAGCCTATTATAACTACGATGCGCTGTGCCAATCCTGCCAGACAGGCATGGAAGAAGACAAGCAAAATACTATTGAAATATTGGATAATTGGCGCAATAAGTTTGGTAAAGAAAAACCTAAAATGGTAGTGGTATGTGTAAGTGGTGGCGGTATGAAAGCAGCCGTGTGGGCGATGCAGGTACTGCAAGAAGCTGATAGCTTCTCGCAAGGCGATTTGATGAAAAATACTGTTATGTTTTCGGGAGCGTCGGGCGGTATGATTGGTGCGGCCTATTTGCGTGAATTGTATTTGCGCCAGCAGCAAGGCGAAAATATTAATATCTATGATAAACAGTATTTGGATAATGTTTCTAAGGATATTCTCAATTCACTTACGTTTACGATAGTCTCTAACGATCTCTTTTTGCCTTGGTCAACCTTTGAAGTAGATGACTACACTTACCGAAAAGATAGAGGCTATATTTTTGAAAAACAGCTTAATGAAAATACACATTATTTGCTCGACAAAAAATTGATAGATTATCGTCAGGCGGAGTACAATGCGCTTGTGCCTATGATGTATATTACGCCTTCGATTGTCAATGACGGCCGACGCTTGATTATCTCTTCGCAAGGCGCATCCTTTATGACAGTGCCGCCAATTGGACAAGAAAAACCCGACAATGTATTGGTAGATGCCGTTGATTTTTTGAGTTTGTTTGAGGAGCAAGATGCGCAGAATCTGCGTCTTACTACAGCTTTACGTATGAATGCCACCTATCCTTATATTTTGCCCAATGTCTATTTGCCAAGCGACCCTGCGATAGAAGTAATGGATGCAGGATTTAGAGACAATTTAGGCGTAAAATCGGCGGTTCGATTTTTACACGTCTTTCAAGACTGGGTAAAAGAAAATACAAGTGGCGTTGTTATGATTCAAGTCCTAGGTCACGATCGAAACGAAACATTAGAAGCGGATGGAGAGACTCAAGGACTTATCGAGTCTATGTTGAATCCTTTAGGTATTGTAGGCCAAATATTGAGTTTACAAGAGTACGAAAATGATACTAATATTGGTATGTTATATGACCTTTTAGGAAAGGATAATTTTGAAGTCTTACGATTCACCTATCTGCCCAGCAAAGAAAATGACGAAGCCTCTATGACTTTCCATCTCACCAAACGCGAGAAGCGAGATATTATGCAAGCCATCTACTTACCTGAAAACCAAGAAAATTTAATTCGGTTGAAAAATACTATACAAGCAGCAAAATGAAGTTCTAAGACCTCTAAAGATTAGAAGAAATATCTATGTGTTTTAGAACATCTGTTAAGAAATCAATTTTTACAATTTAATAAAATTAAAATTTAAGCATAAGCCCAATAAAAATTGTAATTTTGTTAAACCGTTGACAGGTTTGAAATACACATT
>JAHDEQ010000129.1 GCA_020628755.1 Saprospiraceae bacterium
ATACATCTGTGTGTTTGGTCGTAGGATGCCCTGCGTATAAAACTCGTCAATACACAAGTATCTACTTGTCGATAAACAGACTTAGGAACTCAAGGTTAATTCAATTTCGTAGTCTGTTTTTTGGTCAGAAATTTTAAGTTCATGCTTGTTGGGATAGAGTAAATCTAGTCGTCGTTGTACATTGACTAGGCCAATACCTCCATCTTTGGATGGAATAGGTTTTTCGGGCTTGGAATTTTTTACACGAAATTTAACTTGTTCTTTTTCAATTTCAAAATTGATGTGAATAAAAGATTCATTTTCGAGACTCATCCCATGTTTGATGGCATTTTCTACAAAAGGTATAAATAAAAATGGTGCAACTTGTTGCCCATTGGGATTCCCTTCTACATTAAAATCAATCTGAGCATTGCTTTTGCGTAAAGCATCCAATTGTAGATAATTATTGACATAACTGATTTCGCTCTTCAAAGGTACTTTTTCGTTGGAACAATCATACAACTGGTACCGCAATAAATCCGATAGCTGTAAAATGGAGTTGGGAACTTCCGTTGGTCGTTTACGAGATTGTACATAAATATTGTTCAAAGAATTGAACAAAAAATGTGGATTGATTTGATTTTTGAGATATTCCAATTCAGTTTTGAGACCCGTTGTTTCTAGCTCATTGACTCGTTGTTGGTTTGCAATATAGTTTTTAAACAGCTTAATGGCAAATGCCATCGCCATGATTGTGGTCGTCCCCACAAATGACCCAATCAAAGCTGTACGAAGGGAGCTCGCATCAGCCGCCCCATAAAAAACATAAGCCGAAATAAAGGCATTAACTAGAATAGTAATGAGTGTAATTCCAAAATATTGTGGAATCCTATTTTTCAAAAAAAGTAAAGGAAAGAGAATATATAGATTGAAGTAAACAGTAACAATATCTATGACCAATGTAATAAAGGTCTCAAGATAACTGTCAAACGCTTCCGTAATACCAACTAAAGAGAGTACTTCATCGAGGTAGATAAAAATCCAAAACAACAAATGCCAAACCCACCAATAGCGGTCATTGGATATCCAACTTAAAGACTTATCGTAAAAGTTTGCCATTTTCAAGGGTTTTATTCAGGGAGTAGGCAAAAAATAATCTACTCGTTCCTTTTCTCCCTTACAAAATTACATCCTTTCTGATTTGACTTCAATACAAAAGTATAATGAAATCCTACAAAAGTAGAAAAACTAGGCTGTTTTGGTATAATCTAGCCACGAAGAACGACTTTTAAGGCTAGATTTGAAATATCAATCATTAAAATTTAAAACGCACAACTATACGATAATACGAATACAATAATTAGAAAATATTTCTTAATCCGTCTTTTGCACTCCCCCTTGCAATGACCTAAAATCACACGATTATGAAAAAGCTAAATTTGGTATTCGGAATTTTAGTTGCATTTGGTCTTACCTTTACTTCTTGTTACAAAGAAGATTATTACACCGACGATTTTGGAAATTCATTTATTGAAGAGGGCGAGCATAGTCATGACGATAATCATGGCCACAGCCATGATTTTGATGATGAGACTATTATTGCAAGCTATGAAGTAGATAGCGATTTTATCATCAAAACAGGAAGCTCAACACATAACACTTCTTGGATGAATGACGAAGCAAAACACCAATTTATGTGGGAGTACTTTATCAAAATGGTAAGTCCTGAACAACGTCCTTGGATTACAGAATTTGTTGTTTTTGATGGCGAAGGGGAAGTTTATGGTTATGTAGAACCTACCAATGATTATGATGTAACACAATGGCGTTTTGCACTTGCCATTGACCTCGCCTACGTTGACGGAGTTTTAGATAAAGATGGTGAATATACCAATACTTTGATACACGAATTTGCACACGTCATTAGCTTAAACGAAACTCAAATTGATGCTAGTGCTAATGCTTGCTCTACTTTTGATATTGATGAAGGTTGTACGTATAATGATTCTTATTTAAATATTTTTTATCAAAAATATTGGACAGCTATTATTAATGATTATAATGAAGCAATTGACAGCGATAATGGAGATGATTTCTATGACCAATACCAAAGTCATTTTGTAACGGACTACGCCGCTTCAAATCCAGTTGAAGATTGGGCAGAAGTATTTACCTTTTTTGTAGAATTGGATGCTCCTCCAAATAGTTCGACCATTGCAAATCAAAAAGTAAATTCTTTTTATGATTATCCTTATCTAGTTAGTCTAAGAAATAGTATTCGTCAAGGAGCTAGCGTAATGCCACGAGCAGGTTCATCAAAACGTTCAAAGCAATTTAAGTTGAGGAAAGTTGGAAGTAAAACCGTTTTTACGAAGTAGTTAGAACGCATAACAATCTAACGAGTAATGAGTAACGACTACATCATATATTGCGTTACTCATTACTCGTTAGCAAATTACTCATTAAGAAACTATTCAAACAAAGTCCCTGCACGTCCTGGAGGAACAACACCTAAATGTATATAAGCTTTCTCCGTAGCGATACGCCCACGTGGAGTTCGTTGTAAAAAGCCTTCCATAATCAAAAATGGCTCATGCACTTCTTCAATCGTGCCTGCTTCCTCTCCTACTGCAGTCCCAATCGTCGTTAATCCAACTGGGCCACCTTTGAATTTATGGATAATCGTATCAAGGATTTTATTATCCATTTCGTCGAGTCCGCTGCCGTCAACATTGAGAGCTTCGAGTCCGTATTTGGCGATGTCAATTCCAATCGTACCGTCGCCTTTGACTTGTGCAAAATCTCGAATACGACGCAACAGTGCATTGGCAATACGAGGAGTTCCTCGGCTACGACGTGCAATCTCGTTTGCTCCTTCTTCTGTAATTGGAATTTTTAAAATTCCTGCCGAACGTTTAATGATATTATTAAGAGTAGCAACATCGTAATAATCCAAATGACAAGTAATCCCAAATCTTGCCCGCATGGGTGCGGTCAGCAAACCCATGCGTGTTGTTGCACCAACTAAGGTAAAAGGCTCTAAAGCAATTTGAATGGAACGAGCATTGGGTCCACTATCTATCATAATATCAATCCGATAGTCTTCCATTGCCGAATAGAGATATTCTTCTACAACCGTATTGAGTCTATGAATTTCATCTATAAAAAGTACGTCTCCTTCGTCAAGGTTGGTCAACAAACCTGCTAAATCTCCTGGTTTTTCCAAAACTGGGCCAGAAGTCATTTTCATACTGGCATTCAACTCATTGGAAATAATGTGCGACAAAGTCGTCTTTCCTAAACCTGGAGGACCATGCAGTAATACATGGTCTAATGCCTCACTACGCATTTTGGCAGCTTGGATAAAGACTTTGAGGTTTTCTACAATTTTGGGTTGGCCACTAAAGTCATCGAGTTCTTTAGGACGTAAGGCTTTTTCGACCTGTTTTTCCTCAGGTGTAAAATCTTCGTCGGACGGGTTAAGGTTTGGATTCATTTATGCGTGTTCATGTGTTCACGTATGCACGTGTTCGAGTGCACCCTTAACGTGAACACATGAACACATGAATACTTGAACACCTCTATTAGTTATTGACTACCCAAATGGTAAATTTATTTTTCATACGAGCGAGGTAAGATTGGCATTTTTCGTTACCTGGTTTACCATCGCAAAGGAGTGTTCCTTGACAATCGTAAATGTATTCTTCATTATCATTGACCAAATGATAGGCCCAACCATCTTCGAGGTAATCGTAACGGTCAATTTTAGTAGGTTTTAGACGAATGACATGTTCTTTCATCCAGTTGCGGTCAAAAGGTGCATTGAGTTTTTCGCAAGGTACTTTTTGAGGAATAGCGGGCTTGACCCCACCAATTAAATCCACTAATTTGATACAAGTCAAGGTCACTGGCGTACCTGCCATGCAGGTCGTCATAGCGTCTTTTTCTTCTTTGTAGCCGATTTCGACAAGTTGATTATTTTCAAATTTAAAGTCCTTGTCTTTTACTTCGATGGGCATGAGTTTGTCGCCATTGTCGAGTTCTAACAAGAATTGACAACCATCTAAATCACGCATATCTTTGACGACTGCTTTGGTAAAACAAGAACGTGATGGATTTTCAATCGGGGCTTTAGGGTTGGTCGTTTTGGAGGTCGTATCGCAAGCTCCCAAAAACAAGATAAGAGAAAATAGGAATAGGAATTTTTGCATTACTTTTATGTTTCTATGTGTTTGTGTGTCTATGTGTTTACGCCGCAAAACATGACACTATTACTTCATTAATCAATTAAATCATTAGTTACGAGCGTCCTGCTGGAGTTTCTTTTTGGCGTTTTTCTTCGATAAGGTATTCTAAAATTTCGTCGAGTTGTTCGGCCACAATGTCTTTCATGACGATGGTTTTATTTTCGTCCAAGATAAATATTTTTGGTGTTTTTTTCGCCATGTAAATTTGTACAAATCGAGAACGTAAATAAGGGTCAACGGTATTTATCCAACCTCCAATTTCATTATTGTCAACGTATTCCCAACAAGCTGGGACTTTGTCAGTGACTTTGGTACAAGCCGAAAACAGTTTGACACCTTTGTTTTGATATTTCTGATAAAAAGCTTTCATAAATGGCATCGAGGCTTTGCAATGACTACAATTGGGTTGCCATAAATACAACACGGTAAAGTCTGCCTTTACATCGTGCAAAGCGATGGGCGTGCCATCACGCAACTGCATTTCAATATTCGGGGCTGTTTGACCGATTAAAATATTTTTACGAGCAGTTATGTCTTCAATCATTTCATCCAAATCCTCTTTTTTAACCCAAGGTGCGACTCCTTTTGTATAATAATTTTCGACAATATGGACATAAACCGCATCAAATCCAATCACGTCAGAACTGGCATAAGTTATCATCAAATGGTCGAGGTAATATTTAAAAGTATTCGGGGCTGACTGCTGTAATTGCTGTAGCACTCTATCAACGGAAGCGTTGATAGAATCGGCTTGTTGATGCGTCAGGTTGTTGAGGTAATAATCTATTTTCCCAAAAAGTGCTTCGCTGTTTAAAAGTCGTTCGTCACTCAAATCTACATAATCGAAATAGTGTTTTTTACGAAATTCATATTGCAAATAAGGTAGATCTTCTTGAGCACTTCCTTCAAATTCGGGGATTTCTTTTTCTAATTCTACTTTAATAAGACTTGCTGTCAACGATTTAGGATTTTTCTCGATTAAGTCAAATTGATATTGACGAATTTTATCAATTTCTTGATTGAAGAGTTCTTTGTTTTTGACTTGTTCGTTGGGGTCGGTGCTTTCGGCAGCGGCTTGTCGGTAGGCGTTCAATTGTATCATTTGGTCATTCAAATAATTCATATAATCGTAATACAATTGATTATCGAGCGAACCTTCAATTTTGATGCTTTTACTTAGTGAATTATAATCTGATTTGATAGAAAAATGTTGCTCTCCTTCAGTCATCATCAGCGTCACAAAGGCATTTTCGGGTGGTAAAACGAGCATATAAACTCCTGAGGCCAATGCCGAATCGCCTTGAAAAACATACTCTCCTTGTGCATTGACGGCTACCGTATCAACGACAGGATAACGATTGAGAAATTCGTGGGCAAGGACAATTTTTTCTTCTTGATAATTGTCAATTTGCACTCGAATTTCATAGCCCTTTTGGGCAAAAATGCTTTGGGATATAACAACTAGAAGTAAAATTTGAAATACTTTTCTCATATAGCTATTCTTTTTCTTAGGACGTTTTTTAGAGGTGCAAAAGTAACGAATTATAGGATAATGAATATCGAACTTTCCAGAATGTATTATACAAAATATTTTGAGCCTAAGGGTATCGCAGTTGAGAAACTGCGACAAGCCTTTGGGAATAACTCTAAAATCTTTCCTGATATTCTTTCTTTGTTATTCTGTAAAAAAAATCTGTAGCATTGATTTTCATAAAGCGGCGCAAACCTGCCTTGTGTAGAACGTTTTGGGAAGCCTGATGTTGTATAAAAACACGCCCTAAAATTTCGCTTAGTTGAAGTGTGTCAAAACCAAACTCGACGGAGGCAATTGCCGACTCCGTGGCATAGCCCTTGCCCCAATGTTTTTGTAGTAAGCGATAACCCAAATCATAATATTTTTCATAACCCTTTACGTCTGATTTTTCCAATTTGAGTCCACTCCAACCCACATAATCGCCTGTATCTTTTTCGATAACCGTATATCTTCCAATACCTCGCTCTTCGTATTGTTGGATTACATGGTTCACTGTCTGAATGGCTTCGGCAGAGGTTTTTAAGCGAACACCACCTAAAAAGTGCATGACTTTGGGGTCGGTATCCATCTGGAAAATACCGTAGGCATCGTCGGGCTGGAAGGGCCGAAGAAGGAGGCGTGGGGTTTCTATGATTGAAAGCATAGAAGTGAAATTAGAACAATAATTCAAGAATTACTAAGAATCTACAAAATACATCTCCACTTCTCCTCCATTTTTGACAGGAATCGCACCTCGATAAGTACATTCGTAATCATCTTTGATATATTGGTAAGTACTCGCCGAAATATTGATAGCTCCTTCGTTACTATTGCTTTCCATACGGCTGGCAATGTTGACCGTATCGCCCCAAATATCGTAGGCAAATTTCTTGCTTCCTACCACACCTGCAATAACAGAACCTGTATGAATACCAATACGCATATTCCAATATTTATGCACTTCTTTTTGTTTTTGGACAATGCGTTTTTGCATAAATTCTTGTATTTCGAGGGCAGCAGCAACCACATCTTTGGGGTTGCTTGTATTTGGTTTTGGAATGCCGCCTGCGCACATATAAGCATCTCCAATTGTCTTTATTTTTTCTAAACCATGTTGTTCGATGATTTCGTCAAAAGCCCGAAAGCATTCATTGAGTTCATTGATAAGTTGTTCCGCCGTCATGTGTTTTGAGATGGCCGTAAACCCACTAAAATCAGTAAATAAAACACTCACCAAATCGTATTTTCGAGGCGTAGCATTGCCTGTTTCTTTGAGTTCGTGAGCTGTTTCGGCAGGTAGAATATTGAGCAAGAGTGCGTCAGATTTCGCTTTTTCTTGTTCGATAACATCTCTGTTTTTCTCGATTTCGTTTTTTTGATATTCAATTTCTTGGTTTTGTTGGGCGAGCTTGCGGTTGGCACGTCGAGAGAAAATTAGTCCAGCCAAAATCAATCCTAAAATAATAGCAAGAAGTCCTCCCAATCGGTAAACTTGTTGTTCAAAAGCATCTTGTTTATCGAGTTCTAATTGCGCAATTTTTTGTTCTTGAAGGAGCTTTTCTTGTGCTTGATTGAGACTATCAATTTGATTGAGACGAGCTTGTTCCTGTACTTCTTTTTGTGCTAAAGCAAGTCGTTGTTCTACCTCTTTTCGATTGAGTTCGGCAATTTCTCTGTCTTGCTTTTCGGCTTCGAGTTGTTGAGCCGTCAAGCGTAAGGACTGTTGCGCTCGAAGGGCTTCTAGTTCTTTATTTTTTAAAGTAGCATCTTGTACTTCTTGCTCTTTTCTCAGTAAAGCCAATTCATTTTCTTGCTTTTCAGCTTCGAGCAAAAGGCTTTTAGAGGTCAACTCTAATTTTTCTTTTTCAAGATTGAGTTGACCAATGGTTAAATCTTTAATTTCTTGATTAGAAATCAAAATTTTAATTTCTTTTTCGGCACGTTCGAGGAGATATTGTTGCTGCAAAAGCGATTGCTGCCGCAATCGTTCTTCGAGCAAAAAAGAATCCCGTAATGCTAAGTGTTTTTTGTAGTAATCGAGGGCTTTTTCGTAGTCATGCAACTCTTGATGAATGAGCGCAGCCGTATTATAACTTTCGCTCAAAATCTGTTTATCTCCTAGTGCATTTGCCTCTATCAAAGCATCTTCATTGAAGGCTAAAGCATTATAAATATCCTTGTTTTTGTAGTAAATATTAGACATCATATGCGACAAATAAGCATACTGTTTTTTGTCGCCTCTATTATTTAACAAGGCTCTCGCCTTGCGCACATAATTGATAGCATTCTTTAAATCACCTGTATTTTGATAAGCTATTCCGAGGTTGGTAAACAAAACCGCTTCATCTAATTTTTTGGTGTTTTTATTGGCTTTTTCGGCCTCTTCAAAATTATTAATGGCGTTTTTGTAGTCTTTGATTTGTAAGTAATCATAGCCTAAATTGTTGTAGCAAATTGCTAATAATTTATCATTTCTTTGGCTTTGAACTCGATTGAGGATAGCTTCATCTTTGGACAAAACCGCTTGCCAATCTCCTTTTGTTTGGAGGGCAAAAACTTGTTTTTGCAAAGCTTGAATTGCCGTACTTTCATCCTTGTTTTTTTCGGCTAATTGAACAACTTTTGTAAAATAATAAATTGCCGAATCGGATTGATTTTGGTCTAAAAATGTGTTGCCGATTTGCTGCCAAAGGTCGAGCTTGGTGTCCACTATCGGCAAGGCTCGCCGATAGTATTCGAGGGCTTTATCGTAGAGTTTTTCGGTTTGATAAATTTGAGCAATTTGAATATAGGTTTCTCGTTTTAAATCAATTTCATTATCGCTTATATTCTCCAAAAACTCCAATTCGTAACGCAAAGCAGAGATATTATCGCCTTGCAGGCGATAATAGTCGGCCAACCAATCAACCACGAACTTTTTGCCTTCTTTGTAATTCAAAGAACGAGCAACCAACAAAGCATTCTCCATTCGTTCAAAAAGCGAATCTTTATCAACCGTATTTTGTGCCAAACGAATCGTCTCTTTTACATAAGTGCTATCCAAAAGGGCTTCTTGAGATTTTGAATCAATTGCCCAAAAACAAAGTACAAGTAGGAATATGAAGTTGTAGTTTCTCATTTTTTTAATGAGTAATGCTTTAATGAGTAATGTACTCTACATGAGAAAAAACTAGAAGTTTGAAAAAAAGGTTGAATTGAACGAACCTAACGCATTAGAAAAACATCTATAAAACGCTGAATACAAATGTATTAGAAATATTTGAAAAAGTCGAAAGATTAGGGATTAACTAAATCTAAACCCCGAAATTCAGAACCAAGAATAGACGCAGCAGAAGTATCCAACCAATTATCCAGAATAGAGGCATAAATATTTCTAAAATCAATTTGATATTTTAAATCGCCTTGATCGAGGTCGGCGAGGTTGGGTGCAGCATTGTAAAAACCTGCTTTTTTGAGTTGCCCGCCCATCAAAAAAACATTATTGGCGGTGCCGTGGTCGGTGCCGCCACTGCCATTTTGTTCTACTCGTCGCCCAAATTCTGAAAAAGTCATAATTAGTGTGTCTTTAAATAAATTATTCTGTTTCAAATCTTTGACAAAAGCCGTTACCGCTTCGGAATATTCTTGCAACAAACGTCCATGTTTACGTTCTTGAAAAGCGTGTGTATCAAATCCACCTAAAGTTGCATAATACACTTTGATGTCAGCATCGGCTGTCATCAGTTCGGCAATTTGCTTGAGGTCTTTTGCTAAACCTGATTTTGGATAATCAATTATTGAATCATGGACTCTTGCTTTTTCAAAAAGATAATTTGCAGAGGATTGTGTATCTATCAAAGTTTTATACAGATAAGCGACATTTTCGTGTTCCTGATCGTGCTGCTGCTGCGTGAGTGCTTGTAAAAAAGGTCGCTCAATGGTTCGCTTTAGTCGTTGAGGCTTGCTGGCAGCAAAGCCTTTTCGGTTTTTTCCTTTGAGTGCCAAACTCAAACTATCGTCCACTTCAAGTGCATGGTGAACGTTGTTACATCCCAAGCAATTACTATCTAAATAACGTCCCAACCAACCTGTAGAAAGATACTCCGAGCTATCGCTCGCTGTATGCCAAATATCCATCGAACGAAAATGCGAACGGTCAGGATTGGGATAACCCACACTATTGAGAATACATAAATCACCATTATCGTAGAGATTTCTCAAGCCCTGCAAAGCAGGATTAAGACCTAAGTCATCACTGATTTTTAGGACTTGATTTTTGTCAATTCCTAGACTCGGACGCAATTTGTAGTACCAATCATTTTGGTAAGGTACAATTGTATTTAAACCGTCATTGCCACCCGATAATTGTATCACGACTAAGGTTTTACCTGTACGACTTTGCCCGAAGGTGGGAAAACCTTGTAAAAAACTCGGCACCAACATTGCCGTTGAAGCCAAACCTGAAGTCTTTAAAAAATTTCTTCTTTTCATAATTATTTGTGTTCATGTACTCACGTGTTCGAGTGCTCAAGTTCGACCATGACTTATAAACTTGAATACTTGAACACGTGAGTACTGCGCTAGCATAATTGATATTCTGGCAAACTCATGATTTGAAGTACTGCCCTTTTAATAAAATCTTCTTTGGAATAGGAAGAACTATTTGTTTGGATAAATTCTTTTTTGGAAAAATTGGGACGAGCCAAAAGTAGGTTTACCAACTCATCAATTATTTCTGAATCTGAAAGATTTTTCATCTTTCTAGTAATTTTAGATAAATCAACTGTGGCTTGAATTTTTCTTTGCGCTCGTCCTCGGCGTTGCGATTCAAATTCGTCTTTGACTCGAAAATTGAGTTCTGCTTCTTGAAAAAGATATGCGACCAAATTGAGGCGAAGCATAAGGGTTGAATTATCAATCCATTGCTTGCCGCCTGCCCAACCAGCTACGCTCGGTGGTTTGTAGAGCATTTGTCCTAAAGCTTTTTGTACAAAAAGCAATGCCAAAGGACTTTGAAATTGTACTTCAATGCTACGCATCATGCCAGCAACTAATTCGACAGGCGATTTGATTTTAGTACCTATATTTTGAGCTTCGTAAAACCAATCGCTTTGAAAAATGCTTTGCATTATTTGTTCAATATTGTAATTGGAATTGTAAAACTGATTGGCGAGTTGACGAACCCGATTTTTGTCAACCTCGTGGTTGACAAAATAGCGATAGATTTTGGTGCAGATGAATTGGGCTGTTTCTGGTTTTTCTAAAATAATATCAATAATATCTTCGCCATCCAAGTCACCTGTTTTTCCCATAAATGTTTTTTGACCATAATCATGCTGTCGGTAACGAAAGACAAACTCTCCTAAGCGATTACTTGTCCAACCCGTAAATGCACGTGCTGCTTCTTTGATGTCATTTTCGGTATAATTGCCCCGACCAATAGTAAATAATTCCATCAATTCACGAGCAAAATTTTCGTTGGGACTATTCTTTTTGTTTTGTTGGTTGTTGAGAAATCGAATCATTGCTGGGTCTTTGGCTATTGCCAAAACCAGGTCTTTAAAATTGCCCAAAGCATGTTGTCGAATGACATTGAGTTGTTGTACGGCCGTTTTGGGTGACTTGGCAATACAGGCAAAATGACCATGCCAAAACAAAGACATTCGCTCCAAAAGTGGACTATGCTGAGGATTTGCCATGCGTTCGATCCACATTACATTTTGGAGTCTTGCGGCAATACCTTTTTTTACAATTGGACTCATTTCTTGCTCGTCCATTGGTAAATCATCATAATTGATGCTGATATTTTCATTGACTGAAATTGGGCTTGGATTTTTGGCTTCTGCCAAAAGTGTTTGGACTGCTTTTGAGATGCTCCAATTTTTTCGGTTTTCCAATTCCGAAAGGCTTAACCCAAATCCAGCGCGCCAATAGAGGTGTTTTATCTTATCTTGATTGGTCATAAGAATGTTGATTTGCTAGCTTGGACTATCGAGATGCTGTCTGGTTAAATGCAAATGATTGAATTAGGAAAATTTTAACAAAAAAAGGTCAGAATTGCTTCAATTCTGACCTTTTTTGAACTATTCAAGAGAGATTTTATTTATTTCCTTCAGCTTGTTTTTTACCTTTTTTGACACTTTTTTCAAGTGCTTTTAGTCTTTCTTCGGCCTTGTTGATACGAGTTTCTTGTTCTTTAGCTTCTTTTTCAGAGATTTTGCCATTTTTACGCTTTTCTTCCAAGCGTTTGCGGGCATTGGCAATACGGTCTTTGGCCTCAACTGATTTGTTTTCACCACGTTTGACCTCTTCTTTTACTTTGGCTTTTTTCTCTTTATTTTTAGAGCGAGCTGCTTCGGCACGAGCTTGACCAAATTCCTTGCCTTTTAAATCGCCTTTGTTTTTACCATAAGCATTACCTTTTCCGCCTTTTGCTTTTGCGCCAGCATGTGCAGGTTTGCCTTTTTCAACCTTATCTTTTTTGGCGTGGCCTTTTTTCTTGCCCTCTCCGTCGTCGTCATCTTCCAACTCGTCATCATCGTCATCCTCTTTTTTTCCTTTATTCATTTTTCCTTTGCCTTTACCCTTGTTCTGTCCTTTGCCTTCTTCTTCGTCATCGTCGTCGTCATCTTTTTTAGACATTTTGTCTTTCATTTCTTTGCCTTTGGCTTTCATTTTACCTTTGGCTTGTTCCATTTTTTCTTTGCCTTTGCCCTTCCCTTTTCCTTGAGCAAAACTAACATCGGCTACCAGCATAAAAACAGCAACCAAACATAATGCGAAAAAAAACTTACTATTTTTCATGATTAAAAATGTTTTAATTTTTTTATTCTAAATCTTTTAAAGCTTCGTCGAGTGCTTTGATATCGGAATCTATTTCGTTAGCTGTACTGTCTAATTCAGTGTTGGTAGATTCCAATTCAGTAATTTCTTCTTTCAATTGTTGCGAAGTAGTGGTTTTTGGGGATTCAGAATTGGAGCAGC
>JAHDEQ010000130.1:0-4337 GCA_020628755.1 Saprospiraceae bacterium
AGTTGCCACTGCGGATTATTCAACTCGCCTCTTCCATTGGAGTGTAATAAGCGATAAGCTCCTCCTGTATAGTCAGGATTGTAAAATAAAAATTTCACATTGGATTGATTGAGTTTATTGATTCGATTGTAGGACCAAATTTCGTAAGGTGGCGCAACGGGTTCGTCTTCAACCGCAACAATATCATCGGGTTTGCCATATTTTAAGAAAATATGCCCTCGGTCGGTTTCAAATCCATAACCAAAACCAGATTTATACATTTTATCAACCGCACGAACTACTTCCATATATTTGTCATAAGCCTCTTGGGGATGATTGGCCGAACGACCTGCCCAAAAATTGTACAAAAATCGTTGCTGCCGCCCCAAATCTTCGCTTTCAATTACAAAATTGAGTCGTTCTATATCAATAGTTGGAATAATTGGCGCAATACCTTTCAGGCTATACCGCAATTCATCAGCACTTAAACCCATAACAAAAGTCTCCGCAATATCAAAACCCTCTACAACTGTAGGTGTTTCTTCTAAATAAGGATTGGAACGTTGAAAAAGAATCGTCTTTGTACTCAATAATTCCTTTTCTCGGTCTCGTACATCAATGCGCAAGCGATAATTGCCCGAAGGAACTTCGGCAATATTCAGTTGCATGAGCAAGGTAACAATTGGAGCAGGCGATTTGCGCTTATGTCCAATCAACAGGGTTTGTCCATTGCCTTGACCATCAATTTTTTCAACCGAATACGAGACCAAAAAATCTTCTTTCAAATGTATTTCTGAATTATAAATTTCATTATAAAACTGAAGTACAGACATATTTTTATGGCAAAAATTAAACGAAAGCGGCTCCATATAAATTCCATTTTTCACAAAAGGATGATTGGAATCGTCCTTTTTGGCAGAAGCCAATAATTGAATGTCAGATTGGAGTATTTTTTCAGCATTAAAATTGACTTTTAAAGGAGTCGAAAAGGTACGAGTATTGGTCGTATCTGTCATATCTTGAAGGCTCACTTCCAAAGTATAGTCTCCATTTTCTAAGGCATAACGCTTGACATCCATAAAATCCAAATACTTAGAAGTCACAGGACTATTAAGTGCATATTTATCATATTTGACAATAGCATCTCCTTTTTTAAATAAATAAACAACTTCTACAGAGGCTTGATAATTGAGGCTATCCAAATCCAATGGTTTAAAATCAACCGTTTTACCGACTATGGTCATATAAATTTCCACATAGTTTGCCTTTGCACTCTTAAAAGTCGCAAAGGACACGCTCGCATCAATGGCAAGAAGCTGAATACTCGCAAATACGATTATAGTTAAGGAAAATATAATTCTTTTCAACATAAAAACTGATTTTATCAAAAATACGAGAATTGCTATAGAAAACTTTCTCTTTTTAGGTAAAAGTCAGACTTCTGACCTTTTAAAATCCAAGAATATAGATTTTCGTTATTCTTCAGTACATTTGCAAAAAAATAAACGATGAAACTCAATCTTGATATTGCCTGCCCTAGCAAACCCGAATGGGTAGAAGCCGTTTTGGCAGATTTTGATGCTTTTTTGCAAGACCACGCCGACTGCGAACGCAAAGCTTCTTCGACTGCCATGAGTATGGTAGCCAAATATCCCAATCGCACAGAAATCATTCCTGAATTAATTGAAATTGGTGTAGAAGAATTGGAGCACTTTCAAATGGTCTATAAAGTCATGGAAAAACGAGGTGTACAACTCGCCCACTCTATACCTGGCGACCCTTACATCAAAGCCCTCATGAAAAAATTGCATTCTGGTATTGAAGAACGATTTTTAGATAGGCTTTTGGTGGCTTCCGTCGTGGAGACACGTGGTGCGGAGCGTTTCAAACTCGTTGCTGATAATATGGAAGATGCCGAAATGGCTAAATTCTACAAAATGCTTTGGATTTCGGAAGCCAAACACGGACACGTTTATGTCAAAATGGCTTTAAATTATTTTTCGTCAGAAAAGGTATATGACCGATTAGAATATTGGGTCGAAAACGAAGGTGAGATTATTCAAAATTTGGAAATAAGATCGGCCTTGCATTAGGAATGCAAGAATTTTGAATGCAAGAATGACTAATTATACGACATTTATGCATTCAAAATTCACTCATTCTTGCATTAATCCAATTTCAGTACATCCAAAAATGCTTTTTGAGGAACTTCTACATTCCCAATTTGGCGCATTTTCTTCTTCCCTTTTTTCTGCTTTTCGAGGAGCTTACGTTTACGAGTAATATCACCTCCATAACATTTGGCCGTTACATCTTTACGGAGTGCGGAGATGGTTTCACGAGCAATGATTTTAGCTCCAATTGCCGCTTGTATCGCAATCATAAACTGCTGACGAGGCAATAATTCTTTAAGTTTTTTACAAATCTTACGACCAAAAGCTGCTGCCTTGTCTCTATGTACGAGTGCGGAAAGCGCATCAACGGCATCGCCGTTGAGCATGATATCGAGCTTGACCAAATCCGATTGGCGATAATCCAAAGGCGAATAATCAAAAGAAGCATAACCTCTCGAAATGGATTTTAATCTATCATAAAAATCAAATACAATTTCTGCCAAAGGCAATTCAAAAGTCAATTCGACACGCTCAGTGGTTAAGTAAGATTGCTTGGTGAGCATTCCACGTTTTTCCATGGCGAGCGTCATGATTGCACCAATATATTCTGGCTTCGTAATGATTTGTGCTACAATAAATGGTTCTTCTACAAAATCCAGTAAGGTCGGATTGGGCAAATCCGTTGGCGTATTAATTTGAGCCTTAACTCCTTTTTTTGTAGTTGCGTAATAAGATACGTTCGGAACGGTGGTAATGACTTCCTGGTCAAACTCCCTAGACAAACGCTCTTGGATAATCTCCAAGTGCAGCATCCCCAAAAAGCCACAGCGGAAGCCGAAACCGAGTGCAACGGAGGTTTCTGGCTCGAACACCAAAGAAGCATCGTTAAGCTGCAATTTTTCTAAACTATCTCGTAAATCTTCAAAATCATCATTATCAATTGGGAAAATTCCAGCAAAAACCATTGGTTTTACATCTTCAAAACCTTTAATCGCTTCTTCACAAGGATTTTCAACTGTTGTAATCGTATCACCGACTTTTATTTCCTTACTCACTTTTACTCCCGTAATCAGATAGCCCACATTTCCTGCCGATAAATCTTTTTTAGGAACTTGATTGAGTTGTAAAATTCCGATTTCATCGGCCGAATATTCTTTGCCTGTATTGACAAAACGGACTTTGTCGCCCTTCTTCATCGAACCATTTAAAATTCGGAAATAAGTAATAACTCCACGAAATGGATTAAATACAGAATCAAAAATCAAGGCTTGAAGTGGAGCTTTTGGGTCTCCTTGTGGTTCAGGCACTCTATCAACGATAGCTGCCAAAATATCTTCAACTCCAATTCCAGTTTTTCCACTAGCTAGGATAATCTCCTCTTGATCGCAACCAATCAAATCGATAATTTGGTCAGAAACTTCCTCAATCATGGCACTTTCCATATCCACTTTGTTGAGGATTGGAATGATTTCTAAATCATGCTCGATTGCCAAATACAAATTGGAAATAGTCTGCGCTTGTATCCCTTGCGAAGCATCTACCAAAAGTAGCGCACCTTCGCAAGCCGCAATTGAACGAGAAACTTCATAGGAAAAATCAACGTGACCTGGTGTATCAATCAAGTTAAAAGTATATTTCTCACCATCAGAATGATTATAATACATCTGAATCGCATGGCTCTTGATAGTGATACCTCGCTCACGCTCTATATCCATGTCATCAAGAGCTTGGTTTTGCATATCTCGTTCAGAGATAGTTTTGGTAAACTCCAACAATCTATCGGAAAGCGTACTCTTTCCGTGGTCAATATGTGCAATTACACAAAAATTTCTAATATTCTTCATTGCCGCAAATATACGTTATTTTGGTATCATTTGTTTGTCAAATTATAACGATAAAAAGGATAAAATGTTAAAATACATAATTTTCTTAGGTATTATTTTTTATACCCAAGAATCTTAGGTATAATTGTGCTATGATTGAAAAAGGACTACTAAAGGGAAGCATTAAAACCATCATTTTAAAATTATTAAAAGATAATGGCAAAATGTATGGTTATGAAATTACCCAAAAAGTAAAAGAATTGTCAAGCAATGAAATTGTCTTGACGGAAGGCGCGCTTTATCCAATGCTGCACAAAATGGAAGCGGATGGTTTGCTTTCTATCGAAAAAGTGAATATTGGGAAGCGTGTTAGAAAGTATTATTTTCTAACATCTAAAGGTTCACAAACTACAAAAATCAA
>JAHDEQ010000130.1:4437-7771 GCA_020628755.1 Saprospiraceae bacterium
GAAGAGCTTCAAAAGCAAACCTTATTATTAATTAATCAAAAACAGCTATTTATGAAACGATTAGCAATGTTATCGACTCTTATTTTTTTGTTGAGTTTTTCATTTTTGTATGCTCAAAAAAGTTCTTCCTTTGGAAATCCTTTGGCTGAGATTACAAAAGTTCATGCCGACTACGGCATGAGAATTCATCCATTAAAAAAGAAACAAATTTTGCACACAGGAGTGGATTACAGTGCAAAATTTGGAACTCCAGTTTTAGCAACACAAGATGGAATCGTCAAATTAACCAAGTCTAACAAAACAGGTTATGGCAATCACATTATTTTGGAACATTCTGACTCTATTTCGACATTGTATGCACACTTGTCTGCAATTGAAGTAGAAGAAGGGCAAAAAATCAAAAAAGGAGAAAAGATTGGAGAGGTTGGCAGCTCTGGCTCATCTTCTGCGCCCCATTTACATTATGAGGTGATTAAAGATGGAAAGAAAGTTAACCCAAGAGATTACATTCAAAATCCATAATGTTTTAAAATTACAAAGGCAGTATGAAAATACTGCCTTTGTAAAATGATTTATTCCGTTTTCACAAAACCTCAAATTCTAATTAGAAGGCGAGGTTTTGATTTTTCAATACAATATTATCCTCCCGTTTCTTGACGAAGTACTTTGACCTGACTTTCCCACAATTGCTTGGTGTCGTCAACCTCATCTTCATCACAATAGTCTGTGATTTCAAAAATGGTCTCACCAGTAACGGGAGATCGACTCATTTTAAATTCTAAATACTCTTCCTCATCATCGGCATCTTCCCATTTGAAGCGCACCCTTTCATCTTCAATATCATCAATCATTTCAGCAATCTCTTCTGAGCCTTCCCATACAAAAGTATAAACCTCGCCCGTTATATCTACTTCATCACAAAACCAGCGTATCAAACAAGATGGAGTTGTCAAAAACTTATATAATATAGTAGGCGATGCACGGAAAATGAATTCTAAATCTATTTTTATTCGTTTCATTGAATGGGAAATTTTCTAAGAAAAATATTTTATGACTCTAATGATATTGTTATACTAACTAAAAATAATAGCCTCAATAAAAAACAAATAATTCATTTTTCCAAAAAAAAAATTATTTTTCTATTTTCAATGACACAGATTTGATACTTTATTTCAAATATTAGCAAGTATTTTTATTGAAAACCAGCACTTTATGTATATTTTTTTACTGAATTAAGTAAAAAATACTTGACTCTAATTGTTAAGAGTCTTATTTTTGTAATCTAATATTTAATTGAATATTAAATCATTACAAAATCAACCGATTTTAATCTCCCATTATACCACCGCACTATTTTTGACCTAATTTATTATTAGGCTAATAGATTGTTGGTATCAATTTTTACATATTATATCCCATCTCATGTCCAGTCGAAATTAAGTTTTATTACTATAAAGAGTAGTGAGGCTTTGATAAATTAGAAATTTTTAAAAATCAAAGTATATTTTTGCATGAGACAACTTAAGATCACTAAATCCATTACAAACCGTGAGAGTCAATCACTCGAAAAGTATCTTCAAGAGATTGGCAAAGTAGATTTATTGACTCCAGAAGAGGAGGTTGATTTAGCGAAGCGGATTAAACAAGGTGATCAAATTGCATTGGAAAAATTGACTAAAGCAAACTTGCGTTTCGTCGTTTCTGTGGCAAAACAGTACCAAAATCAAGGTCTCTCTTTGAGTGACTTGATTAATGAAGGTAATCTTGGCTTGATTAAAGCAGCCCAACGTTTTGACGAAACCCGTGGCTTTAAATTTATTTCTTATGCAGTTTGGTGGATTCGCCAGTCTATTTTACAAGCACTGGCCGAACAATCTCGGATTGTTCGTTTACCTCTTAACAAGGTAGGATCTTTGAACAAAATTAACAAGGCTTTTTCAGAACTTGAACAAGAGTACGAAAGAGAACCTTCTTCTGACGAATTGGCAGAATTGCTCGAAATTCCGACCGAAGAAGTAGAAACGACTTTGGGTGTGGCTGCTCGCCATGTATCTATGGATGCTCCTTTTGTAGAAGGTGAAGACAATTCCCTTCTCGATGTGTTAGAAAATGCTGGAACTCCTGGTACAGATACAGATTTGGCGTACAGCGAATCCCTACGTCGTGAAATCAATCGCTCTTTGAACACCTTGACGGAACGCCAATGCGACGTTATCAAATTGTATTTTGGTATCGGCGTAGAGCATCCAATGTCTCTCGAAGATATTGGAGATAAGTTTGGGCTTACGCGCGAACGTGTTCGTCAAATCAAAGACAAAGCTATCAACAAATTGCGTTCTAAGTCACGCTCCAAATTATTGAAGCATTATTTAGGTTCTTAATATAAGAATTACTTTTTGTTGAAGTGTAAATGTCCTGATTGGCTTGCCAGTCAGGACATTTTTTATTAAAATTCGTATTTTGCTCTTTCTTACATTACTTATAAGAATACAAACATCTACCTGTCGGCAGACAGGCGTAAACACATAGATACGTAAACACGTCAAAACATGAAAACTCCCCTGGCAGAACGAATGCGTCCTAAAACCTTGAATGATTATATTGGTCAGCAACATTTAGTTGGCGAAGGAGCTGTTTTGCGACAATCAATTGAGTCAGGCAATGTACAATCCTTTATTTTGTGGGGGCCTCCTGGCGTGGGCAAAACAACTCTAGCTGGAATCATTGCCAATCAATTGGAACGACCTTTTTTCCAACTCAGTGCTATCAATTCGGGTGTAAAAGATATTCGAGAAACCATTGCAAAGGCCAAAAAACAACAGTTTTTTAGCCGTCCAAATCCTATTCTTTTTATTGACGAAATTCATCGTTTTAGCAAATCGCAACAAGATTCATTATTAGGCGCTGTCGAAAAAGGCATTATTACACTTATTGGAGCAACTACCGAAAATCCATCTTTTGAAGTCATCTCTGCCCTACTCTCCCGTGCTCAAGTTTATGTTTTAAATCATCTTTCAAAAAAGGATTTAATCGAATTGGTAAACCGTGCCATTTCTACAGATGAATATTTAAAAGAAAATTCTATTACAGTAAAAGAATATGATGCCTTACTCCGATTTTCGGGCGGCGATGCCCGAAAATTGCTCAACATATTAGAATTGGTTTGTTCCTTTGAATCCGAAAATGGAATTGAAATTAGCAACCAACTCGTTACCGAAAAAATACAAGAAAATCCTGCTTTGTATGACAAAGGAGGCGAGCAACATTACGATGTTATTTCGGCTTTTATCAAATCTATTCGAGGCAGCGACCCCAACGGCGCAGTTTATTGGTT
>JAHDEQ010000130.1:7871-12613 GCA_020628755.1 Saprospiraceae bacterium
AAAACAATTTTGAAGCACAAGAATATCTTCCCGAAGAAATAAAAGCTAGTAGCTTTTATAAAAGTGGAGACAATCCTACTGAGCAAAAACTCAAGCAACGCCTCGCTCAATTGTGGAACGAAAAGTATGAATTTTAGTAATCCCTTCGCTAAACATTAGTTCAAAATGACCGTTTATATTTTAAGAATTTGCAAAAAAACTGTATCTTTAAATTCCCGTTTTAAACTATTTTTTGGATTTAGCCGATTTTTCAAAATTTAATTTTAACTAACTATTTCTCACCAAATAAATATTTGATTGACATGGAAGTAATGACTGCTGAAAACCTCCAAATGATTAAAGATAGTGCTCGTGACTTTGCCGAGCAATACATTCGTCCACACGTAATGGAATGGGACGAATCTCAACATTTTCCGATGGATATGTTTCACCAAATGGGACAGTATGGTTTCCTTGGTGTTTTAGTTCCTGAAATGTATGGAGGTGCAGGTTTGGGTTATCAAGAATACATTACGGTTATTGAAGAAATCGCAAAAGTTTGTGGTTCAATAGGACTTTCAGTAGCTGCCCATAACTCCTTGTGTACCAATCATATCTTGTCTTTTGGTAATGAAGAACAGAAACAAAAATACCTTCCAAAACTCGCTACAGGCGAATGGATTGGGGCTTGGGGACTTACCGAACCCAATACAGGAAGCGATGCGGGACGCATGAAATGTGTCGCCGAGCAAGATGGAGACTATTATATTATTAATGGTGCTAAGAATTTTATCACACACGGAAAAAGTGGTCATGTTGCTGTTGTGATTGTCCGTACAGGTGAACTTTTGGATAGTCATGGTATGACAGCTTTTGTGGTAGAACGTGGAACTCCTGGTTTTTCGGGTGGTAAAAAAGAAAATAAACTCGGAATGCGTGCTTCTGAAACGGCAGAAATGATTTTTGAAAATTGTCGTGTTCATAAAAGTCAAATCTTAGGACAAGTGGGCGAAGGATTTATTCAGTCGATGAAAATTTTGGACGGCGGTCGTATCTCAATCGGCGCTTTGGCAATGGGAATTGCCAAAGGTGCGTACGAAGCATCGGTCAAGTACGCTCAAGAACGTGAGCAGTTTGGAAAATCTATTTCTAAATTTCAAGGTATCAGTTTTAAACTCGCTGATATGGCGACTCAAATCCAAGCTGCCGAATTGCTCCTCCGCAAAGCGGGCGAGATGAAAGACAATCACGAAAGAGTGACTAAGATTTCGGCAATGGCCAAATATTATGCTTCCGAAATTGCTGTCCGTGTGGCCGAAGATGCGGTACAAATTTATGGCGGTTATGGTTATATCAAAGATTTCCCTGTAGAGAAATATTATCGAGATGCCAAATTGTGTACCATCGGAGAAGGAACTTCCGAAATTCAAAAATTGGTTATTTCTCGTGAGGTTTTAAAAGGAAAATAATCCAAAATAAGTTTCTTAAAAAGGTCAATTGATTCTTCAATTGACCTTTTTTTATATGTATATAGTAGGATTTTTACAAAAAAAACAATAACTTGTGACTAGAGAATTTTATAAGTAAACAGAATATACTATTTAAATTTTCCCCTCATTTCTGTCAAAAAATCACCGTTTCTTTCCTTTTTTCAAGGTTTTTTCTTGAAAAACCAATGTTAGCGTTTATTGACACGATTTTTGATTTTCAATTATTAGTTTCAATAAATCATACATTAGCACAAAACATACCTTCCGAGAAAACAAGCTAAATGTTGAATTGATAAATTCTACACAAACATACTAATGTCTTTAAGGAGCCTTGTTTTTTTATGGATACTAATCTTCGCTTTTTCTGCCTGTCAGGACAAAGCCAATAAAATTGTATCTACTTCTACAAGCTCTTTCACTTCAAATACTCTAGCCTCCGACACCAAATCAAAAAATCAACGCTCATATAATATACCTTTTTTGGAGAAAGACGATAGTAGAGTCCTAGCCATCATTCAACAAATGTCTCTAAAAGAAAAATTGAGTCATCTGCTGATTTGGAAAATTAACGAACTCCAAGAATGCAAAGAAGACAAACTATATGACTTGGCCCACGAAGGTTTATTTGGCGGTATGATTTTAAAAAATCAAAGCCTAGATGACTATATTCGTATTAGTCAAAATTGCCAGCAACTGGCTTCGACTCCTCTCCTATTTGGAACAGAAGAAAAAGTTAGTCTGTGCAATCAATTTGCAGATGCTGTACCTTTTCCAAATCCTGCAAGCATCGCTTCAATTGCCAATGACTCCATACAAAATGACCTCTCTCAACTCTATATACAACAATGTCAAACTTTAGGTATTCATTTTAGTTTGGCCGCCAATCATCTTTCGCAAAGCAATTCAAAAAAGAACTATAATAATCAATTTGAACAAAATTATAAGGTTCGCTATCTGCGCAATGCACGATTGCTCAACAATTTGCATCAAAATAATATCTTATCAATTGGCGATGAATTTGCTCAATTTGTAAGCCCTTCTAGCGAAACGACAGCCGCCAAAAACGAGTATCAATCTGCCCTTGGGCTCAATATGTACGGAATCGCTGGCTGGAAATTAGGCGATGCTATTTATCAAAATGATAAGGTACAAACGAAAGGGTTTGCCCAAACTCATTTGAGCGAGGTATTGGGTTTTCAAGGTCTAATTATAGATGAAGTCAACTCCGAAAAATCTATCGAGCGTTTATTAAATGCAGGTGTAGATATTTTTGTAATCAAAGAAGATATTGAATCGGCCTTTCAGCAATTAGAAAATTTGTATCAAAGTGGTCAACTATCTGCTATTGATTTGGATGCAAAAGTCAAAAAAATACTAAAAGCAAAAACATGGGCTTTTGAAAAAAGCCCAGTCCACCTCCAAATTGACGAAGCCAAAGCACAAGACATTATTTTAAATGAACATTATCCATTTTATGTGCAACAGTTGTATCAGCAATCTGTTATTTTAGCCAATAATTATCAAGCCTTACCTTTTAATTATACCTACAATCGAGATTTTCAAGTTTTTCATACAGCAAGTACGGACTTGAAAACCTTTGAACACTATATGAAAAAATATGGTTTGACAACCTTGTATAAAATTGATTGGTCTAAAGAAAAAGCCCCACAAAACCAAACTGTAGCAGCTCGGCTTTTTTCAAAAAAAGCCGAAGCCAACCAAGGGATGCAAAAACTTCGAGCCCAAGATAATGGTACTAAAATAGTAGTCCTCAACGAAGATTTAGATGCCCAAAAAGATAAAGCACTTTATTATACCATTAATGAATTGGCTAATGAATCCAAAATCATTTTGGTCAATTTTGGCAATCCTCACAATTTGACTTTGTTTTCAGATAAAGTGAGTTCGGTACAAGTTTTTGAAAAAAATAAACCCACTGAACAATATGTAGCAGAGTTGCTTTTTGGAGGTCGTACGGCTATAGGCAAACTGCCTCTAGCACTGGCTTCGTATTTGCCTTTTCAACAATCTTTCAAAACGCCCGTCACCCGACTCAATTATGCTCAACCAAAAGAATTGGGCATTGACCCTGTCAAAATGGTAGGAATTGATGCTTACGTCAATTCGGCTATTCGTAAAAAAGCCATTCCTGGAGCGCAGGTTTTGGTGGTCAAAGATGGGAGTATCGTTTACAACAAATCATTTGGGTATCATACTTACAACAAATTAGAAGAAGTCAAAAATCATCATTTGTATGACCTTGCTTCACTGACCAAAATCACAGGGACGACTTTGGCCGCTATGAAATTGTATGAACAAAATAATTTCAATTTGGAAGACCAATTGAGTCAGTATTTTGACCTGAGTCGCAATTATCGAATGGCCAGAGTTACTCTACAAAAGCTGTTTACGCATTATTCACGCATTCAGGCTAATATGCCTGTTTATCCATTTATCAAGCGAAAAAGTTTGGATAAATATGAGATTTGTAACGAAAACTTCTGCTCTCAACCTCGACTCAATTATTCAAAGCAAATAGCTGACAACCTATATTTGAGAGATGGCATCAAGCAAGAAATGAATGAAAAGGTTCTAAAATTAAAACCTTATAAATCCAGAAGATACCGTTATAGCGATGTCAATTTTAATATCCTTCAACAAGTGATTGAAGAAAAAACAGTACAAGGTTTAGACAAATATTTATATGCCAACTTCTATCGTTCCTTGAATTTGAGTCGTTTGATGTACAATCCTATTCAACGATATTCTAAAAAAGAGATCGTTCCAACGGCTTATGATTCCTATTGGCGCAAGCAAATCATGCACGGCTACGTGCATGATGAGTCGGCTGCTTTGTTGGGAGGTGTTGCAGGCAATGCTGGTTTATTTTCCAATGCTGAAGACTTAGCCGTCTTGTATCAAATGCTTTTGAACGGAGGGCAATATGGCAATCGCAGCTATCTCGATAAAGAAACGATTGACTTATTTACAAGTAGGCAAAAAGGAAGTCGGAGAGGTTTGGGCTTTGACAAGCCCCGATCAACAACGCAAGCCTCTTACTCCAAAAAAGTCTCCAAAAACACCTACGGCCATACGGGTTTTACGGGTACAGCCGTTTGGGTTGATCCTGATTCAGAACTCATTTATATTTTCTTATCCAATCGCATCCACCCTTCTACCAAAAATACAAAGCTCTTTTCTTACCAAACTCGTCGTTATATACACGATGTTATCTATCGCTCATTTGATTCTTATCAAATGGAATTACCTCTT
>JAHDEQ010000131.1 GCA_020628755.1 Saprospiraceae bacterium
TTTCTTAGAAGTCAATTATCCTTCGGGCAAAGCCATCCGAAAATTTGAGGTTGTTGCTCAAAATTAAGGTAAGTGCTACAGACTTTAGTGTGTGAATTAACACACTAAAGTTTGAGCTACTTTTTATACTGTTCACGGGATAAATTTCCGAATTTTTCCTAAGGATAATTTTCCCGTGAATAGTGATGCCGAAGGGGGAAAACCTTAATTCTATTTTCGGGTTTTTACCCCGTTCTCGGTATATATTACCTATCTTGCAATAAAAATGCTGTATTGCATTGCTCTATTTTTAATTTACCTTTTTCTGGCTCATTTTTTTCCGAAAGGCAATCCCATACAAGAAGGCTTGTATTTGCCCATTTATTGGTTGCGTACAACCTTAGTTCCTACTCGAAGCATTCAGTTGAAAAAATATTTTTATGGTCAACACAAACGTCAATATTACCTTTGGCTAAAGCCCGCAAATACTACTCCTAAGCGCAATCACATTATCATATATTATCATGGAGGTGGTTGGCGATATGGAACACCCGAATTTTTCAAAGCCAACGGCAAAGTCTTTACCGACTTGGGTTTTGAAGTCATCATGCCCACTTATCGTCCATGTCCCAAACACAATTATGAGCATATCCGAGCCGATGTTGATGCGACTTTATTGCATATAAAAGAGCTTTTGCAAAAAGAAAACCGTTGGAACACCAAATTCATTTTAGGAGGAATGTCGGCAGGAGGTAATTTGGTCGCTCATATATTGTACAACCAAACTCAATTGGTCACATTGGGCTGGCAAACAGCCCAATTTTCGGGTATCTTTTTGTGTGGCGCACCCTTAGATTTATCCAAAATGTGGGATAGTCCGCCACTTCGTCATTTTACAGGCCCTCGCAAAAGAACAATTTTTCCAAAATCATCCCCCATCAATTACTTAAATTCTCCACAAGAAACGCCCGTTTTATTTGTACATGGCAACAAAGACGGAATGGTAGAATACGAATCTGCTCTTAGTTTTATAGAAAAATTAAAAACCCTCCAATCCAAAGATATCACCTTGCAAACCTTGCAAGGTGGCTCACATCTCGACGCAGGCAGTTGGGTACACACCGATAATCAAGCCCGAAAATGGATAAAAGATTGGGTACTTCAAATCGAGACAAACAATCAAAGACAGGGTTCGTCGTAGTTTTCAACTACGATGCAATATGCACTTATAATTTATACTGTTCACGGGATAAATTTCCGAATTTATCATAAGGGGGATTTTCCCGTGAATAGTGATGCCGAAGGGGGAAAACCTTAATTTTATTTTCGGGTTTTTACCCCGTTCTCGGTATAGGAAGGAAAAATTGCTGATTTGCTAGATGTATAACGAATTGTACAAAGAATAAACCTAAGGTATCGCAGTTGAAAAACTGCGACAAGCCATGAAGAACAGTACTTCAAATCGAAAAAAGGGACTAAGTCAAAAGAAAAAACCTTATCTTTACAATCTTAAATCACAAAAAGAGAAACTATGTTTACAATAAATATATATTTACGATTTGCACTAATTGCTATTTGTTTGCTGGGAGGAATCGGCCTAATGTTAGCCTACGGATTTTGGTATGCCTTTCCCTTTTTATTAACAGGAATCATCTTATTGGCAGGTTATATTGCTTTTGGAACAGTAAATTCGGCAGGCCAGCTAGTTCAACAAATGCAATTTGTAGAGGCCGAAGATCGTCTTCGATTGACTTGGAAACCTGATTGGTTGTATAAGACACCACGTGCATTTTATTATATATTGAAAGGAACACTTGCGATGCAGCGCAAATCGCAAGATGAAGCCGAAGAGTATCTCGAAAAAGCCAGAGCTATTGACCTTCCTACCGACAACGAAAAGGCAATGGTCGAATTACAATTGGCTAGTATTCACGCCAATCGAGGCAGATGGAAGCAAGCACAAGTTGCCTATCATAATTTGAAAAAACTCAATATTACAGAGCCTCAAATCAAAATGCAAGTTGCTGAATTTGATAAAGTAATGAAAAATAGAGGTTCTATCCAACAAGCCAAACGCATGAACAAAGGAGGTATTCCAACTAAGCCAGGCGGCAAACGCAGAAGACCCAAAATGCGTTAAAATTGTACTTTTTTCTTGATTAGCTTTCCGTTTCTATTGACTACAATTTTGACTTTGTCACCTGGTTCAAATTTGTTGAGGACATCCATGTAAGCATAAATGTCTTTGATAGTGTAAGAACCCACTTTTACGACAATGTCGCCTTTTTTAAACCCTGCTTTTTGAGCAGGACGGTCAGCAATGATTCCATCTATTTTCATACCACCGTCAGCAAAGACATAATCGGGCATTACTCCCAGTGTAACTTTGTACCGACTGCCTCTTTTGGATGCTTCTTTGTTTTCGGTATCAATAAAATCCAAACGACCTTTATTATCTAGTTCAGCAATCAAGCGTAGCATATAATCCGAAACGGTTTTGATGCCTTCCATATTAATGAGGTGAGCATCATCAATTGGTTTGCCATTGGCCTCATGCGATCCTGTAAAAAAGTGCAAAACAGGAATATCGAGCAAATAAAATGAAGTATGGTCAGAAGCTCCAACTCCTGAATCGCTCAAATTGGTTCTAATATCATCTGACCGAATTGCCCAAATAGCTTCCTTCCAAGCCCTTGAAGTTCCAGCTCCGTTAATGATGATGGTATTTTGTTTGTTCAAATGACCGACCATATCCATATTGAGCATATAATTTACTCTATCAAGACTCATCATCGGATTAGAAACATAATATTTTGAGCCAAAGAGACCTTTTTCTACACCCGAAAAAGCAATAAAAAGATAATTATTATTAGATTCTATTTCGACCAATTGTTTGGCCAAATAAAGCATGGCCGCAATGCCGCTGGCATTGTCGTCTGCACCATTATGTATGGCGCGATTGTCAGCAGTACCTAAACTATTTTTGCCATAGCCCAAATGGTCATAATGCCCTCCAATGACAACAGTTGTTTCAGCACCTTTGTCGAGATAGGCGAGGACATTTTTCCCCATACCTTCTTTAGTTTTAGTATCGTCGTTTGGGTCGAGTATTTCCCGAAAAGGAAACTCTTGAAAAAACGTTCCATTATCTCCAATTGGATAAAGACCTAATTCTTCAAAACGATTAGCGATATAATCAGCCGCTAACTGCTCGCCACGAGTCCCCGTTTCACGTCCCTCTAAATAATCAGAAGCCAAATACACCACATCCACTGTGATTTGATGGAGAGCTTTATCTACTTGTGTAAAACCATTGAACGTAAGAAAGAGAAGGAAAAAACTAAGGATTATATTTTTATACATAACTATGATTTTTACGTCAATTACTAAACGCAAAAGTAGAACATCCTGTTAATGAGAAAAACTTTTTGACAAAAATTAAGCTATAAAAAAAGTGTTTTGAGTATCACTCAAAACACTTTTCAGGAAGTATATTCTTAATATATTTTATACAGAAGCCTTTGCAGGTAACGTAGAATCCTCAAATTTTTTGCCGTTCCACATACCTAACCACTCACAAGTTTTACCAACAGAAATATAGTTGTTGAAAGCATTTTCAGCATCACGTCTTTTGTCTCTAGAGATTGTAATATTGCTCTGTCCGTTTTTGATATTAAAATAATACTTACCAGAAGCCATTGGGAAATCTTTCCTTCTCATCTACTTATATAATTTTAAGGATTAAATGGGCTATATTGCCTTATTAGAACTCATTAATGAGCCTTTTTAGTACATAATCTCAAATAATAACATTCCTTAACGGCTTGTTGTTTATATTTTTGTAGTAATATGTACTCGTAAACGACAACGAAGATAAGAAAAAAAGAGAAAAACTAGAATTTTTGGAGGAGTAGCTTAGTCCAAAATGCCATCTAGTTTCAGTTGATCAAGGTATTTTTTTGAACCTTCCGTATTGGTGTGTTGATAATCACTAAAGTATTGATGGTCTTTTAATAAAGTGCTATAATCTTTAACAGGAATCTGAGTTTCGGCAAGAATAACTTGTTTTATAGAATCTAAATTATTTATGCTTTGAGCAAAAGGTGGATAATAAGGATTAACCAAAAAATGCAATTGTGTGCCTTTGGCTTGACACAATTGCGCAATCGCTCTTAGTTCACCTGAATAAACAGTATCATAAGAAATGTGATAAGGTTTTAAATTTTTAGCTTCTTCAACCAAGAAATCATTCATCACTCGTTCATTCGTCCAACTTTCGTCAGACTTATTCATATAAGCCAATGTCCGTTGAAAAACTTCACTATTGTACCGATACAAGTGCGATAATTTGCCTGCATAACCCGATTTTGGAATGGAGTCCAAAATCAACTCTTCCAGATTTTGGGAATAAGGCGTGTACATATTAAAACCTGCCATCAAAGGATTGTTGGAACGGTCGCACATCGTCACATCCAAAAGTAATTGTTGAGGAGCCGTATAATGTTCAAAATAATCCTCAATCAATCTACGTGCAACGTCAATGGGCATTCCATTATAACATATATTGAATGTATTTTTTTCTGTAATTGCTTCAATATGAGGTTGATAAAAAATAAGCCCTCTCGAATTTCCTACCAATAAAACTTCAGCTTCAGCTTGTCCTTTGTATAGTCGAGTGTAACGAAACTGACTTTTTTCGACTACTTGCTTCAATACCCAGCCGCCTATGCGGTCGCCCACAAAGGTTAACAAAAGCAAAAGCGGAATCCAAAGGAGTTTTTTCATAATCTAAAGGTGCTCATGTGTTCGAGTATTCAAGTCTTCACGTGTTCAAATATAACGTGAACACGTGGATACTTGAACACATGAACACGTTTTAAAAAACGAAGTTTTTTAAAACTGAAAATAAATAAACGAATTACTTCCAAACGAACCCATAAAGGAAATCAACCAAAGCAAAATGGCAAAGGAGATTACTCTGAAAATCGGATTGGTTTGAACAATTTTATAATAGGTAAATCTCAAATTGGTAATTTCTACAAGCAAAAGCATTCCGATTAAAAGGAAACCTTTGACAACCCAAAACTTGTTGATAACAGAGCCAAAATTGAAATTTTCTAAACTTACTATTTTTAAAATATACTCATTGGCAGTAAGGAAATCGTTGGGTTCGTTGGCGGCACGAAAGTATATCCATGCCAAGCAAGTGCTGGAATAAACCAGCAAAATTGCTATCGCATTTTGCAGTAGATTGGGTACTCGTATGGCATCGAGCATTTTGTTCCAAATTGGTCCAGCCAAGCGTTGGATTATTTGATAAAAGCCATGCAAAAAGCCCCAAAAGACAAATGCCCAACCTGCGCCATGCCACAAGCCACCGAGCAGCATCGTGACCATAAGATTCATATAATTAAATATGGTACGTTCATGTTTGTCGCTTTGTCGCTTGTACCAAAAGCTCCAAGCTGCGAGGGCTAGGCAGGCAATGCCTAGCCACAACCATCCTGTCATGACGACTGCCAAAAGCATAAAAAGAGCAATAAAAAACCATGAACCAAAACTTCCTCCACGATTTCCTCCCAATGGAATATATAAATAATCTCTTAACCAACTCGATAAAGAGATATGCCATCGTGTCCAAAACTCACTATAATTTTTAGAAAAATAAGGTGTTTTAAAATTGTCAGGAAAATCAAATCCCAGTATTCGAGCCAAGCCGATGGCTATGTCCGAATAGCCCGAAAAGTCGCAATAAATTTGGAAGGAATAAAAGATAATTCCAATCAACAAATGCAAGGATGAAAAACCTCCAGGTTCGGCAAAGCATTGGTCAACAAATGGTGCAAGGGAGTCTGCAACAGCTACTTTTTTGAAAAAGCCCCAAAGTATTTGCCCTAGACCTGCGGTGAGTCTATCCCATTCAAAATGGCGATCTTTTTGAAATTGTGGTAGAAAATCGCTTGCCCGTACAATTGGTCCTGCGACCAATTGTGGAAAAAAAGAGATAAACGTGGCAAATCGGATAAAATCTCGTTCTACCTTTATTTTTTTATAATACACATCAATCGTATAACTCATCGATTGAAAGGTGTAAAAGGAAATACCGACGGGTAAAATGATGGAGAGTGTAGTGAGCGAACCTTCGTAACCCCAGCCTTGGAGCATTTCGGTAAAGGATTCGATAAAGAAATTGAAATATTTGAAAACACCCAAAAAGCCCAAATTGACGACCATGCTGGTCAGCAATAAATTTTTTCGGGTATTTTGATTTTGTTCGTTTTCGAGCCGAAGTCCTACAAAATAATCGATAAGGGTTGAGAAAACAATAAGACTGAGGAAGTAATAATTCCACCAACCATAAAAAAAGTAGCTTCCTGCAAGACAAAGGAGTAACCTTGCTTTTCCTTTTAAACTAAAGTAAAGCGGCAAAAATACGGCAATAAATACCAGAAAAGCAAGACTGTTAAAAATCATAAATAGGGTAACACAACATCTTTCCAAACTAAATAGCCATTAGCATTCAAATGAATGCCATCAATGGAGTATTTAGAGTCTAATAGACCTTTATTGTCAATAAATTGAGGATGCAAATTTATAAATTCTGCGTCGAATTGTCTAGCTAAATTTTGAATGCCTTTATTGATGTCCAAAATATCGCTGTTTTTCATGTTTGTTTGTCGCAAGTTATTATTAATTGGCAATACGCTTTGCACATATACTTTTGTAGCGGGACTTTGTTGCTGAATTTGCTGTAAAATTTGCTTGTAGTTTGTGAGAATATGTTCGACCGAATGTAGAATTAGATCATTGATGCCAATCATTAAGAAAATTTTAGAAGGTTGGTGTTTTAAAATGGCAGGGAGCCGTTGTAAAACGCCGTCAGTCATATCGCCTGAAATTCCTCGATTGATAATATTATTATTTTGAAGAAGTTCGGCCCATTCACATTGTTCGGTAATGCTATCGCCTAAAAAGACGATAGCTCCGCTTTTGTTGGGTAGCATTTCAAAAACTGTTTTTCGATGTTCGTAAGTACCAGTGATTCCTCGGTTGTTCATTTTAAACCAAACATAGGAAAGTCCTCCTAATTTTTGGATAATAAACAAAAATCCAATAGCAAAAAGGATATTGAGTAGGAGAGAGGCGAAGAGGAATTTTTTCATAAAAGGAAGTATTAACACAAAGTTAAAAAAGAAGGGCGTTTTTAGCATTGCTGCTAAAACGCCCTCTGACATATTCCAATTATATATTTTTATAGCATCAAAATGTGATGCTTATTTTTCTTCATCAGAAATTTCACCTGTAAAAGTAGTACAACCTACGGTACGTACTTCAAACTCTTGTGTACCTGTATCAAAATCACCATTGATTTCTACACAGGGAGCGTCATAAAGTGTACTACCAGTAAGAGTAGTTGTACCAGCAGAAACTGTAATAGAAACACTAGCTTCGACTAATGTTGGAGACATACCTGAAACTGTTTCCATAGCGTTGCAAGGAGCAGCAGAACAACCAGTATTAGCAGAACCAGGTGTACCAAAATTCATGGTTACACCATTACAAGCGGAATTTGCTAAACACCAATTGGCACCATCATCATTCATAGTAGTACTAAGTGCATTGGCTTCGTCTAATTCAATAGCGATACCATTAGAAGAACCTGGAAATCCAGAAGTTAGATATTCAACTTGATCTATTAAGGATTGATCAGCACATCTTAGACCCACAACTTCAGGACTACTATTGTTCAAAGATGGACTAGAGAAAAAGTAAACTGAGCCAGCAGGCAATGATGCAACACAAGTTTCAGCACCTGTACCTCTTGCCAAAACAGCATAGCTATTAGGCATAACCATAAAACCACCAGTAAAAGTATGGAAAGTAGTACTAGCATCAAATAATTCGAAGCCATCTAAGTTAATAGCTGAGCCCGTTGTATTGTAGATTTCGATATATTCACCGTTTGATTCATTACCATCAGAATTGAACATGATTTCTGTGATAACTAAAGCACCAGGAGTAACACATGTAGATGAGGGAAAATCATTATCTGTAATTGTAGCAGTGGCTGTAGTCGTAGCTCCAACAGCAGCCATGTTACCTCCAGTAGCACCTGTTAATGTGAAAGTAGCAATTTCATCGCCTTCTACCATCATATCATCAATTCCAGTTACTGTAAAGCATTGATTATCTGTAACACCAGCTTGGAATGTAACAGTAAATGGAGTTGCAGCAATAGACATACCTAAAGAATCTGTTAATGTATAATCTGTACCAAGTGTTGGTTCTGGAGCAGAAACATCAATAGTAGCAACAGTTGAATTAGTTGCGTCTTCATTGGTAATGCTTACACAAACTGTTGCTGTACCTCCAGCTTCGCTAACTGTATAATTTGTAAAGAAGTTTACACCTGTTGTTAAACTAAACATATTAGCGGCACCAGGTGTGTCTGTTCCAGCCGCAGGATCATTATTTCCTACTTGCCACATAGTTCCATCCCAGTAGATTTGCTGAGGTAGAGGAGGACCAACAGTTGGAAAGCCTAAACTTGAGGCATATTCACACTCATCAGATCCAGTTGCAGGAGGGGCGTTTACATTTTCTACAAAAGCAACAGCATCTTTGACGCTAGTCCAGGGCAAAACATCTAGTACACAATCATCATTGGTATCTAAGTCATCACCATCGGCTCCTGTAAAGCCTTCAACTAATAGTATAGTTAAGTTATCACTATTTTCAAAATCTAATGTAGCTGTCAAATCTGCAGTTCCAAGACTGAATGTACTTTCAGCAATGACGAAATATCCACTAGCAGGTATTACATTTCCAGTCAAATCAATAGCAGATTCTATAGCACCGCTAAGCCCTGTAGAGCTATCACCAATAATAATAACGGTACAAGTCAAAGCCATTCCTGGCATTCCTGCAATTTCTATATATTCGTCATTATCACCTCCAGGCTGATCTGTACGAATCTCACTAAGTGTTTGGGCAATTGACATAGATATTCCCACAAAAAATAAGAGCAAGGTCAATATCCCAATTTTGTTTAGTCTATTCATAATTTATTTTTTTTATTATTTATGTAAAAAGAGGGTTAAATAAATCTCAATTTGTAAGTCTAAGTATGAAGGAAAACATGGTTTTCCTGTGTCGGGTAATACAGAAGATAGGATTTTTGGGTGGTGCATGTTCTAACTCTATCACATCAAAATTACGGAATAGATTTTTATTGAAAAAATAATTACAGATTTAATTTTTATTAAATTGAAAGGAATAAATAACAAAGCCCTCTAGTTGTTTAAACTAGAGGGCTTCATCATGCACAAAGTATGTAGTATCTATCGGTCTTCGAAGTCAGCAGGGTTTACTTTTTTAGTCATATTGATGGCGACTTTGCTGTAGTTGCCTTCGTCAATCATGATAATGCGACAAACGACATCGTCTTTGGTATAGCGGAGTGCTTTGTCGGCTCCTTGAAAAATTTTGAGGTCTTCTTTTGCCCAACCTTTTTCTACCATGCCTTTATCATAGTAGCCTATCAAATTGTCTAAGCCATCCTCTATATTGAGGCGCATAAATAGACCATCACCTTCTATGATAGCATTGCCCACATTCATTACTTCGCCTTTGGGATGTATCGGAAAGCCAAGGTCTTTTACAATTTCTGGATAGTCTCGTTCGTCACTTGGTGTAACGGTGACGGGTGCTTTTTTAATGGTTGGTTTTTCAGGTTTTGTCTGAGCAACTGGCGTAGCCGTTGCTTTTGGCTGACTTGAAGCTTGCTCGTTTTTACCCTTACAAGCAATCAGCGATACCGAAAATAAGATGATTAATAAATACAATGAGTTTCTCATAAAATGTTATTTTAAAATTTATTTTTTAGGTTCTTTACCTCCATCGAGGTAGTCTTGGTATTTGTCTAGTTCGTTCCATTGACCATCGGCAGCCATTTTGGCTTGTTTGGGCCAAGTATCAGGCACAGCAAGACGAAAACGCCCGCCTGCCGTTGACAAAACTTCTTTTAAGTATTCTACTTTTGTATCGGCCAGCTCCTTCCAAGTATTGATGCCTGCGTCTTTGAGTAGGCTTTCAATTTTCTGGCCAATCCCTTCTACTACTTTTAAATCGGTTTCCTTTTTGGTCGTAGATTTTTTATTAAAAAGAGGGACAGGGACGGTTAAAGGTATATTTTCATCGGGCGTTTGGATATGCATTTTGTCGGTAGTACCAGTCAATTTGCAGGCTTGGCCTTTCCAGTCGTCTTTTTCAATACGGCCAGGGATGTACTCCATAGCTTGCGTTACCCAGCCTATAGTTTCCTTATCCCACTGGCACAGTTGTTCGTAGGTATAAAAACCCAATTCGTTGAGTTGTTTTTCGAGGAATGTACCAATTCCATCAATTTTTTGTAAATCATCTTTTTCGTCTAAAGAAGCCATTTTGATTTTGGAACCCATTGCATTTTGAATGGCTTGACGTGCTTCAATAGCTGAATTGCTAACTTTTTCGGTTGTTTTTTCTGCTTGAATGATAACTTCCTCTTCTTTATCTTCTTCCGATTTTGTATCCGTAGTTGGCGAGACTAGGGGTAGCGCACCTGCGGTAGCAGGTGCGGTGTCTTTGATTTTAGACAACTCAACTCTAAGGTTTTGATTTTGACCTACCAAATCCGAAATCCGAGATTCTACAATTGTCAAACGGTCACGGGTCGAGTTAAATGCACTTTGTACAGTTGCCAATGAGTTCATTGAGTTATTCGCTACTTCAAGTTCGTCTTGCAATTGTGTGTTGTGTGTCGTGAGGTTGCGGACTTGGGTATCCATCACATCAATTTTACGCAAGTAGGTCTCTACATCTGTTTGATAAGTGACATTTTCGTCTTTGAGTTGCAGAACCTGCTGCTTAAATGCTCGACTTTCACGCTCGGCATTTTCAAGTCTTGCTTCTACCTCTTCCTTATATTTATTGAGGGTTTCGTGTTCGGTAGATAGTTGTTCGTACTTACCCACCATTACTTTGTGTTCGGCATCGAGTTTGTTGAATTTGCTTTCCAATTGGCGCATCGCTTTGAGTCGGCGGCGTGCCATACGACCCCAAATAAGCCAGCCTGTCCACAGTCCTAATAGATATAATAACCCACACAAAATCAAGGCAATATGGCTTTGGTCGGTATTCATCGCATCAAAAAAGATGGCTGGATTGGAAAAAAACTCTTTTAATAGTTCCATTATATATGTGTTTGCGTGTTTGTGTATCTATGTGCGTGTGAAAACATAAACACACCAACACATAGTCACCTAGACACGTAGGTTTACTCAATTTTAATATTTACTCTTCTATTTTTTTGGCGGCCTTGGTCCGTATCATTTTTGGCAACGGGCTGGCGTTTGCCCATGCTGACAGTATTGATGGTGGTGCTTACGCCCAAGCCATTGAAATATGCTTTGGCACTTTCGGCTCGGCGTTTGCCCAAGTCGTCGTTGTACTCGTCGCTTCCTACAAAATCGGTATGTCCGATGATGGTCAATATTTTACTGGGGTTTTTAGAAAGAAAAACCCTAACGGAATCGGCATATAGTTTGAAGGGTTCTCCTGGTCGAAAAACATCAGAATTATAAGCAAAGTTGGCATCGGAATAGGTCATATTTGTAAAAGTGAAACTTTCACGCACCAATGGAGGATCGTCGTTTGTGTTTGGTTTTCCAGTTTTACCTGTGGTGACTTCATTTCCATTATTTTTAAATACTTCAAAAATAATGGGTTCGGTCAAATTTTCATTGACTACTATATCGTAGTCAATAGCAAAACGGTCTTCTGGAATGCCTTTATCGAGTAGGAGCTCGCGCACTTCGTTGGCGCGTGCTTGACCTAAATTTTCGTAGTAACCTTGCTTGATGTTTTTTTCCGACTCAAGGTACTGACCGGTTATGGAAAGATTTTTAGTAGGTTCTTTTTTTAAATACTTGGCCACTTCGTCAATAAAGACCTCATTGTTTTTGGACATATCGGGTTTGCCACTTCCTTTTTGAAAGGCAAATTCTTCATATTTTTCGAGTACGATATTGCCCGTATCTTCGTCCGACAGGTCTAGGGTTGTAGGACGTTCTTTGATGACATCTTCTATCACAGGCTGTTCGCCGCAAAGTTGGTGTACCTTGCACACATAAAACCATCGTGCAAAGATAGTGACGCATAAAAACGGAACAAATCCGAAAATAAATGCTCTCATGGTAGTATAAGTTTTCTCATATATACGTGTAGATGTTTAATTGAGTTGGATTGAACTGAAAGTTTTTAATCTAAAGAATTCCCCGACCCTTGGGTCGGAAAACATTTTTCAAAAAAAGCATAGCCTTTGAGGGCTGTGATACCCCGATGCTTGCATCGGGGAGATTCATTTTGATGTTCAGCTTTACTAAACTTAGCTTCTATCGTAGGCTAACCCGCAAGTTTAGGAAAGCAATAAGGTTAAAAATTGACAGGACATTCACGTAACATCTACAAATTTAACGCTAAAAGTACA